>NZ_DATDBG010000233.1:0-33999 GCF_036524955.1 Streptomyces sp.
CTGGTCGGTCACCCCGGTGAACCGCTGTCCCGCCGCGCGAGCGGCGAGCCGGACTCCGGCGACCCGCGACCCGGCCGGCACCGAGGCCGCAGCCGCGGGGCGGTTGACGAGCGGCGACGGCGGGAGCGCGGTGTACTGGTGAGAGCGGGGGTGGGCGTGCGCCGGGTGTGGGGGAACCGCCTCGCGCGTCGCTCGGCGGGCAGCGGGGAGGGCCGTGACCGCGGCCTTGGACATGAAGGGTTTGGCACCGTGAGCATCATTTCCCGGGGTTTTCGCGGCAGGCCGCGCGAGTCGGAGCACAAGCTGCCTCCGGGGCAGTACGAGACCTACGACTTCCCGGTGCTGTCGGCCGGCCCGACCCCGCGGATCGCCCGGGAGGACTGGGAGTTCACGATCGCCGCCGAGACCGGCGCCCGGCACCGGTGGACGTGGGCCGAGCTGATGGCGCTGCCGTCCGAGCGCCCCACGGTGGACCTGCACTGCGTGACCAAGTGGTCCAAGTTCGACACCGAGTGGCAGGGCGTCTCGCTCGATCTGCTGTTCGCCGACGTGGAGACGGTCGCGGAATTCGCCCTGGTGCACTCGTACGGCGGCTACACCACGAACCTGCCGCTGGAGGATCTGCTGGACGGCCGGGCCTGGATCGCGTACGGCTACGACGGCGCGGACCTGCCCCCCGAGCACGGCGGCCCGGCCCGCCTGCTGGTCCCGCACCTGTACCTGTGGAAGTCGGCGAAGTGGGTGCGCGGGATCGAGTTGCTCCTCGAGGACGAACCGGGCTTCTGGGAGGGCGCCGGTTACCACGAGTACGGAGACCCATGGCGCGAGCAGCGGTACCAAGGCGACTAGGCGACCGGCTGCGCTGGCAGCCGGCGACCCTGGCCGGGTGGCGGGACGAGAACCCCGCCGCCCGCACCCTCGTCTTCGACGTCTCGGGCTGGCCGGGCCACCTGCCCGGCCAGCATGTCGACGTCCGGCTGACCGCCGAGGACGGCTACACCGCGCAGCGCAGCTACTCGCTGGCCTCCGCGCCCGACACCGGCCGCGTCGAGCTGACCGTGCAGCGCGTGGCCGACGGTGAGGTCTCCCCGTACCTCGTGGGCGACCTGGCCGTCGGCGACCAGGTCGAACTGCGCGGCCCGGTGGGCGGCTGGTTCGTGTGGCGGCCCACGCAGACCGAGCCGGTGCTGCTGGTGGCGGGCGGTTCCGGGCTGGTGCCGCTGATGGCGATGATCCGTACCCGGCGCGCCGTCGGCGGCCGCGTCCCGTTCCGGCTGATCCACTCGGTACGCACGCCCGGTGACCGGCTCTACCTGCCCGAGCTGAGCCGCGGCGACCCCGGCCTGGAGGTCTCCTGGCTGTTCACCCGCGCCACGCCTGACGGCTGGCGGCGCCCGCCCCGCCGTGTCACCGCCGAGGACCTGCCGCGCGACGGCCGGCCGCCGGAGTCCGCACCCGCGGTCTACGTCTGCGGGCCGACCGGATTCGTGGAGGCCGCCGCCGACCTGCTGGTCGACCTCGGCCACGATCCGGCGCGTATCCGTACTGAACGCTTCGGACCCACCGGAGGCTGAGATGACCCCCCACACCGACCGCCGCACCGACCGCCGTCCGCACCCCGGACCCGCCACGTCGCCCGCCGCCCCCGCTGCCGCGCCCGCCCCCGAGGACGTCTATCAGGACGGCAACGTCCTGGCCGGCCCCCTCTCGGAGATCTTCGCCGTCGACCTCACCGCCGCGTCCGGCCGGTGCGTCGGCTGCGGGAACACCGGCCCGGTGGCCCGGCTGCGCGTCTACACCCGGGCGCCGGGCCTGGTGGCGCGCTGCCCCGACTGCGGCCACGTCGTCCTCCGCCTGGTCCGCGGCCCGGACGCCGCGTGGCTCGACCTCCGCGGCAGCGTCGCCCTGCGCATCCCCCTCGACACCTGATCCGGCGAGCAGCCGCGGAGCAGGGCCGTCGCGAGATGGCGCGGGCCGCCCGCGCCGGCCCGCGCCGCACGCCGCGCTTCGGTGACCGCGCTGCACGAGCGCGTGCTCGCCGATCACGCGGCGCCGGCCCGGGGCATGACCCCCGGGCCGTCACCGCCCGTCCGGACCGGTCGTCAGGCGGGCAGCGACCAGACCTGGTTGGCCTGCATCGTCCCGCAGGGCCATGTGACGAGTGCAGTGAGGTCGGCGGTGCCGCCGCCCCGGACGTCCAGGCAGTGGGCGGACGCGGCGTTGACCAGGGTGCCGTCGGGCCGCGCGGTCCAGCGCTGCGTGGCGGCGCCGGTGCAGGTGGACAGGACGGCGGGGCTGCCCGCCTCGGTGCCGCTCGCGGTCAGACACGTGCCCAGGGAGCGCAGGGTGCGGTCGCGTCCGGCGGTCCAGCGCTGGTCGGCGGCGCCGGTGCAGGTGGCGAGGGTCACCGGGGTGCCGTCGGCCGAGCCGCCGCCGGTGACGTGCGCGCACTTGGCACCGTTGCCGGTGAGCTGGCCGGTCGGGACGGCGGCGCCGCAGCCGCGGCCGGGCGTGAGACGCCAGATCGCGGTGCCGTGCGCGGGAATCGTGGCCGTCAGACCGCCGTCGCCTACCGTGGACCGGGCGCCGGTCCACAGATCCTTCGCGGTCACCGTGCAGCCGGGCAGGCCGATGTCGGCCAGCGGGGTGGTGACGGTCCGCACGGTGGCGGCGCGGTTGAGGACCGCCACCGCCCGGTCGCCGTCCGCCAGCGGCCTGGCCAGCACGTCGGCGGTGGCGGAGCTGGACACCACGCCCGCCTGCCGGCCGAGGAGGTCCTGATCGACGGCGATGAGATCGGTGTTGCCCAGCGCGGACAGCGCGGCGGGGGTGAGCCGGCCCACGTCCGAGGAGAGGATCAGCGGCGCGGCCATCATCGACCACAGGGCGACCTGGCTGCGCGACTCGTCGTCGGTGAGGCCGCCCGCGCCGGCGATCAGGAAGTCCGGGTCGTTCCAGTGGCCGGGCGAGGCGTAACGGCCGATCCAGCGGTTGTAGCCGTAGTTGCGCAGCACGCTCGGCCAGCGGCTCGCGTCCGGCCGCGCGGGGTCGTACACCACGATGTCCGTTCCCTCACGCCACAGTTGGCCGTACGAGCCGGTCCAGGAGAGCACGCCGAACCAGGTCGGGTTCCCCCACTCGCCGCTCTGGAAGTAGGCCGGGGCCGACTCGGAGAACACGATGTCGCGGCCGGTTCCGCGCAGGGCCGCGGCCTGGGCCCGGTACGCCTCCCGGTACGCCTGCTCCTTGGTCAGGCCCGGGGGGACGTGGACGCTGCACCCGTCCAGTTTGAGGTAGTCCACGCCCCAGGCGGCGTACGAGGCCGCGTCCTGCGCGAAGTGGTCGGCGCCGCCGCCCTGGGGCCGGCCGCTTCCCGGGTAACCGCCGCAGGTACGCCACCCGGCGTCCTCGTAGATCCCGAACTTCAGCCCCCGCGCGTGCAGGTACGAGCCGAGCCAGGCCATGCCGTGCGGGAACTTCACCGGGTCGGCCACCAGCGTGCCGTCGGCGGCGCGGGAGGTGGTCATCCAGCAGTCGTCCACGGTCACCGTGTCGTAGCCCTTGGCGGCGAGACCGGTGGCGACCAGGGCGTCGGCGTTGGCGGTGACGATCTGCTCGGTGACGCCGCACTGGTAGTGGGCCCAGTCGTTCCAGCCCATGGGCGGGGTGAGGGCGAGGGGCTGGGGAGCGGCCGGTTCGGCTCCGGCTCCGGTGGCGGTGGCGGCTCCGGTGGCGGTGGCGCTCGCGGCCGGGACCGCCGTGCTGAGCGGCAGGCAGAGCAGGACCGCGGCGAGGGCGGTCAGCGCGGGGCGGTACCGGGTGAGGCGGTACCGGGTGAGGCGGTACCGGCCGTGGCTGGATCGTGGCACGGGGGACTCCTCTGCTGAGCGGGGACGTGCGGGGGCGCGCTGAGTACTACGCAGCCCTGGGCGCCGTGAATGAGCGACAGTGCATCGTTAACGCAGATATGAGGCAACTTCAAGCATCCGACGGGTGACGCGCTGACCGGTTGGCAAGACTGTGCGACGCTGTGCACACGCCGGAAGCGGCGGGAGCCTGGCGCCGGATGCGGCGCGAGACCGTGCCGGCCCCGGCGCGGTGGACCGAGCGGACGAGGAGAACACCCGTGTCCAGGGACGAGCGCTGGACCGCGCTGCTGGATCTGCTGGCCGACCGCGGACGTCTCGAGGTCGACGAGGCGGCGCTCGCCCTCCAGGTCTCCACCGCCACCATCCGCCGCGACCTGGACCGGCTCGCCGAGCAGCGGATGCTCACCCGCACCCGCGGCGGCGCGGTCGCGCACGGCGTCTCCTACGAGCTGCCGCTGCGTTACCGGACGGCCCGGCACGCCTCCCAGAAGCAGCGCATCGGCAAGGCGGCGGCCTCGATGGTCGAGGCCGGCGAGGTGGTCGGCCTGACCGGTGGCACCACCACCACGGAGGTCGCCCGCGCGCTGGCACTCCGCGGCGACCTCGCCTCCGACGGCGGGCACGGCGCCCCGCGCCAGCCGGTCCTCACCGTGGTCACCAACGCTCTGAACATCGCCAACGAGCTGGTCATCAGGCCGCAGATCAAGATCGTGGTGACCGGTGGCGTGGCCCGCCCGCAGTCCTACGAACTGACCGGCCCGCTGGCCGGCGGCGTACTGCGCGAGATCACCCTCGACACCGCCGTCCTCGGTATCGACGCGCTCGATCCCGAGCAGGGCGCGTACGCCCATCACGAGGACGAGGCGAGCATCAACCGGCAGCTCGCCGAACGCGCGCACCGCGTGATAGTCGCCGCCGACTCCTCCAAGATCGGCCGCCGGGCCTTCGCACGGATCTGCGACATCGAGACGGTGGACGCCCTCGTCACGGACCAGGAGATCTCCGCGGAGGCGGTGGGCCGGTTCAAGGAGGCGGGCGTCGCGGTGACGACGGTGTGAGCGACGGGTCGGTTGCCGCGGGCAGGGCCGAGCGGGGCCTGAGCGGCGGAGTGGTGCGCGGCGCCGGCTGCGGTGGGCGCGGCGGGTCCGTACGCGACCCGGGTGCGAGGTCCGTCGGCGGTGCCCCGCGATGCACCGCTGTGCGGGCCGTGATACGGATGGATGGCGGTTCGTCCCCCTGCTTTTCCCTGCCCGCTGCGGCCCGAGGAGGCACCCGATGCCATACGCCGACCCCCTCTCCTCCCAGGAGATCGAGGCCCGCCTGTCGGCGCTCCCGGGGTGGACCGTCTCCGACGACGGGACGACCCTGCGCCGCACCTACCGCCTCCCCCACCTGCCCGCGGCCATCTTCGCCCTCCACATCGCCGGCATCCAGGCGGACCTCAACCACCACTCCGACCTCACCCTCGGCTACGACACCCTCGCCGTCGCCCTCACCACCCACGCGGCCGGCCGCCGCCTCACCCAGAAGGACTTCGACCTGGCCACCCGCATCACCTCCATCGCCTCCGGCCACGGCGCCAGGTAGCCCCCCGGGGGTGCCGGCCGGCACCGTCCGGCCCGGCCGCGCCCGGGTGAGCTCGGCCGAGGGGCTCAGTCGGCCTCGGGGTAGCGGACTCCGATGCGGGAGCGGACGGTGTCCATCGTGCGCATGACCGCGAGGGTGCCGTCGAGCGGGACGACGGGGGACTCCAGGAGGTCGGCGCGCAGGCAGCGCATGGCCTCCGCGGCCTCGTGGCGCATGGAGGAGCGGTCGGGGTCGGGGTGGACGTCGGTCAGGCGGACCGTCTCGGGGGCGAGACCGGGGCGGTGGAGGGTGAAGCGGTCCGCGTGGAAGAAGCCGTCGGGGATCTCGACGCGGCCGGCTGTGCCGGCGATCAACGCGGGGGCGCCCGTGTCCGCGGTCAGGGAGCAGCTCAGCGTGGCGACCGCACCGGAGCGGTAGCCGAGGACGATACCGGTGTTCCCGTCCACCCGCTCCGGGGTGAGGCGGGCCCACGCCTGGATCTCGTCCGGCTCGCCCAGGAAGAGGTGGGCCAGGGAGACCGGGTAGACGCCGAGGTCGAGCAGGGCGCCGCCGCCCTGCGCGGGATCCCGCAGCCGGTGCGAGGGCGGGAATTCCCTGGCGACCCCGAAGTGCGCGGAGACGTGACGGACCTCGCCGATCACCCCTTCCTCGCGTATCAGCCGGACCAGACGCCGTATCAGCGGGTTGCAGTACGTCCACATGGCCTCCATCAGGAAGAGGCCGCGCTCCCGGGCGAGGTCCACCAACTCCCGTGCCTCCCGGGAGTTCAGGGTGAACGCCTTCTCGCACAGCACGGCCCGCCCCGCCTCCAGGCACAGCCCCGCCGCCGCCCGGTGCGCGGAATGCGGCGTGGCGACGTACACCACGTCGATCCCGTCGTCCGCGGCCAGCTCCGCCCAACTGCCGTACGCGCGGGCGATCCCGTACCGCTCGGCGAACCGCTTCGCGCTCTCCGCGCTGCGTGACGCGACCGCCGCCACCTCCGCGTCCGGCATCGTCAGCAGCGCCTCGGTGAAGGTCGCCGCGATCCCGCCGGTCGACAGGATCCCCCAACGGACCCTCCCCGAACCCGAACTGCCGCTCATCCGCCCAAGCCCCCCGTCCGTAGCACCGTCCGTGCACCCTGAAAGAATAAGGAACGATTCAACTACTTCCGATGGAGAGTGCCGCCTTGCCGGACGCCGGGCCGACCACGCCTGCCCACATACCCAGCGCCCCCGCCACACCCGTTGCCACCTCGTTCCCCGACGCGCTCCCGGCCGCACCGCACCGCGCCGGCCTGCTCGTCACCCTCGTCCTGGGCGGCCTCACCGCGCTCACGCCGCTGTCCATGGACATGTATCTCCCCGCGCTGCCCCAGGTCACCGACGCCCTGCACAGCTCCACGGCCACCGTCCAGCTCACCCTCACCGCCTGCCTGGCCGGCATGGCGCTCGGCCAGCTCGTGGTCGGCCCGCTCAGCGACCGCTTCGGGCGCCGCCGCCCGCTGCTGATCGGCATGATCATCTACGTGCTCGCCACGGCGATCTGTGCCTTCGCGCCCTCCGCCGAACTGCTGATCGCCTTCCGGCTGCTCCAGGGTCTGGCCGGCGCCGCGGGCATCGTGATCTCCCGCGCGGTCGTGCGCGACCTCTACGACGGCGTGGAGATGGCCCGCTTCTTCTCCACCCTGATGCTGATCTCCGGGGTCGCCCCGATCGTGGCGCCGGTGATCGGCGGCCAGGTTCTCCGCCTCACCGACTGGCGCGGCGTGTTCGCCGTCCTCACCGTGATCGGCACCCTCCTCACCCTCGTCGTCTGGCGCTGGCTGCACGAGACGCTGCCGCCCGAGCGGCGGCACGGCGGCGGGCTGACGAGCACGTTCGGCGCGATGCGCCGCCTGCTGGCCGACCGGCCGTTCGCCGGGTACGCGCTGACCGGCAGCTTCGCCTTCGGCGCCCTGTTCACATACGTCTCCGCGTCCTCCTTCGTCGTCCAGGACGTCTACGGCGCCTCCCCGCAGACCTTCAGCCTGCTGTTCGGCCTGAACTCCATCGGCATCATCGGGTTCGGTCAGCTCAACGGAAAGGTGCTGGTCGGGCGGGTGGACATGAACAAGGTGCTGGGCACCGGACTCGCCCTGGTCACGCTGGCCGCCGCGGCGCTGGTCGTACTGACCTCCGGTGTGTTCGGCAAGGCCGGGCTGCCCGCGATCTCCGCCGCGCTGTTCGTGCTGATGGCGTCGATGGGCCTGACGCTGCCGACGACCAACGCGCTGGCGCTGATGCGGACCCGGAAGGACGCCGGCTCGGCGTCCGCGGTGATCGGGACCTCCTCCTTCCTGGGGGGCGCGCTGGTCGCGCCGCTGGCCGGGATCGCGGGCGAGGGCAGCGCGGTGCCGATGGCGGTGACCCAGTTGACCTGTGCACTTCTCGCCGTCTGCGCCTTCGTCGGGCTCTGCGTGCGGGAGCGGCGTACGGTGGAGGGACCGTAGACCATCGGGAGGACATGATGTCCGATGTTCGGGAGTCCGACGTTCCGGACGAACGCACCTGGGCGTTCAAGACCGCCGACAGTTGCCTGCACACGGGGGCCGAGCACCCGGTGGATCCGGAGGACCTGGTGATGCTCTCCGGCCGGGAACCCACCCCGGAGCTGATCGAGAAGGCCCGCAAGGCACTGGAGGAACATGGCGCGGCCGCTGTCGAGCGGTACCTCCCCTGAGCAGGCGCGTCCCGGCACCGGGCACCACGCCGGTCCTGGCACCGGGCTTCACGCCGGTCCCGGCACCGGTTCCGGGACCGGCTTCGACACCGACGAGCTGCACCGGATCGTCCCCGAGCTGGTGGCGTACCTGAGCGACGGGCCCGCGCATCCGTGGTGCGCGGGCGCGGTCGCCCTCGCCGGGCGGGGCCGCACCGTGGCGCTGCACGAGGCGATCGGCTGGGCGGTGCGCTACGCCGGGTACGACGAGGCGGCCGACCGCGGGGTGGAGCTGCCGCGCGAGCGGTGGGTGCCGATGCGGCCCGACACCGTCTTCGACCTGGCCTCGCTGACCAAGCTCTTCACGGCGGTCGCCGCGGTCCAGCAGATCGAGCGGGGCACGCTGCGGCTCGACGCGCCCGTCGCCGGGTACGTGCCCGGGCTCACCGCCGCCGCGGCGCACGGCATCACTGTGCGCCACCTGCTCACCCACACCTCGGGCCTGCGCCCCGAACTGCCGCTGTACGACCTCCCGGACCCGGAGCAGCGCGCCGCCCGGCTGGCTGCCGAGGAACCGCTCACCGCGCCCGGCACCGCCCGCTGCTACTCCGACCTCAACCTGCTGCTCCTGCACACCGTGCTGGAACACATCACCGGCCGCCCGCTGGACCGCCTGATCGCCGACGGCATCACCGGCCCGCTCGGGATGGCCGACACCCGCTTCCGCCCTCCCGCCTCCTGGCTGCCACGGATCGCCGCCACCGAGGACCAGCGCAAACCCTGGGGCAAACTCGACCGGGGCATGGTGCACGGCGTCGTCCACGACGAGAACGCCTACGCGATGGGCGGTGTCGCCGGGCACGCGGGGCTGTTCTCGACCGCGTGGGACCTGGCGCTGTTCGCGCGGGCGCTGCTGGACGCGGCAGCGCGGGACGACGGGGGCCGCGGCCCCGGCACGGACGCCGGCGCGGGCATCCTCGCACCCGCCTCCGCACACCTCCTGCTCGGCGGCATCCCGGGCCCCGACGGCAGCCGCGCGCCCCTCGGTTTCGAGGCCGACCAGCCCTGGTTCATGGGGGAGCTGGCCGGGCGGGGCGCGGTCGGGCACACCGGATTCACCGGGACCAGCCTGGTGATCGACCCGGCGAGCGACAGCTTCCTGGTGCTGCTGGCCAACTCCGTCCACCCCTCGCGCACCTGGCGCGACGGCAGCGCGCCCCGCGCCACCGCCGCGACCCTGCTGGCCCGCGCGCTCAGGGTCTGAGCGACGCGGAGGGCTGACGCCCGAGCTCCTGGAGTGGGCGGCCGAGGGACGAGGTCGGCCGCGGAGGGAGTGAGGAGGAAGTCCGACCCAGAACGGCGTGGGGCTGACGCCCGAGCTCCTGGAGTGGGCGGCCGGAAGCCGGGGCGGCCCGCCGCGCTCACCGGAAGATGCCGGTGTGGCCGAGGGAGTAGCGGCCCGGCTGCGGGTAGACGCACAGGCCGTGCGGGCCCGCGCCGACCGGGATACGGGCGAGCGTACGGCCGGTGCCCGTGTCGATCGCGTACACCTCCGCGTCGTAGCGGCCGGACAGCCACAGCACCTTGCCGTCCGCCGACACCCCGCCCATGTCCGGGCTGCCGCCGCCGTCCAGCCGCCACTTGCGGGTCAGCTTGCCGGTGGCGAAGTCCAGCACGGAGACGGAGCCCTCGCCGCGGTTGGAGATGTACATCGACTTCGAGTCGCGCGAGACGTACAGGCCGTGCGCGCCCTTCCCGGTGGGCATCAGCACCGGCTCGGAGAAGGTGTCGCCGTTCATCACCCACACGCCGTCCGCGTTCATGTCGGCGACGTACCAGGTCGTGCCGTCCGGGGACATCTTCACGTCCTGCGGCATCGCGTCCTCCAGCGGCAGCGACCGCTGCCCGATCACCTCCATCTTCGCGGTGTCCACCTTCAGCAGCTCGCCGGAGAACTCGCAGGAGACGATGAAGTAGCGGCCGTCGAGGGAGAAGTCCGCGTGGTTGACGCCGTAGCAGCTCACCGGCACAGCCTTCTTCACCGCCATGGTGTGCGCGTCCCGGAAGACGAGCTGCCGGTCGAGTGAGGCCATCACCACCGCGTACTTCCCGTCCGGCGTGAAGTAGAGGTTGTACGGGTCGTGCACGTCGACGGTCCTGCCCGTTTTGCCGGTGGCCGGGTTGATCGGGGTGAGGCTGTTCCCGACGTCGTTGTTGACCCACAGCGTCTTCAGGTCCCAGGACGGCACGACGTGCTGCGGCTGGCGGCCGACCGGGATGGTCTCGATCACCTTGTACGTCTTCGGGTCGATGACGGAGACGGTGTCGGACTCGGTGTTCGGCACATAGACCCGGGACGGGAAGTCCCGCACCACGGGGGAGAGGGCGTTCGGGCGGTCGGCGGCGTAGACGTCCTTCGGGTCGAGCACCGGCGGCATGCCGGGCAGGCCCTGGGAGCCGGCCTGGTGCGGGCGGACGGCGGCGCCGGCGCTCTCGGCGGTCTTCCCGGTCCCGGCGGGGGACCGGGGCGGCGGGTTCGCCTGCGTGGTGGCGGCCCCACAGGCGGCGGTGAGCAGCGCGACGGCGGTGAGCAGGGTGCGGTTCAGCATGCGGCGCATCAGGTCAGCAGCTCCGAGGTCGTGACCGCACGCAGACCGCGGCGGTGCAGGTCGTCGAGGATCCCGGGCAGAGCGGCCACGGTGCCGGGGTGCCCGAAGTGCAGGGAGACCACCGAGCCCGGACCCGCCTCCCGGGCCACCGTGGCGCGTACCGTCCCGGGACCCGGGTCGGTGTAGTCCAGGGAGTCCACGTCATAGGAGAGCAGGTGCGGGTAGCCGGCCCGCCGGGCGAGGCGTACCACCAGAGCGGTGGTCAGCCGGCTCTGCGAGGGCCGGAACCAGCGGCCCCGCGAACCGGTCAGCCGCTCCAGCCGCCGCGCGCAGCCCTCGATCTCGGCGGTCGCCGCGGCCTCGTCCAGCGCGCCGATGTCGACGTGCGTCTGGGTGTGGTTGCCCAGCTCGTGGCCGCCGTCCAGCACGCGGCGGGCCAGCTCCGGATACGTGTCCAGCCACGTCCCGACCGCCAGTACGGTCAGCCGGGCGCCGGCCCTCTCGGCCTCCGCCAGCAGCGCGGCGGCCAGCTCGGGTTCGCCCTGGGCGTGGAAGGTGAGGGCCACGCGGGGCCGGTCGCGCGGCCCGTGCTCGATCTGGTCCGGCAGCCCGGCCGGCAGCGGCCCCGCCGGGGTCTTCGGACCCGTCGGGGTGTCCGAGGGCGTGACGGCGGGTGAGGCGGACGCGGGCGCGGCGGCGGACGGGCGGTGCGCGTCCATGCAGCCGGCCAGCACCGACCCCGAAGCGGTCACCAGAAGGTTCCGGCGGGAGATCGACGTGGACATCGGGCACACTTTAAGAGCTGATGACTGATTCGCCCGGTTTCCCGGGCCGTACGGCGCGCACCTTCCGCCCGACCGGTGGTGCGGCGCGCCCCGGTCCGGGCCGGCCCGCGAGCCCGCCCCTCGGCGCGCCGCCTGCCATCATGGGGGACCGATGGAGCGGCGCACGGCGGCGCTCGGTGAACCTTGCGTGGGGGCCGCGTGGCGAAGGCAGGGCGGAATCCGGAGTCGGCGCCGGACGCACGGGCGGCGGCCCCGGACGCGGCGGTGGCGGGAGCCGCAGGCCCCGCGCCGCTGGATCCAGCGGCGTCGGATCCAGCGGTGCCTGAACGGGCGGCGTCGGAAAGAGGGGCGTCGGATCGGGCGGCGGGCGCGATCGCGGACGCGGCGTCCTTACCGGCCGCCGGGGCGGACCTCGGCGGTGCGCCCGCCGCCGCGCCCGTACCGGCTTCAGCCGCCGACCCCGGCCCCCCGCAGGGGCCCGCGCCCGTACGAGACCTGGGGTTCGCGGCAGCGCTGCGGGAACTGAGGGGGGTGCAGAAGGGCGCCAAGGGGGTGTCCCTCTATTCGCGGTACGTGAACCGGCCCGTCGGGCGGGTGCTGGCGGCGGGGGCGTACCGGGTGGGGCTGACGCCCGACCAGGTGACGCTGGTCAGTGCGGGCTTCAGTTTCGGTGCGGTGGCGGCTGTGGCGCTGGCGGCACCGTCGTGGGAGCTGGCGGTGGGGGTGTACGCCGCGCTGGTGATCGGTTTCGCGTTCGACTCCGCCGACGGGCAGCTCGCCCGGCTGCTCGGGGCAGGCGGTCCGGCCGGGGAGTGGCTGGACCACGTCGTGGACTGCGCCAAGATCACCGCCGTGCACGCGGCCGTGCTGATCACCTTCCACCGGCACTTCGCGCTGCCGGGCGACGGCTGGCTGCTGCTGCCGCTCGGCTTCCAGTTCGCCGCCGTGCTGATCTTCTTCGGCGGGCTGCTGACCGACAAGCTCAAGCCCGGGCCTGCGAGCCCCGGCGGGACCCCGGCCGCCGCCCCCTCGGCACTGCGGGCCGTCGCCCTGCTGCCGGTCGACTACGGCGTCTTCTGCGCGGTCTTCCTGCTGCTCGGCAGCGAACGCGCGTTCCGCTACGGCTACCTGGCCCTCTTCGCCGTGCACGCGCTCTTTCTCGGCGCGTTCCTGGCCAAGTGGTTCCGGGAGCTCAGCGCGCTTCGGCCTCGGCAGAGCTGACCGGGCCCACCGGGCCCCCAGGTCCCGCCAGCGCGTCCAGCGCCCTGCGCAACTGCGTGCTGGAGGTGTGGACGGTGTACGGAAGGTAGACGATCTCCACGCCGACGGTGGCGAAGTCCCGCTCCAGCCGCAGCCCCTTCTCCGTACCGCGCCAGTCGTCGCCCTTGAACAGTACGTCGAAGCCGACCTGCCGCCATGTCTCCAGCTTGTCCGGCACCGTCTCCACGAACACCTCGTCCACGAACCGCACGCTGCGGACGATCTCCAGCCGCTCCACCAACGGCACCACCGGGCGCCTGCCCTTGGCGAGTTCGGCCATCCCGTCGGAGACCACGCCCGCGACGAGGTGGTCGCACCGGCTGCGCGCGTGCCGGAGGATGTTCAGGTGGCCCACGTGGAAGAGGTCGTACACCCCCGGCGCGTAGCCGACCCGGCGCGGCACACCGGGCGGCGCCCCCCGCGGCACCGTCGGCCCCACCCGCTGCGACATCAGACGACCCCCCAGTCGTACGGTCCGGTCGTACAACGCTCCCCGGCGTCGCGGAGTCTAACCCCTGAACGGATAAGGTGTGCACTTGTTCATCTCCGGGGGGAAGGGACCACCCGTGGGCGATTCCGGTACGCGTACGCGTCGGCGGCTGCTGCTCGTCTCCACGAACTACGCGCCGGAGCACGCCGGAATAGGTCCTTACGCGACGCAGACGGCCGAGCACTGGGCGGCCGGCGGTGACGAGGTGCACGTGCTGACCGGCATGCCGCACTACCCGTCCTGGCGGCTCGACCCGGCGTACGCGGGCGTGCGGCGGGTGGAGGAGCAGCGCGGCGGAGTGAGCGTGCACCGGCGCCGCCACCTGGTACCGGCCCGGCAGACCGCCGTCACGCGCGCGCTGTTCGAGGCGTCCGTCCTGGCCGGCGGCTGGTTCCCGCCGGCAGGGCTGGACCGCCCCGACGCCGTGGTCGCCCAACTGCCCAGCCTGGCCGCCGGAGTGATCGGCGCACGGCTGGCCCGGCGCTTCCGGGTGCCGTTCATCCCCGTCGTGCAGGACCTGATGGGCGCGGCTGCCGCGCAGAGCGGCATACGCGGCGGCCGGCCGGCGGCGGGCGCGGCCGGGGCGGTCGAGCGGTACGTGCTCAGGCGCGCGGCGCTGGTCGGCGTCATCCACGAGACGTTCACGCCCCGGGTCGCCGCGATGGGCGTGCCCGAGGACCGGATACGCGTGGTGCCCAACTGGTCGCACGTACCGTCCCCTTCCCGCCCGCGCGCCGAGATGCGCGCGCGGCTCGGCTGGCGCGAGGGCCGTACCGTCCTGCTGCACTCCGGCAACATGGGCCTCAAGCAGGGCCTGGAGGTGCTGGTGGAGACCGCCCGGCTGGACCCGCGGTTACGGGTGGTGCTGATGGGCGACGGCAACCAGCGCGAGCGACTGCGCTCCATGGCGGGCGGCCTGCCCAACCTGGACTTCCTGCCGCCGGCCGACGACGCGGAGTTCCCCGAGGTACTGGCCGCGGCCGACGTCCTCGCGGTCACCCAGCGGGCCTCGGTGGTCGACATGAGCGTCCCCTCCAAGCTCACCTCCTACTTCGCGGCCGGCCGTCCCGTCGTCGCCTCCGTCGCCCGGGAAGGCGGCAGCGCACTGGAGGTCGCCCGCTCGGGCGCGGGCGTCGTCGTCCCCCCGGAGGACCCGCACGCCCTGCTGGACGCGGTCCGCTCGCTCGCCGCCGACCCCGGCCGGGCGGACGCACTCGGCGAACGCGGTTCCGTCTACGCGGCCGTTCACCTCAGCCGCGAGGCGGGTCTGGCCCGGATCGACGCGCTGCTCGCGGAAGCGCTGGGGGAGCGGGCGCTCGGGGACCGGGCACGGGAATCCGGCGTACGGGCGGACGAGCCGGACGTACGGTCGGAGGCGGCGGAGGCGGCGGCCGGACCGGACCGACCGGCGGACGCACGGGTCGCACGCACCGAGGACGCGCACGCGGCCGGGGAGATCGAGGGGGCGGTGGGCACATGACCGGAGCGCAGACGCACGCCATGGCGCCGGACGAACCCGACCCGCTGCGGGACCAGTTCCGGCAGCTCGTCCGCTACCGCGCCCTGATCGTCGCCGGGCTGCTGGCCGGCCTGCTCGGCGGCGCGTACCTCGCGCTGACCGGCGCCGACACGTACACCGCCACCAGCGAGATCATGGTCAGGGCCGCGACCGCCGACCCCTTCACCACCGGTGCCACCGCGGACAAGGGCATCAACATCGGCACCGAGCGGCAGAACGCGATGAGCAGCACGGTCGCGAACACCGCTGCGGCCTTCGTCAAGGAACCGGCCGTCGAGCTGGCGCACTGCCTCCAGGTCGGCAACCCGCCCAACACCCTCGTGCTGCGCTTCACCTGCACCGCGGGCAGTGCGCACGACGCCGCGGCCTGGGTCAACGCGTTCACCGCCGCGTACCTGAACAACCGCGAGGCACAGACCGAGCTGACCATCCAGAAGATGGTGGCCGGCTACCAGACCCAGCTCAACCCGCTGGTCAGGCAGCGCAACGACCTGCTCGCGCAGATCCAGAAGGCCGAGGACCCGCAGGTCGTCGGCACGCTGGTGTCCGTACAGACCAATCTGCTCGGCCGGATCACCGAACTCAACAACGACATCAGCGGGTTGCGGGCCCTGGACACCACGCCCGGCGTGGTGATCAGGCCCGGCGTGGAGCCCGACGGGCCCTCCGGGCCCGGCCTGGTGATGATGCTCGGCCTCGGCGGCGCGGTGGGCGTCGCGCTCGGGCTGCTCGCCGCGTGGGTGCGGCTGGTCTTCGACCCGGCGGTACGGTCCGACGGCGAGGTCGTCCGCGCGCTCGGCGCGCCGGTACTCGGCACGCTGCCGCACCGGCGGCGGCGCGGGGACGGCGACGGGGTGGGGCTGCTCGCCGAGGACAACGGGGACGGGCGGCTCGCCGAGGAATACCGCGCGGTCGCGTTCCGGATCGGCCACGACGAGCGCTTCGCCGAGCGGCGGCGGCTGCTGGTGGTCGCCCCGCGCGGCACGGGCGACGACGCCGCGGCGGCGGTCGCGGTCAACGTCGCCGCGTCCTTCGCCGAGATGGGCATGGAGGTGCTGCTGGTCGAGGCGAACCTGCGGAGGCCCTCGCTGTCGGCGCGGCTGCGGGCGGTGGACGGCACCCGGCCCAACCGCGGCCGCTCGCCCGGACCCGGTGAGAGTGGCTGGCCCGCCGGTCTCCACGTGCCCGTCGACGCCGGCGAGTCCGGCTCCTTCGACCTGGTCCCGGGACGCCGGGTACGCAACGTCGCCCGCGCGCTCACCTCGGCCCCGGCGACCCGGCTCTTCGCCGAGGCCGACGAACCCGGCTCCGCCGTCGTCGTGCTGGCCCCGGCCGTCCTGGCCTACGCGGACGCGCTGGCGCTCGCCGACCGGGTGGACGGCGTGATCGTGGTCTGCGACCCTCGGGCGGTGCACCGCGCCGACCTGGTACGGGTCCGCGAGCTGATCGAGGCGGCGGGCGGTGCGGTGCTCGGCGCCGTCCTGCACCGCACGGATCACGCCACTGCCACGTTCCGCCTCCGTCCCGGTACCGGCTCGCGTGGCCGCCGCGCCGCCGGCAGCCGCCCCGCCCCGTCCGCCCCGCACCCCGCCCCCTCCTCCCCGGCCCCCGGCCTCGCCCCGGAGCACCACCCGGTCCCTTGACCGGCCCCGTCCCGCGGCCCCTCCGACCCGCCGCGGCCCCCGGGGCCTCACCCGACCCCGCGCATTCCACGCCCGCGCCGACTGACGGCCCGGAACACCGCGCCCACCCGCGGAGCGACGACCTGCGAGCCGCACCCGACCCCGGGGCGTGCCGCCCGGACGGCTCCGCCGTCGAACCGGACGGTGCGATCGCGGACCGGCCGCGTGCCGACGGCCCGGGGGCCGGTCTCGTCCCTGCCGCGTGGCGCCGGGACGACGTGGCGGTCGGACCGCCCGGTCCGGGCGGGGGACAGCCGTATCCGGGCGGGCGGGGCGCAGGCTCGGCCTACCGGGAAGCCCGGGGGGCGGAGCCCGGCGCCGGCGCCGGGCTCGCGACCGCCGGAGGCACGGGCGCGTCCACGCCGGGTGACGGCCGCGGCGCCCAGCCGGAGTCCTCCGCCGCCGGTCCGCCGGACGGGCCCGACGCCGTGCCCGGCGCAGGCACCGGACTGGCCGTGCTCGCCTCCGTCGCCGATCAGGCCGTCTCCGCGTTCACCAACATCGTCGTGCTCGTCGTGGCCGCACGGCTGTCGTCCGCTGCCGCCTTCTCCGTGTTCTCGATGGTCTACATGGTGTTCACCGTGCTGCTGGGGCTCAACGTGTCGTACGTGGGCCAGGCGCTCGTGCTGGAGCGCGGATCGGCGCGGGTGCGGGCGGCGTGCCGGTCCGCGGTGGTGTTCACCGCGGGGGCCGCCACGGTGGTGGGGGCGGGGATGGCCGGGGGCCTGGCGTTCGTGGGCGGGGGGACCGCGCGGGGGCTCGCCGTGCTGGGGCTGGTGCTGCCGGTGGTGTTGACGCAGGACGGGCTGCGGTACTGCTTCTCCGCGCTGCGGCTGCCGCACTGTGCGCTGGCCGCGGACACCGTACGGCTACTGGTGGTGGTGCCCGCGCTGGCGGCGCAGCCCCAGGGTGCGGGGGCCGCGCGGCTGGTGGCCGTGTGGGGTGTGTCCGCGCTGCCCGCGCTGGTGGTGGGGGGCGCGCTGCTGTGGCCGCGGGTCAAGGACGCACCTGTCGACGTGGGCGGGTACCTACGACGAGGGCACCTGGGGCGGCGGTTCGTCGTGGAGTTCGGGGTGGCCAACGCAGCCGGCCAGCTCGCCGTGATCGGGCTCGGCCTGTTCGCCGCGCCACTGGCGGTCGGGGCGCTGCGCGGGGCCACCACCCTGTTCGGGCCGATGAACGTTCTGTTCAACTCGGCGACCGCGTTCGGCCCCCCGCTGCTGGGCCGGGTCCGCGGCACCGACGACAAGGTCCGGGCGACCGCCGTACTCGGCATCGCACTGGCCTGGACCGCCGTGGCCTGGACGGTCGTCCTGATGCTGCTGCCCGACCACGTGGGACGCCGGCTCCTCGGCGACACCTGGGCCTCGTCCGCCGCGCTGCTGCCCGCCTCGGGCAGCCAGTACGCCGGTATCGCGCTCGGTACCAGCGCGCTGCTCACCCTGCGGGTGCTGCGGCCCCGCGCCACCCTGCCGATCCAGGTGGTCTTCTCGCTGGCCTCGGTCGTCTTCCTGCTGGCCGGCTACCGGCTGGACGGCGTGCGGGGCGCCGCGTGGGGCCTGTGCCTGGGTTCCGCGCTCAAGGCGGGCGCGCTGTGGCGGCGGATCACGTCCGTCCGGCGCGCCCCGGCACCCGCCACGGACCGGGCCGAAGCGGACGTCAGGGCAGAACCCTCCGCCGGTCCTCGCTGAACGTGATGACCAGCGCCAGACACAGCGCCGCGATCCCGATCCGCCCCGCGGCCTGGAGCAGCGGCCCGCGCAGCAGGATGAAGGAGTACCCGGCGACCAGCGGGACCACCACGGCCGCCATCGTGCCGGGACGGCCCTGCTCCAGGGTGCGCCGCGCGTACCGGCGGTCGCCGCGCCCGCTCAGCCAGCCGATCGCCAGAAAGCCGCCGGTCATGCCCGCCGGGCCGAAGTCCAGCCACAGTTCGGCCCACAGCGGCGACGACAGATTGGTGTTGGTCATGCCCATCCACCGGCCGACCCGCACCCCGGAGTCCGGCGGCTTGCCGTGCCACACCGAGCGGGGCACGAAGAACAGCACGTCCGCTGCGAGTTGACGCCCGCCGGAGTGCCCGGCGCCCGCCTTCACGTAGCTGAGGGTGTTCGCGAACATCCCCGTCTGGTCGTAGTCCTTGAGTGTCAGCGGCTCCAGCACCGACGACGCCGCCATCCGGCGCTGGGCCCCGGCCTCGTACCGGAACCGGTCCAGGAACGGGAAGAGCAGCAACGCCACGACCACGCCGGAGATCAGCGCGGTGCGGTACACCACCGGGCTCTTCGGGAAGGCGGTGAACAGGAGCGAGAAGACCACGGTCAGGAACCAGTACCGCGGGTTGGTGACCGGGTTGTTGACGATCACGTTGATCACCACGAGCCCGGCGAGCGCGGCGATCGCCGCCGGGGTGCGGCGGGCCACCCGCGAGGTGATCATCCAGCGGATCAGCAGGAGCAGCGCGAGCAGCGCGGGCACGGTGCCGAAGCCGCGGACGAGCGCGGAGCCCACATGGCTGTCACCGCCGCTGCCGGTCAGCCCGCCGGCCCGCACCGACTCGCTGATGCCCTGCCGGCTGGTGAAGAACACCGCGGGTCCGCCGAGCATCGCGACGCACACCGCGCTGCCCAGATACGCCACCGCGACCAGCAGCCACAGCCGGCGCCGCGACACCGACGCCTGCGGCCGGGCCCTGCCCGGCCGGGCAGCGGGCAGGCGCCCGGCGGCCAGCGCGCCGACGTCGAAGGCGATGCACCCGGCCAGCACCAGGGCGATCGCCGAGGCCGTGTCGGAGGCCGGGCCGACCACCGGGGTCGGCACCTGCCCGATCACCTGCTGGGCCAGCGGCGCCACACCCATGGCCACGTAGACGAAGAGCCAGAAGGCGCCCTGGATCAGCCGCCGGCGGCGGGCCAGCACCATGGTGGACAGCCGCCCGCCCGCGTAGACGGTCAGGGCGAGCTGGAGCCAGTACGCGGTGTCCCTGGTGCCGGTGCCGGGCTGCGCGGTCACGTAGGCGGGCAGGAAACCGACCAGCGCGATCACCAGCGGTACGGCCAGCGCGCCGGAGAGAGCGGCGCGTGGCAGGCCTGGGGCGGCGGGGACGGGCGCGGCGGTGCGGGACGCGGCACGCCGCAGGCCGTCCGGCACGCCCGACGCCATGGCACCGCCCCCTTCCGCCGACCGCGACGGGCCGCAACCGACCGCGACTGCCCACGACCGACCGCGACCGACCCGCGAGGTCACGAGACTGACCGGGCGCGCCCGGCCCGCATCCCCGCCGCGAGTCTACGGGCGGTCAGCCGCCCTCGTACGCCTTCCGCAGCGCCTCGACGTCGAACTTCTTCATCGACAGCATCGCCCGGGTGGCCCGCGCGGCCTTCTCCGGGTCCGGGTCGCTCACCCAGTCCAGCAGTACGGAGGGGAAGACCTGCCAGGACACCCCGTAGCGGTCCTTGAGCCAGCCGCACTGGACCTCCTCGCCGCCGCCCTCGGTGAGCCTGGTCCAGTAGTAGTCGATCTCCTCCTGGTCCTTGCAGCGGACCTGGAACGAGATGGACTCGTTGAAGGTGAACTCGGGGCCGCCGTTGAGCGCCACGAACTTCTGGCCGTTCGCGGTGAACTCCACCACGAGCACGGAGCCGGGCTCGCCCGGTCCCGCCTCGGTGACGTGGCCGACCTTGCCCCGCTCGGAGTTCTTGAAGATCGAGGTGTAGTAGTCGGCCGCCTCCTCGGCCTGCCCGTCGAACCACAGGCATGTGGTGAATCCGGTCTCCGTCATCGCTTCCTCCGTGGTGTGCGTGGTGTGCGGTTGCGTCTTCGCCCTGTAGACGGATCCGGCCCCGGAAACTCATCGGTCCCGGCCGCGGCGGTTCGCGCGCGGTCGCCCGCATGCCGTAGCGGACGGCCGTACGCGGCGGCGTACACGCGGCCGCGCGCCGCCGGTGCCGAGCCGTCGGTCGGGGGTGCCCGTCGGGGAGCAGTGTCCGGTGCGGTGCGCCGCAGGGCGCCGGATCGGCCTCGTCGTGGGCCTGCCCGGTCGGTGCGGCGCCGTGAGGTGCCGTGCCGGGCGTCGCGACGGGGCGAACTGCGCCGGCGCGCCGCTAGGGTGGGCCGACGGCGGCCGGGGGGCGCCGCCCGGTGGGGGACCGCCGGTCAGGGAACGGGGAACACCGGGGAGGTGACGCGGTCGTGAGGGTTCTGCACGTGGTCACCCTGCACACGCCGACCCACGACTTCGGCGGGCCGACGCGGGTGGCGCTGGGCCTGTCCCAGGAGCTGCGCGCCAAGGGCGTGGACGCGCGGATCGCGACCCTCGGCGACGGCTTCACCGGGCCGCTGCCGGCCGAGGTGGAGGGTGTGCCGGCCCACCTCCACCAGGCCCGGCACGTGCTGCCCGCCTTCGAGGTCAGCGGGATCACCTCGCCGGGGCTGCTGCTGCGGGCCCGGCGCATGGCGCGGTCCGCCGACATCGTCCACGTCCACCTCATGCGGGACCTGATCACGCTGCCGTTCGCGATGATCGCGCTGGCGGCCGGGGTGCCGCTGGTGGTGCAGACGCACGGCATGATCGACCCGACCGACAAGCGGTTCGCGAAAGCCGTGGACGTCCTCGGCCTGAAGCGGGTGCTGCGCCGGGCCGACGCGATCCTGCATCTGACGGCGGAGGAACGCGACGGCGTGCAGGCCGTGGTGCCCGGCACCCCGCTGCGGACCTTCCACCGGCTCGTCAACGGCGTCGCCCTCCAGGAGCGCCGCCCGCCGCGCGGCGACCGCCCGCCGACCGTGCTCTACCTGGCCCGGGTGCAGCAGCGGAAGCGGCCCGAGGACTTCGTCTCCGCGATCCCGACCGTGCTCGCCACGCACCCCGACGCGCGGTTCGTCCTGGCCGGTCCGGACACCGGCGGCCTGACCGGCCCGCTGCGGGAACTGGCGGCCCGGCTCGGGGTGTCCGCCGCGCTGCGCTGCGTCGGCGCGCTCGGGCACGAGCAGGTGCTGGATCAACTGCGGCGCTCGGACGTCTACGTACTGCCGTCCGTCGTCGAGCCGTTCGCCGTCTCGGTCCTGGAGGCCATGTCGGTGGGCCTGCCGGTGGTGGTCACCCGCACCGGCGGCCTCTCGCCGGACGTGGCGGCGGCGGGCGCGGGCCGGCTCACCGACAGCCGCCCGGACGCGGACAACGGCCCCCTGATCGGCCGGGCGATCCTGGAACTCCTCGACCCGGCCGCGAACCAGGAGGCCTCCGACGCGGCCTGGCGGCTGAGCCGCGACCGCTTCTCGATCGGCGCCGTGGCGGACACGCTGCTGGAGGTGTACGAGGGCGTACGCGCGTAGGCACCGGCGCGGGCCCGCACCCCCCACTCAGCGCGAGCCACCTCGCCGCTCCCGCGCCTTCACCCCGATCTGCCAGCGGTAGAAGCTCATCGCCAGCGCGTAGTCCAGCCCCGCCCGGCCGTCCAGGAAGCCGCGCCGGTAGACGTAGGCGTACGCGAAGGACAGCAGCGGCTTGAGCGGCGCCTTGTGGAAGATCCGGCCCTGCCGGGTCTTGACCTGGCGGATCTCCTCCTTGACCCGCGGGTTCAGCTCCAGCCACGCCTCCCAGTCCGAGTAGCGGTTGTGCCGCTCGAACCAGGTCCGCACCGGGTCCAGGTCCTCGTGCTCGATGGGGGAGCGCAGCCGGGCCGCGGACTCCGCGACCGGCTGGTAGTGGCCCTCCTGCTCGCCCATGCCCGGCGCGTCCAGGTCCCCGACCTGCGGGAAACGGCAGCGGGTGCGATCCATCAGGGCCCGTTTGACGATGGTGTGCCCGTGCCGCAGCCGCCGCCCGGCGAACCAGTACCCGAGCGGTATGTCGAAGGCCGCCACCGACGGCGGCCCGTCCGCGAAGACCGCCCGCAGCTCCTCCAGCAGCTCAGGGCTGGGCGTCTCGTCCCCGTCGAGGAAGAGCAGCCACGGGATCTCCGGACGCACGTGGTCCAGGCACCACTGCTTCTTCTTCGGGTAACGGCCGTCCCAGGTGTACTCGACCACCTCCGCGCCCAGCCCGGCGGCGATCTGGCGGGTGCCGTCGGTGGAGTGCGAGTCGACCACGACCACCGCCTGCACATGGTCGATGACCGAGGAGACGGTACGGGCGATGTTCTCCGCCTCGTTCCTGGTCGGTATCACCACCACCAGGGGCAGCCTGGTCGCCGGATCGGGGGTCATGGGGTCGGGGTTCCTCCGCGTGCGTCGTGCCGTTGCGGGCCGGCGTTCCGGGTGAGCGGTGATTCGGGTCAGCGGTCGATGCGGACCGTCGTGCCGGCGAGCTGGTCGGCGAGTTGGCGGATGTCCGCGTCCACCATGATCCGGGCCAGTTCGGTGACCTTGACCCGGGGTTCCCAGCCGAGCAGGTCGCGGGCCTTGGCCGCGTCGCCGATCAGCGCGGCCACCTCGCTGGGCCGCTCGTACTTGGGGTCGTAGCGGACGTGCTCGGCCCAGTCCAGGCCGGCGTGGCCGAAGGCGATCTCGACGAACTGCCGTACGGTGGCGGCTTCTCCGGTCGCCACCACGTAGTCGTCGGGCTCGTCACGCTGGAGCATCCGCCACATCGCCTCCACGTACTCCGGCGCGTAGCCCCAGTCGCGGACCGCGTCGAGGTTGCCGAGGTAGAGGCGGTCCTGGAGGCCGGCCTTGATCCGGGCGACGGCCCGGGTGATCTTGCGGGTCACGAAGGTCTCGCCGCGGCGCGGCGACTCGTGGTTGAAGAGGATGCCGTTGGCCGCGTACATCCCGTACGCCTCACGGTAGTTGACCGTCGCCCAGTAGCCGAAGACCTTGGCGCAGCCGTACGGGCTGCGCGGGTGGAACGGGGTGCGCTCGTTCTGCGGGGGTGGGGCGGCACCGAACATCTCGGAGGAGGACGCCTGGTAGACGCGGGCCCGCGTGCCGCTGGCCCGTACCGCCTCCAGCAGCCGCAGCGCGGACAGGCCGGTCACGTCCCCGGTGTAGAGCGGCGCGTCGAAGGAGACCCGGACATGGGACTGGGCACCGAGGTTGTAGACCTCGTCGGGCCGGATGTCGCGCAGCAGGTTCACCAGGGCGACGCCGTCGGTCAGGTCGGCGTGGTGCAGTAGGAAGGAGCGGTTCTGCTCCTGCGGGTCCTGGTAGATGTGGTCGATCCGCTCGGTGTTGAACGACGAGGAGCGGCGTACGATCCCGTGCACGGTATAGCCCTTGGACAGCAGCAGTTCGGCCAGGTAGGAGCCGTCCTGTCCCGTCACTCCGGTGATGAGGGCGGTCTTGCCCACGTGGGTTCCCCCCGCTGTTCGCTCAACTGTGCCGTAGCCGGGCTGGCAGAATTCCCTAGCATGACAGAACTCCTCCCGGCCAGGGCTCGGATTTTCGTCGCCGGGCATCGGGGCCTCGTCGGGTCCGCGGTGGCCCGCCGCCTCACCGCGGACGGCCATGAGGTGCTGGCCCGCACCCGGGCCGAACTCGACCTGCGGGACGCCGCGGCGACCGCGGCGTACCTGCGGCAGGCCCGGCCGGACGCTGTGGTGCTGGCCGCCGCCCGGGTCGGCGGGATCATGGCCAACTCCACGTATCCCGTGCAGTTCCTGGAGGACAACCTGCTCATCCAGCTCAGCGTGATCGCCGGCGCCCACCGGGCGGGGGTGCCCAGGTCGCTCTTCCTGGGCTCCAGTTGCATCTACCCCAAGCTCGCCGAGCAGCCGATCCGCGAAGAGGCCCTGCTCACCGGCCCCCTGGAGCCCACCAACGAGGCATACGCGCTGGCCAAGATCGCCGGTATCGTCCAGATCCAGTCCTACCGCAGGCAGTACGGCGCCTCCTACATCTCCGCGATGCCCACCAACCTCTACGGCCCCGGCGACAACTTCGACCTGGAGACCTCGCACGTCCTGCCCGCGCTGATCCGCCGCTTCCACGAGGCCGAACGCGACGGCGTCCCGCGACTGACCCTCTGGGGATCCGGCACCCCGCGCCGCGAGTTCCTGCACGTCGACGACCTCGCCGCGGCCTGCGCCCTGCTGCTGAACTCCTACGACGGCGACGACCCGGTCAACGTCGGCTGCGGCGAGGACCTCACCATCCGGGCCCTCGCCGAGACCGTACGCGACGTGGTCGGCTACCGCGGCACCATCGCCTGGGACACCGGCAAGCCCGACGGCACCCCCCGCAAACTCCTCGACACCTCCCGCCTCCGCGCCCTCGGCTGGCACCCCCGCATCCCGCTCCGCGACGGCATCTCCGCCGTCTACGACCACTGGCGAGCCACCGCGGGCTCGCCGGCCCGCTGACGCGCCTGGTGCCGCGCCGGCCGGAGTTCGCCCCCGTCGCGACGCCCGGCAGCAGCCGTCTTGCGCAGAGGCTTGCTCTGTGACCTGCGAAGTGCCCAACCTCCCCGGACAGAACACCTAGTACGCCCCCCGGCCGTCGACGACGGCGCGGGGGGTGCGGGCCATGACGTCGAGGTCGGTGGTGAAGGACCAGTTGTCGACGTAGCGGAGGTCGAGCTGGAGGGTTTCGTCCCACGAGAGTTCGCTTCGGCCGCTGATCTGCCAGAGGCCGGTGAGGCCGGGCCTGACGGTGAGGCGGCGGAGTTCGACCTCGTTGTAGCGGGCGACTTCGTCGGGGAGGGGCGGGCGCGGGCCGACGAGGGACATGTCGCCGGTGAGGACGTTGAGGAGCTGGGGGAGTTCGTCGAGGGAGCAGCGGCGCAGGAGCCGGCCGACGCCGGTGACACGGGGGTCGCGGCGCATCTTGAACATCGGCCCGTCGTTCTCGTTGGCGGCCGACAGTTCGTCCTTGCGGGCCTCGGCGTCGACCACCATGGTGCGGAACTTCCACAGGGTGAACGGCCTGCCGTTCCGCCCGCAGCGGGTCTGGCGGTGGAAGACCGGGCCGGGTGAGGTGCCGCGGACGGCCAGGGCGATCACGGCGAACAGCGGGGCGAGCAGGAGCAGTCCGAAGGCGGCGCCGACGCGGTCGACGGCGGCTTTCAGCACCACCTGGGGGCCGCGCCGGGTCGGCGGGGCGATGTGCAGCAGGACCAGCCCGGCCGCCGCGTCCAGCTGGACGCGGCGCACCGCCACATCGACCAGACCGGGGAGCACCGCCACCGGGACGCCCGAGTCGTGCAGCGCCCACGACAGGCGGCGCAGCCGTTGCGCCGAGAGCAGCGGCCCGGGGGCCACCAGCACGCGTTCCGCGCCCAGTTCGCGGACCGCGCCCAGGACGACGGACGCGTCCTCGCCGGGCTGCCGCGGATCGACCGGGCCGAGGCGCCCGGCGACCGGGGCCCCGCACGCCGGCTCGGCGCCGCCCACCGGGACCACCCCGACCACCACGTACGCGTGCTCGGTCCTGGCCGCGAGATGGCCCACCACGTCGTCGACGGTGCCCGGTTCGCCGATCACCAGCACCCGGCGGACGGCCTGCGCGGAACGCCGCGCCGAGATCAGGTGCCGGTGCGTCACCACCCGGCCGGCCAGTGTGAACAGCGGGCCCGCGGTCAGCCCGGCCAGCGCGAGCGACGGTTCGGCCACCTCGCCGCACGCGGTGTGCAGGACGGCGAGCACGCCGATCAGCGCGAGCCAGTCGCCGAGTACCGGCAGCGCGCCGCGCGCCTCGCCGATGAGGCCCGCCGCGTAACGGCGGCGCAGGGCTCGTACGCAGATCCAGGCCGCCGCCGCGACCAGGGCGCAGACCAGCGGGTGCGGCTGCCGGGCGAGGGTGAGGACGAAGAGCGCCGGCAGGGCGACGCCGAGCGCGTCGGTGGCCAGCGCGAGCGGCAGGTACCAGCGGGCCTTGTCGCCGTAGCGCCGGTGCGCCCGGCGTGGGGCGTGCTCGCCGTGCGGGCCGGCGTACCGCACGGATGGGCGGTGAGGCCGGGGCATGCCGAGAGCACCGGGGGAACCCGGCGTTCGGGGACTCGGCGGACGCGGAGTCGTGCTCCGCCCCTGTCTCGCCGCACCCTCCATCGGAACGACCGGTACGGCCCGGTGTGTTCGGATCCGCCGCATGGACCCCCCTGGCACATCGCGAGCGACTGGCGCTCCAGCACTTCCCCAAGGACTGGGGCACCGTGACACATGGGACGCTAAGCCAACACGGTGTGTGTTCGCTGCGGAACACACGGATTCAGGATGCCATGACCGAGTCGGCGTGCCTGTGGCCCACGGGCGGCAACCGCGTGCACAAGGGCGGTCGGACCACCGTACGTAAGGGGTCTGTCACCAGGGCGCGGCCCCTTAGAGTTGACGTTTGTGTCCACCGTTCACCTGCCCGGCGATCTGCGCGCGGCCCTCACCGAACAGCTCCACGCCACCGCACCGGGGCATGCGTCCGCGCAGGTGCAGCGGCTGATCGAGAGCTACCGGGGTACGACCCCGACCGCCGCGCCCGTCCTGCGGGACGCCGCCGATGTCACCGCCTACGCCGCGTACCGGATGCCGGCGACGTACGCGGCCGTCCGCTCGGCGCTCGCCGCGTTCCGCGCCCGGGCCGGCGACTGGACCCCCGGCACCCACCTGGACCTGGGCGGCGGCACCGGCGCGGCCACCTGGGCGGTGGGCGACGCCTGGCCGGAGGGCGCCCATCGCAGCACCGTCCTCGACTGGTCGCAGGCCGCCCTCACGCTCGGCCGCGCGCTCGCCCGCCGGGCCGCCGGGCCCGCGGTACGCGACGCCGAGTGGACCCGCGCGCCCCTCGGCGCCGCCCCCGCGCTGCCCGCCGCCGACCTGGTCACCGTCTCGTACGTGCTCGGCGAACTGACGCCCGGCGGCCGTACGTCCCTGGTCGAGGCCGCTGCCGGCGCCGCCCGCGGCGCCGTGCTGATCGCCGAACCCGGCACCCCCGACGGCTACGCGCGGATCATCGAGGCCCGTGAGCGGCTGATCGCGGCCGGCCTCACCGTGCTCGCGCCCTGCCCGCACGACCGGCAGTGCCCGGTCACCGGCGGCGACTGGTGCCACTTCGCCGCGCGCGTCCAGCGCACCTCGCTGCACCGGCAGGTCAAGGGCGGCTCGCTGCCGTACGAGGACGAGAAGTTCAGCTACGTGGCCGCCGCCCGCCCGGAAGCCGTCACGGAAGCCGCCCCGGAAGTCCTCCTGGAAGCCGCCGCCGCGCCCGCTACGAGCCGCGTGGTGCGCCATCCGCAGATCCGCAAGGGCCTGGTACTGCTCGACCTGTGCACCAGGGACGACGGGCTGACCCGTACCACCGTCGCCAAACGCCACGGCCCCGCGTACCGCGCGGCCCGTGACGCGGACTGGGGTGACGCCTGGTAAAGGGGCTCGCCGTACGGCCGTCGAGGCGCGTGTCGATCAGCGGCCTCCGGCCGCGGACCGCGCCGGTGTCCGAAGGGGAGAGCGCGCGGAGATCGTGGGGGACGAGCGACCGAGCACGGTCGGCCGTCGACACCGGGTCGAAGCGGTCGGAGGCGAGAGGGTGGTGATGGGCCGTCGAGGCGCGGTGTCGATCAGCGGCCTCCGGCCGGAGAGCGCGCCGGTGTCCGAAGGGGAGGAGCGACACGCGAGGCACGAGTGCGGGAGCGACGCCCCCCGGGCTTCGTCCGGGGACCCCGTCCCGGGCCCGAGCGGCCGGGAGGCGAGGGGGCGGCAACGGGTCAGAGCCAGCCGTAGCGGCGGAAGACCCGGTAGCACAGCGCCGACAGGGTCGCCGTCACCCCGAGCATCAGGGGGTAGCCGAAGGCCCACCGCAGTTCCGGCATGTGCTCGAAGTTCATGCCGTAGAACCCGGCGATCATCGTCGGGATCGCCAGGATCGCCGCCGCCGCGCTGATCCGCCGCATGTCCACGTTCTGCTGCACGGCCAGCTGGCTGAGATTGGCCGCCAGTAGGCCGTCCACCAGCTCGCCGTAGCCGGCCAGCCGCTCCCGCACCTGGGAGAGGTGGTCGGCGACGTCCCGGAAATAGCGGGCCATCTCCGTGCCGATCAGCGGGTCCGCCTCCTCGCTGAGCCGCTGGAGCGGCCGGGCCATCGGGTGCACCGCCCGCTTGAACTCGATCAGCTCCCGCTTGAGCTGGTAGATGCGTTCCGCGTCGTCGTCGTGCAGGGCGGAGAAGACGTCCGACTCCAGCTCGTCCACGTCGAGCTCGACCGCGTCGGCGACCTCCAGGTAGTCGTCCACGACCTGGTCGGCGATGGCGTGCAGCACCGCGACCGGGCCCTGGGCCAGCCGCTCCGGGCGGCCCTCCAGGGCGCGCCGCACCCCGGCCAGGCCCGGCGCGCTGCCGTGCCGGACCACCACCACGAAATCCGTGCCGAGGAACACCATCAGCTCGCCGGTGTCCACCACCTCGCTGGTCGCGGTCAGCCTCTCGTGCTCCACGAAGACGATCGTCTTCAGGACGAGGAACAGCGTGTCGCCGTACCGCTCCAGCTTCGGCCGCTGGTGGGCCCGTACCGCGTCCTCGACGGCCAGCGGATGCAGGCCGAAGGCCTCGGCTATCTCGCCGAGGTGCTCGGCGTCCGGCTGGTGCAGGCCGATCCAGGCGAAACCGCCGGGGCGCCGGCGTGCCTCGGCCAGCGCCTCCGCGGGCGGCAGCGACGCCACCCGGCCACCGTCCTGGTAGACCGCGCAGTCCACCACCACGTCGGCGGTGCACTTGCGCCGCTCCGGTGGCGCGTCGTCCTCGCCGAGCGTGTGCCAGTTGCCGCCGCGCCGCCCGCCGTCCTTGCGGCCGTCCCTGCCGCCACCGCCGAGCCACTGGCGGCCGACGGCGCGCCGCGCACCGTCCCTCCGCCCGGAGGGCGGGTGCACTGTCGCCTTGGGGGTCATCGTGCCGTCTCCAGTACCGCCATCGCCGCGTTGTGCCCGGGGACGCCGCTCACCCCGCCGCCGCGGACCGCGCCCGCACCGCACAGGAAGACGTTGGCGTACCGGGTGCCGACTCCCCACCGGCCGGCGGGATGCGTCACATCGTCGTCCGCGTACGGCCACGACAGGTCCTGTTGGAAGATGTGCCCGCCCGGCAGTCCCACCTCCGCCTCGACATCGAGCGGTGACTTCGCCTCCAGGCACGGCCGCCCGTCCGCGTCCACGGCGAGGCAGTCCTCGACCGGTTCGGCCAGTACGGCGTCCAGTTGCGCCAGCGTCGCCCTGAGCAGCGCCTCCTTGGCGCCCCTGGGGTCGTGTTCGAAGAGCCGCGCGGGCGCGTGCAGCCCGAAGAGGGTCAGCGTGTGCACGCCCTGCCCGGCCAGTTCGGGGGAGAGGATCGACGGGTCGGTCAGGCTGTGGCAGTAGATCTCCGAGGGCGGCGCGTCCGGTATCCGACCCGCGGCGGCCTGCTCGTACGCCGTCTGGAGCTGCCGGTACGACTCGGCGATGTGGAAGGTGCCGGCGAACGCCTCGCGCGGGTCGACCGAGGTGTCCCGCAGCCGCGGCAGCCGACGCAGCAGCATGTTCACCTTGAGCTGCGCGCCTTCCGGCTTGTCCGGCGGCGGCTGCTCGCCCAGCAGTCCGGCGAGCGTGTACGGGGACGCGTTGACCAGCACGTTCCGGGCGCCGACGGTACGGGTCGCCGTCCCGGCTGCCCCGCCGAAGGTTATCTCCGCCCGTACGCCGTCGGTCGCGATCGAGGTGACCTCGGCGCCGGTGACGATCTCCGCGCCCGCAGCCCGGGCCGCGTCCGCCAGCGCGTCGGTGAACGCGCCCATCCCGCCGATCGGCACGTCCCAGTCGCCGGTGCCGCCGCCGATCACGTGGTACAGGAAGCAGCGGTTCTGCCGCAGGGACGGATCGTGCGCGTGCGTGAAGGTCCCGATCAGCGCGTCGGTGAGGACCACTCCGCGCACCAGGTCGTCGGCGAGGACGGCCTCCACGGTCTCGCCCAGCGGCCGTTCGAACAGGGCCTCCCAGGCCGCGCCGTCGCCGACCGTACGCTCCAGCTCCGCGCGGGTCGGCAGCGGCCCGGTCAGGGTCGGGAAGACCCGCTCGGCGACGTGCTGCGTCATCCCGTAGAACCGCTGCCACGCCTCGAAGTCGCGGTCCGAGCCGGTCAGCCGGACGAACTGCTCGCGGGTGCGGCCCGCGTCCTCGGCGTCCACCAGCAGGCCGGTGTCGCCGCTCGGGGTGTACGAGGAGATCCGGCGGCGCCGCACCGCGAAGCGCAGCCCGAGGTCGTCGACGATCTTCCGGGGCAGCAGGCTGACCAGGTACGAGTACCGGGACAGGCGGGCGTCCACCCCGGTGAACGCCCGGGTCGACACGGCGGCGCCTCCGGTCGCGGGCAGCCGCTCCAGCAGGAGGACCCGGCGGCCGGCCCGCCCCAGGTACGCTGCGGCGACCAGTCCGTTGTGGCCGCCGCCGACGATGACGACGTCGTACGTAGCGAGGTCATTCATGCGGGCACTTTACGTGCTGCACGGCCGTGGGGTGGACCGCGCACGCCCCCACCGGGGGACACCCGGGAGGCGACGTTCCGTGCGCAGCCGAGGGCTGACGGACGAACTCGCGCAGTGGCCGGCCGAGGAACGAGGTCGTCCGTGGAGCGAGTGAGCGGGAAGCCCGAGTGACTGTGCATGGGGGTGGCGCGCGGGTTCGCGCAGTGGCCGGCCGGGGTACGGGGTCGTCCGTGGAGCGAGTGAGCGGGAAGCCCGAGCGGGAGCGCGCTTCCGGGTGCCCCGGAGGGCGCGGCATGTCCGCCGACCCCGCGGGTCAGGGAAGCCGCAGTTCCATGGTGCAGCACTTCACACTGCCGCCCGCCTTGTGGAGCTCGGACAGGTCGACCGGGACAGGATCGAAGCCGCGCTCGCGCAGCGGCGCGTGGAGACCGGTGGCCGCGCGCGGCAGCAGCACGTGCAGGCCGTCGCTGACGGCGTTGAGGCCGAAGGCGAGGGCGTCGTCCTCCGTGGCGAGCAGGGCGTCGGGGAAGAGGCGGGCCAGGACCGCGCGGCTGCCGGGGGAGAAGGCGTCCGGGTAGTACATGACCTCGTCGCCGCGGTCGTCCAGGACCGCGAGGGCGGTGTCGAGATGGTAGAAGCGGGGGTCGATCAGCTCCAGGCCGATCACCGGGCGGCCGAAGAACTCCTGCGCCTCGGAGTGGGACCGCAGGCTGCTGCGGAAGCCCTGCCCGGCCAGGATCCAGGAGCCGGTGACGGCGAAGTCGCCCTCCGCCTCGTTGACGTGCACGGGCTCGCGCACCTCGGTGAAGCCGTGCGCGCGGAACCACTCCAGGTGCGCCGGCGCCTCCCCGCTCCGTTCCGGGTTGGCGAACCTGGCGCCCAGCACCCGGCCGTCCAGCACGGTGGCGCCGTTCGCCGCGAACACCATGTCGGGCAGGCCGGGCACCGGGTCCAGGATCTCCACGGTGTGGCCGAGCGAGCGGTACCGGTCCCGCAGGTCCTCCCACTGGAAGAGGGCGAGCGCCGGGTCCACCGGCTTGGTGGGGTCCATCCAGGGGTTGATGGAGTACGTGACACGGAAGTGGACCGGCGGGCACATCAGATACCGGCGGGGCGTCGCCATGCGCAAGGGGGGCTCCTCTGAGGGTGGTTGCGTGCGAAACCTAGTACCCCGGGCCCTGCCGCGCCCAGGAAGCGCCCGCGCGACCGTCGTGGTCGGTCCTCCTGCTCACTCCCTTCGCGGGCCGCCTCGTTCCTCGGCCGCCCACTCCGGGAGCTCGGGCGTCAGCCCTCCGCGACCCGCGGGCCGAGGAAATTGCCGCCCTCCGGGGCACCCCGAAGTGCGCGCGGAACGCTTCCCGGCGAACCCGAAACCTCATCGACCGCTACGCGCTCAGCGGAAACACCTCACCCAGGGCCCCGAACACGCCCGTGTTCAGTGCGAAGGCGCGCCGGCACTCCTCCACCACCCGCTGCTTCTCCAGCTCGTCCACCGCCAGCGCGTCCAGCAGCTCCCGGTACTCCCGCTTGAAGGCGGCGGGGTTCTCGATGTCCTCGAAGACGTAGAACCGCACCCCGTCACCCTTGCGGGGGAATCCCCAGGTCTTCTCGGCGATCCCGCGGATCACCTGGCCGCCGGAGAGATCGCCGAGATAGCGGGTGTAGTGGTGCGCCACGTACCCGGCGGGCCAGCGGTGGGCGACCTCGGTGACACGGGCGGCGTAGCGGGCCGTGGCGGGCAGCGCGGCGGCCCGGTCCCGCCAGTGCTCGCCGCGCAGGTGGCGCAGGTCGCGCTCCAGGGCGGCGACCCGGGTTAGCTCGGGCCGCAGGAAGGGCCCGGCCACCGGGTCGCCGGCGAGGGCGTCGGCGCCCTCCTCCAGCGCGCGGTAGACGAACCAGAGCTGCTCGGTATATCGCCCGTACGCCTCCACACCGAGGCGTCCGCTGAGCAGGTCGCCCATGAAAGCGGAGTTCTCCGCCTCGGTGTGCTGTGCCTGGCTCGCGGCGCGGATCACGGTGGAGAAGGGCGTCGTCACGGAGACCTCCGGGGTGGTGGGCGGTGCCGGGCGGCCTGCCTCCGGGGCCGAGACCGTGCCGGCGGGTTGCCGACAGGATGTCGGAAACTCTTCCACGGAGAGTATTCCACCCCGGGTGGGTGTTCACTCCCGCCAAAGGAGAGGATGTCGCCCACCGTCGGCGTACCGTGTACCGGGAGGGGCCGGGGGCGAGGAAAGGAGCTCGATGGCAGGCAGGAACAGGTTGTCCGGCTGGCTGCGGCGCGGTACGGACAGTGCGTCAGGTTCTGCCCGCCCCACCAGGGACTTCCGCGGCTCGCGTACGGCCGCCCGTACCGCTGCCCGCGCCCCCGCGCCCTCGCGTGACGAGCTGACCCGGGCCGCCGCCGGCGCCGGCTACCCCGTGGCGCCCGCCGCCCACCCCGACGGCTTCGGCTGTTCCTGCGACCGGATCGGCTGTCCCACCCCCGGCCTGCACCCGGTCTCACTGGCCTGGCAGACCCAGGCCACCACCGACCCGCAGGCCGTCGACCACTGGCTGCGCACCCAGCCGCTCGCCAACTTCGTCACCGCCACCGGCGCCGCGCATGACGTGCTTGACGTCCCCGCGGAAGCGGGCCGCCTCGCGCTGGCACGGCTCACCGCCGACGCCGCCACCCTCGGCCCGGTCGCGGCCCTCGGCGAGGACCGGCTGCTGTTCTTCACCGCCACCCGCGGCACCCCGGCCGACGAGGACGAGTGGTGGCCGTGCGCACTGGACTGCCACCCCGAGACCGCCGACGAGCACCCGGGCGTCCGCTGGCACTGCCGCGGCAGCTACGTGCTGCTGCCCCCGTCCCGGTTGTCCTCCGGCCACACCGTCGACTGGCTGCCGGGGCACGGCCCGGACCTTCCGCTCCCGGACCCGCTGCCGGTGCTGGACATCCTCGCGGACGCGTGCGCGCAGTCCGCCCACGACTCGGCGTCCGAGCCGGTCGTCTGGGGCCACTGACCCGCCGCGATCCACAGGACGGGCCTTGCTCGCCTTCGCGGCCACAGTCCCGTCGGCCGGCTGACGAACTGCACCGCCCCCGTGGCGCTCCCGCCGCCCGCGGACCGCGGTCACCCTGCCCCACGCGGGGCAGGGTGACC
>NZ_DATDBG010000234.1:0-27040 GCF_036524955.1 Streptomyces sp.
AGCCGCTTCCGGACGATCCGCCACAATCCTCGGTGCCGATTCATGACACGTTTGCCCCCAACGACTCCCTGCGACCGGCCCAGCTCGCGATCTTTGCCCCGGAAGTGGGAGGCACGCTCAACCTCAACGAGATCAAACCATGATTCATCCCGAACGGCTCGACGGCCTTTACCAACTGCTGCCGCCGATCTATCGCGACCGCGACGCGGAGCAGAACTACCCGTTGCGCGATCTGCTCCGGGTCGTCGGTGAGCAGGTGCTCGCCGTCGAGGACGATGTTGCGCAGCTCTACGACAATTGGTTCATCGAGACCTGCGAGCCCTGGGCGATCCCCTATTTAGCTGCGCTGGTCGGGGCGCGTGCGCTGCGCGACATCGGCGGCGGCGAGGCGGGCCTCAGGGCCTTCATCGCCAACACGCTGGGCTATCGGCAGGCGAAGGGTACGGCGGCCGCGCTCGAACAGATGGCGCGCGACGTCACCGGCTGGCCGATCGTCGCCGTCGAGTTCTTCCAGCGCCTGATCTGGAGCCAGCACGCCAATCATGTCCGGCCCGAGGCGCTCGGCACCGCCTCGATCCGCGACGCCGAGGCCGCCCGCGCGGCGCACGGCCCCTTCGAGACCGCCTGCCACAGCGCCGCGGCGGGCCCGGCGGGCGGCTGGTCGGTGTCGGACGGCAGCACGCGTACGTCCTCCACGCCCAGCACCTCCTGCACGATCTGCCGGGCCAGGGTGGAGAAGCCCTGGCCGGTTTCGACCGCCGCGCAGATGACCGTGGCGCGCCCGTCGTGGACGCGTACGGTCGCGGTGGACACCTCGTCGGTGCCCTCGGCGCCCAGCACGTGGACCATGCCGAGCGCGTAGCCGACGCCGCGGCGCACCGCGCCGGGTTCGCCCGCGCCCGAGGTGCCGCCGGGCAGCAGCCACTGGGACTCGTCCTCGCCGTCGGGCAGCGGCGGCAGGTCGGCGTCGCGGACGGCGTTCAGCAGCTCGCCGACGGGGGCCGGGCAGGTGACGGTCTGGCCGGTGGGCAGCAGGTCGCCGGTGGCCAGCACGTTGCGCATGCGGATCTCGGCCGGTTCCAGGCCGAGTTTGGCGGCGAGCTTGTCCATCTGGCCCTCGTGGGCCGCGCAGACCTGGAGGGCGCCCTCGCCGCGCACGTGCCCGGAAGGCGGGTTGTTGGTGCGGACCGCCCAGCCCTCGACGAAGACGTGCGGGACGACGTAGGGCCCGGCGGCGAAGGCCACCGCGGCGGCGAGCGCGTCCGAGGAGGCGTCGGCGTACGCGCCCGCGTCCAGCAGGACCTGCGCCTCGACCTTGACCAGGCGGCCCTCGGCGTCCGCGTGGTGGCGGTAGCGCAGCAACGTGGGGTGGCGGTGGGCGTGGCCGAGGAACGACTCCTCCCGGGTGGCCACGAACTTCACCGGGCAGCCGGTCTTCAACGCCAGGAGGCCGAGCGGCAGTTGGATGCCGGAGTCCTCCCGGTCGCCCATCGCGCCGGGCACTCCGGTGACCACGACCTTCACCCGGTCGGCCTCCAGGCCGAAGCAGGCGGCGGCCATGTCGCGGTCGGCGTGCGGGTCGGTGGAGGCGACGTACAGCTCCACGCCGCCGTCCGGGCGGGGCACGGCCAGGCCCGCCTCGGCGCCGATCGGGGCCGGGTCCTGGCGGCCGACCCGGTACAGGCCCTCCACGACGACCTCGCCGACCGCTTCCGGGTCGCCGAAGCGCAGCGGGATGTGCCGGATCAGGTTGCCGTCGGGGTGCAGCGGTTCGGCGGCGAACGCCTTCTCCGGGTCGGTGACCGGTTCCAGCACCTCGTACTCGACGAGGATCGCGGCGGCGGCCAGCCGCGCGGTGTCGGGGTGGTCGGCGGCGACCGCGGCGATCGGCTCGCCGTGATGGCGTACCAGGTCCTGGGCGAAGACCGGGCGGTCGGCGACCCGGCGGCCGTGCATGGCGTCGCCGGGCACGTCCTCGTGGGTGACCACGGCCCGCACGCCGGGCATCGCGACCGCCTCGGAGGTGTCGATCCGGGTGATCCGGGCGTGCGGGTACGGCGAGCGCAGCACGGCCGCCCACAGCAGGCCCTCGGCCCACAGGTCGGCCGCGTAGGGGTAGGTGCCCTGCGTCTTGACGAGCGCGTCGGCGGACGGCACGGAGACGCCGATGCCGTGCGGTACGGGGGCGCCGGCCAGGCTGTCCATGGCGGCCCCCGCGCCTTCGATGACGCTCATACGACGCCGCCCTGGTGGGGCACGCGGGCCTGGTCGTCGGCGTCGCCGTCCTCGTCCGTCGCGCGTTCGGCGACGACCTGGCGTACGGCGTCGAGCACTCCGCGGTAGCCGGAGCAGCGGCAGAGGTTGCCGCAGAGCGCCTGGCGTACCTCCAGGTCGGTCGGCTTGTGGTTGCCCTCCAGCAGGTCGTGGACGGTCATCGCCATGCCGGGAATGCAGAAACCGCACTGCACCGCGCCGCAGTCGGACAGCGCCCGCTGGACGTCGGAGGGGCGGCCGTCCACCGTCAGGCCCTCCACGGTACGCACGTCGCTGCCCGCCGCGGTGGCCGCGGGCACCAGGCAGGAGGCCACCAGCCGGCCGTCCACCTGCACCGAGCAGGCCCCGCACTCGCCCTGCTCGCAGCCGTCCTTGGCGCCCGCGAGTCCCAGGCGCTCCCGCAGCACGTACAGCAGCGACTCGCCGAGCCACGCGTCGGTGACCGGCCGGTCGGCGCCGTTGACCCGCAGCATGTACGAGGCGAGCGGGTGTTCGCTGCGGGTCGGTTCGGGTGCGGGCTCGGGCTCGTCGTCCGGTGCCGGCCGGGCCTCGGTCTCCGGCCCTGCCTCGGTCTCCGGCCCTGCGCCGGGGGCGAACGCGCCGTCGTCGTCCACCGGGAGGGGACCGTCCTCGTCCCCGGCGAAGGCGCCGTCCTCGCCGGCCGGCCGGGGCGCGTCGGCCTCCGCCGCCGGGGGCTCGGGCACGTCCGGGTGACCGGCCGGCTCCGTGCGCTCGGGGGGCGTCCGGTCGTACCGGGCCTCCCCGGGCTCGTCGGCGTGGTAGCCGCCGCCGGCCTCGTAGCTCTCGCCCGTGTCATACCGCTCGCCCGCGTCGTAACCCTCGCCGGAGTCGTGCGCGGCCCCCGCGCCGCCGGGCGCGAAGGACGTGTCGGCCTCGGCGGCGAACTGCGCGTCCGGGGAGCCGTCGTCGGGGAAGCCGTCGTCCGGCGGGCCGCTGTCCCTCAGGTGCGGGGAGGCGGCAGCCGCGTCGTCGGGGTGCGGGGCCGCCGCGTCCACGCGCTCCGGGTCGTCCACCACCGCCGACCAGGCGGCGTCGGCGGCCGGGGCGTGCGCGGGCAGCCAGGGCACGGCGTCGCCGCCCTCCGGCCCGGTGAAGGGGATCGGCCACTGGCCGGTGGGGTTCAGCTGCTCCCCGGAGCCCGTCGCGGGCTCGGCGGGCCGGGTGCCGTGCGCGGCGGCGGCTGCCTGCGCGGCCTGTGCCGCCGCGGCGCCCTGCCCGAACATCCCCGCGGGGAACGACGACTGCGTGGGGGCGGCGGGTGAGGGCGCCTGGTCCCACGAGGGCGGGGAGAAGATCCCGACGGAGTACTCCCCGGAGTCGCCGTCCGTGTCGTCCCTGATGACCGGGATCGACCACTGGGTGGCCGGGTCGTTCTCGGCGGGCGGCGACGGGTCGGGGAAGGTGTCGGGTCCCACCGGGCCGTGCGCGCCCAGCGGGTCCTCCCCGGGCCGCGGCTGCGGCGGGAGTTGCGCGGCGAAGGAGACGTGCATGGTCTGGTCGGGGTCGTAGTCCCCGCCTCCGGGCACGGGCTGCCACGCTCCGGAGGTGCCGGGCGTGCCCGGCGGTTGCGGCTGGTCGGTCATGCCAGGGCCCTCCCGAGCGCTCGGCGGGACAGTGCGGCCACGGTACGTCGGAGCTGGACGGCGGCGGGCGGCAGTTCGAGCCCCGGCTGGTCGGGGATGCAGGCCGCCGCCACGTACTCCCCGAAGGCGGTGCACGCCTCCCCCGCGAGGCTGCGCTCGCCGTCCCAGTCGATCAGCCCGGCCACCCACTGCTCGGCCTCCAACGGGCGCAGCGGGACCGGTGCGACCGCGCCGACCGCGCAGCGCACCTGGCGCCGGGCGGGGTCGACGACGAGCGCGACGGAGGCGATCGCCCGGCCCGGACCGGTCCGCCCGGTGGCCTTGAGGAAGGTCTGCGGGGCGTGCAGCAGCGGGATGCGGACGAAGGCGAGCACTTCGCCGGGGCGCAACGGGTCCATGCCGGTGAGCAGGTGACTGACCGGCAGTTCACGGTCGCTGTCCGGGCCGGCCACGATCACGCTCGCCTCCAGCGCGGCCAGGACCGGCAACGCGTCGCCGGTCGGGGCGGCGGAGACGATGTTGCCGCCGAGAGTGCCGGCGTTTCTGATCTGCGGGGGTCCGGCGGAGCGGGCGGCGGCGGCCAGCGCGGGGATCAGCGCGGCGAAGTCGGGGCGGCCCATCCGGGCGTGGGTGAGACCGGCACCGAGCAGCGCCGCGCCGTCCGCGTACTGCCAGCCGCGGATCTCGCTGATCCGGCCCAGGCCCACCAGCGCGGCGGGGCGCAGCAGGCCGGAGTTGACGGCCGCCATCAGGTCGGTGCCACCGGCAACGGGCACGGCACTGGGCATGGCGGCCAGCGCCGCCACCGCCTCGTCGAGCGAGGACGGCAGCGTGACGTTCTCCGCCGCCTCCCGTGCATACGTGCTCACGCCGCTGCCCCTTCCCGGCCTACCTCCGTCACGCGGTAGCCGTACCGTACGTGCTGCCAGCCCGGACGTGGCAACTCTGGCACATGTTGCCCGGCAGCCGACGCGAGGGTCTACGAAGTACCGATCCGTCCGCCATGCGGGTGATCATACCGCTCTGCGGGTATCGCACGACATGGCCGGAATTGACATGTTTTCTGGGCCGTTGGCATAGTACGGGGGTCCGCCGTACCGACGTGTCGCGGAGGTCGGGTCATCAGTCACACGATCGGGGGCGGACCCGGGACCGGGCGTCCGGGCACCCCCGGCCGGCGCTGCCAGGGACGCGGTCCGCCGGGCGGGCGGTACTCCACACCGAGGGCGTCCAGGCGGGCGTAGTGGGATCGCATCCGGCGCTCGAAGTCCGGCCAGTCCCGCTGGTCGGGGGCGGGCAGCGCGGACCACGCGACCTCGGCGAAGGCAGCCAGCCGCGGAAAGGCCATGTAGTCCACGACCCGCACCGAATCCATCACCTCGGTCCAGAGGTTGGCCTGTGTGCCGATGACCCGGCACGCCTCGTCCGGGCTCAACCCGCCCGGCACCGGCTCGAACCGGTAGACGTCCGCCAAGCTGCGCGCGTGCGCCACCGGCACCGGCTCCTCGGGGTCCTCCGACTGCCGCCAGTCCAGGTAGACATGGGTCTGCGGGCACATCACCACGTCGTGGCCCGCCTTGGCCGCCGCGACGCCGCCCGCGTAACCGCGCCACGAGGAGACCGCGGCGCCGGGCGCCAGACCGAATTCCGTCGTCTCGCCTCCGGGCGCCGCCGGCCCCTGTCCGGGTGTACCAGCGGACGAAGTCCGCGGGAGGTCCTGGTCGTGCGGTCGCTCTCCCCCGGCCTCCGGCCGGGGGTGCCCCCGCCTCGCTCCCCGCTCCTCGTCGTTTCCGGCAGGGACGCGCTCTCGGGCCCCTCTCCCGCCCTCCAGGATCTCGTCCCAGCCGATCAGCCGCCGGCCGCGGTCGGCGAGCCAGCGGTCGAAGTGGCGGATGACCCAGCTCTGCAGCTCGTCCTCGTCGGCCAGGCCGAGTTCGGCGATCCGGGCCCGCGCGGCGGGCGATCGGCGCCACTGCTCCTTGGGGCACTCGTCGCCGCCGACGTGGACGAAGGTGCCGGGGAAGAGGTCGAGCAGTTCGGTGAAGACGTTCTCGTAGAAGCGCAGGGTGGTGTCGGTGGGTGCCAGTACGTTGGGGTTGATGCCCCAACTGGTCAGCACGGGGAGGGCGGTGGTGTCGACGACATCGGTGTTGCCGAGTTCCGGGTACGCGGCGATGGCCGCCTGCGAGTGGCCCGGGATGTCGATCTCGGGGACGACGGTGATGTGCCGCTCGGCGGCGTACGAGACGATCTCGCGGATGTCCGCCTGGCTGTAGTAGCCGCCGTGCGGGCGCTCGTCCCACAGCCGCGACTCCCGCAGGCCCACCTTGGTGCGTTCCCGCCAGGCGCCGACCTCGGTGAGGCGGGGGTACCGGGTGATCTCCACCCGCCAGCCCTGGTCGTCGGTGAGGTGGAGGTGGAGGACGTTGAGTTTGTGGGCGGCCATCAGGTCCAGGTAGCGGAAGACGACGTCCTTGGGCATGAAGTGCCGTGCCACGTCGAGCATGAGGCCGCGCCAGCCGAAGCGGGGGGCGTCCTGGAGCCGGCAGGCGGGCACCCGCCACTCGCGCCGCAAATCGAGCGGTGCGCGGCGGAAGGCGTCGGGCCCGAGGAGCTGGCGCAGGCTCTGGGCGCCCCAGAAGACGCCGGCCGGTCCGCCGCCGGTGATCCGCACGCCGGACACCGGGTCCACGGTCATGCGGTAGCCCTCCGGGCCGCCGGGCACGGTCTCGTCCACCTCCAGACGTACGACACCCGCCGGCGACCGCTCCCCGGGCGCGAACGCCAGCGCCGTGGCCGCGCCCAGCGTCGCCCGCAGCCACCGCGCTGTCGCCTCCGTCCCGGGCCCGGCAGCCAGTACGGTCCCGGGCTCCAGCGTGAAGTACCCGCCGGTGGCGCGGGCGGTGGCGCGGCTGGGGCGGGGGATGAGATCCATGGGATTTATCCTGCCCCGAAAGCGGACCATGGACGTGGACCAGAACGAGGGGTTTGAACGGCGCAGGGCTGACCGGCTTCCGCCGGTCCGGCGGGTGACCGCCGGACGGCCGAACGAGCTGCGAGTGCGACCGGCACGCCCCCGGCGCGGCACGCCGACCACAGGCCGGCACACCCCCCGCGCAACCCGACCGGCGGAGTCACAACGCCCGGATACGTTCGGCCCTCGCCCGCGCCGCGGGAACGGCGGTGGTCGCGGTGGCCAGGACCAACCAGGTGAGGTGGGCCAGCAGGAGGGCGGTCCACGGGGGCTTCGCGGTGGTGTGGGTCACGGACAGGGCGAGGGTGGTGGTGAGCAGGGCCGCCGCGCCGGTGAGGTGGAAGCGGCCGAGCCGGCTGCCCAGGAAGGCGCGCCGGGCGAAAGGCCCCCCGTACCACCAGCGCACCGCGAGGGCGAGAAGCAGCAGCAGGGGCAGCGCGGCGCAGGTGGCCAGCGCGACCGCCCACTGCGGCCACGGGTGGCCCTCGCCGGCCCGGTCCGCGGGCAGCGCGGTGGTGAGCAGCGGGACCAGCGGGACGGCCGCCACCGCGTTGATCTCGCGGATGCGGCGCAGCCCCGGATCGGCGGCCAGTTCGGTGCGCACGGTGGCGCGGATGCCGCGCAGCCGCTGCCGCAGCGTCGTACCGCTGCTGCGGCGCGCCGACACCAGCAGCACCGCGACCACCCCGGTGGAGGCGGCCACCGCCACACCGGCGGCGACCAGCTGCCACGGATTGCCGCCCTCGATCCGGAAGAGCTGCACGCCCACCAGCAGCACGAGCGCGACGACTCCGGCGACCGCGCCACCGCGTGGCGCGGTCAGCTCACTGGGGTCGGCGCCGAGCAGCAGGGCCCGCTCGACCGCCGCCTGGTGCTCGGGGCGGTGCCGTCGGGGTATCCGGCCGAGCAGTCCGCGCCCCGAGGTCAGCGAGCGGGCCAGCGCCACCTGGGCCTCGGCCTCCGGCGGGGCGAGGGCCACGGCCCGGCGGGCGGCGGCCACCGCGTCCGGGACCCGGCCGAGCCGCCGGTAGACGTCGGAGAGCAGCACCGACGGCTCCCAGCCGTCCGGGTCGGCGCCGCCGGCGCGCAGCGCCACGGTGAGCGCCGCGTGCGCCTCGTCCAGGGAGAGCAGCACCACCCCGGCCAGCACGAAGACGTCCGCGGCCTCGGCGGGCCCGGCGATCGCCAGCGCCCAGTCCACCGCCTCCCGGGCTTCGGGGGCGCGCTTCTCCTGGGCGAGGACCCACGCGCGCAGCAGGTAGCCCGCGCTGCCGTTGCGCTCCACGAACGCGTCGCTGACCAGTGCGTGCGCCTCGGCGTAGCGGCCCTGCCCGACCAGCGCGTGCACCCGCTCGCCGCTGCTCGCGTCGTCGTCGGGCGCGTCCGCCGCGCCGAACGCGCCGCCGTCACCCTCGCCGCCGTTCACGTCCTCCCCTGTCAGCCGCTACGAAGCCAGTGCCCCGGCACGGGAGCGGCGAACCGCGCGCTCAGCCACGGCGTCCCCGCACCCGGTGGCGCACCGGGACCCGCCGAGCGGGGCTCCGCTCGGTGCCGCAGTGCGGACGCGCCCCGCAGGAGACATTGCCGCACCCGCCGGCGCACCGGGACCCGCCGAGCCGGATTCCGCCGACCCCGGAGTGCGGACGCGCCCCGCAGGAAGCGGCGAACCGCGCGCTCGGCCACGGCGTCGCCGCACCCGGCGGCGCACCGGGAGGGACGGGCGGCCCCGGGGACGGCTACGCGTTCTTGCCCTTGCCGGACTTGTCCTTGTCGCCGCCGCCGAGTGGCATGCCCTCGTAGATCTCCTTGCACATGGGGCAGACCGGATACTTCTTCGGGTCGCGGCCGGGGACCCAGACTTTGCCGCACAGGGCGACGACGGGCGTGCCTTCCAGCGCGCTCGCCATGATCTTGTCCTTTTGGACGTAGTGCGCATAGCGCTCGTGGTCGCCGTCACCGTGGGAGAGCTGCGGAGTCGGCTCGACCAGGGTGCCGGTTCCCGTCCCGCGCTCGGGCTCAAGAGTGCTCATGACCGTCAAGCCTAATTGAGAGACGGATCGTCGGGATACGTCGCCACCATCGCCAACTCGTTGCGCTGTCGTCGCAACACGGAGCGCCACATCTTCTCGGGGGCGGGCGAGGACACGTCACCCGGCTCGGACTCCACCACGTACCAGGCGCCGTCGACCAGTTCCTTCTCCAGCTGACCCGGACCCCAGCCGGAGTATCCGGCGAAGATCCGCAGGGAGCCCAGTTCGGCGGCGAGCAGTTCCGGCGGCGCCTCCAGGTCGATCAGGCCGATCGCGCCGTGCACCCGCCGCCAGCCCAGCAGGTCGCCGTCGTCGCCGTCGTCGTCGTACTGGCGCGTCTGGCCGGGCACGACGGCCAGGCCCAGCGCGGAGTCGAGCGAGACCGGACCGCCCTGGAACACGACCTGCGGGGCGACCGCGAGGGCGGCCCACGGTTCCAGCACGTCGCCGACGCCCACCGGGGTCGGCCGGTTGAGAACGACACCGAGCGACCCCTCCTCGTCGTGGTCGAGGAGGAGTACCACCGCCCGGTCGAAGTTGGGATCCGCCAGACGCGGTGTGGCGACGAGCAGTCGTCCGGTGAGCGAGGACACCTCGGTCATGGTCCACATGATCCCGCATCGCCGCGCCGCGCGGGGGGGCAACGGCGGTTGACCGTCAAGCGCATTACCATTTCGTCTTGGTTACCACGCGGCCACGTACCCCTCGGCCGCGCGTCACCGTGCCCGTATGACCGTTCCGACGATCGCGAGATCCATGACCGACATCGCCGATGTACTGATTGTCCATGGCGGAACCCCGCTGGAAGGCGAGATCAAGGTCAGAGGTGCGAAGAACCTCGTACCGAAGGCCATGGTCGCGGCACTGCTCGGCAGCGAGCCGAGCAGACTGCTGGGCGTCCCCGACATCCGGGACGTACGGGTGGTGCGCGGCCTGCTGCAACTGCACGGTGTGACGGTGCGCAGCGGCGAGGTGCCCGGTGAGCTGGTGCTCGACCCGAGGCGGGTGGAGAGCGCCAACGTGGCCGACATCGACGCGCACGCCGGCTCGTCCCGTATCCCGATCCTGTTCTGCGGCCCGCTGCTGCACCGGCTCGGCCACGCCTTCATCCCTGGCCTGGGCGGCTGTGACATCGGCGGCCGGCCGATCGACTTCCACTTCGACGTGCTGCGCCAGTTCGGCGCGACCATCGAGAAGCGGGCGGACGGCCAGTACCTGGAGGCCCCGCAGCGGCTGCGCGGCTGCAAGATCCGGCTGCCGTACCCGTCGGTGGGCTCCACCGAGCAGGTGCTGCTGACCGCGGTGCTCGCCGAAGGCGTCACCGAGCTGTCGAACGCGGCCGTCGAACCGGAGATCGAGGATCTCATCTGCGTCCTGCAGAAAATGGGCGCGATCATTTCCATGGACACCGACCGCACGATCCGGATCACCGGTGTCGACAAGCTGGGCGGCTACACACACCGCGCCATTCCGGACCGCCTGGAAGCGGCTTCCTGGGCGAGCGCGGCACTGGCGACCGAAGGCAACATCTATGTCCGCGGCGCCCAGCAGCGGTCGATGATGACGTTCCTGAACACCTACCGCAGGGTCGGCGGCGCCTTCGAGATCGACGACGAGGGCATCCGTTTCTGGCACCCGGGCGGCCCGCTGAACGCTATCGCGCTGGAGACGGACGTGCACCCCGGATTCCAGACCGACTGGCAGCAGCCGCTGGTGGTGGCCCTCACCCAGGCGTCGGGGCTGTCGATCGTGCACGAGACGGTGTACGAGTCGCGGCTCGGCTTCACCTCCGCGCTCAACCAGATGGGAGCGCACATCCAGCTGTACCGCGAGTGCCTGGGCGGCAGCGCCTGCCGGTTCGGGCAGCGCAACTTCCTGCACTCCGCGGTCGTCTCCGGGCCGACCAAGCTCCAGGGCGCCGACCTGGTCATCCCGGACCTGCGAGGCGGCTTCTCGTACCTGATCGCGGCGCTGGCCGCGCAGGGCACCTCGCGGGTGCACGGCATCGACCTGATCAACCGCGGCTACGAGAACTTCCTGTCGAAGCTGGAGGGGCTCGGCGCGCACATCGAGCTCCCGGAGCAGGCGCCGGCCGCGGTGGCCTGAGCGGGCGGTACGTACGCCGGAGGGCTGACGCCCCGAGCTCGCGGAGCGGGCGGCCGAGGAACGAGGTCACCCGCGGAGCGAGTGCGCAGGAAGACCGATTGCAGAACGCGGGCACGCCAAAGGGGCGGCCGTTCCCCGGGCAGGGAGAACGGCCGCCCCTTCAATGTCACGGGGCGCCTGCCCGGGACTTACTTGCCCTTGGCGGCTTCCTTCAGCTTGGAGCCCGCAGAGACCTTCACGCTGTAGCCCGCCGGGATGTTGATCGGCTCGCCGGTCTGCGGGTTGCGGGCGGTACGGGCGGCACGCTGGGTGCGCTCGAAGGTCAGGAAGCCGGGAATGGTGACCTTCTCGTCACCCTTGGCCACGACCTCACCGACGGTCTCGGCGAACGCGGCCAGAACGGCGTCGGCGTCCTTGCGGGTCACCTCGGCGCGGTCTGCCAGTGCGGCCACCAGCTCACTGCGGTTCATATCTGTACTCCCGTGTTCTTTCTGCCATGGGGGCGCGAGCTCGAAGCTGTTGCTGTGTGCCTCACTGCCCAGGTGTGCATCCTGCCCCCATATATGGGGGGAAAGCCAATCGCCCGCCCGCGCGAGTCGTGGAAAAGAGGGGCCCGCAAGGCCGGTGATGACGCATTGTCGTGACCAGGTCCACGCTAGGAATCCGATTTCGGTGAGCTGTTTCACATCGGAACGAGTACCGCACGCTCCGTCACCAAACCTTGGCCGGTCCTCCTGCGCCGGTTTTCAGGCCGGTACCGGCCCGGCGCCGCCGGCCACGACCGCGGGGCCCTGCGCCCGGGCGGCGTCCCGTACGGCGTCGGCGACGGCGCCGGCCACCTTGTCGTTGAAGACGCTGGGGACGATGTAGTTCGGGTTGAGCTCGTCGTCGCCGACGACGGCCGCCAGCGCGCGGGCGGCCGCCAGCATCATCTCGGTGTTGACGGTACGGGACTGGGCGTCCAGCAGGCCGCGGAAGACACCGGGGAAGACCAGGACGTTGTTGATCTGGTTGGGGAAGTCGCTGCGGCCGGTGGCCACCACGGCGGCGGTCTCGCGGGCCGCGGCCGGATCCACCTCGGGGTCGGGGTTGGCCAGCGCGAAGACGATGGCGCCCTCCGCCATCCGCGCGATGTCCGAGCCGTCCAGCACGTCGGGCGCGGAGACGCCGATGAAGACGTCGGCGCCGACCAGGGCGTCCTTGAGGGTGCCGGTGACGCCCTCGGGGTTGGTGTTGTCGGCGATCCAGCCCAGTGCGGAGCCGGGGTCGGCGCCCACCAGGTCCGTGCGCCGGGCGTGCACCACGCCGTGGATGTCGGCGACCACCGCGTGCTTGACACCGGCCGCGAGCAGCAGCTTGAGGATCGCGGTGCCGGCCGCGCCCGCGCCGGACATCACCACCCGCAGCGAGCCGATCTCCTTGCCGACACAGCGCAGCGCGTTGGTGAGCGCGGCCAGCACCACGATGGCGGTGCCGTGCTGGTCGTCGTGGAAGACCGGGATGTCCAGCGCCTCGCGCAGCCGCGCCTCGATCTCGAAGCAGCGGGGCGCGGAGATGTCCTCCAGGTTGATGCCGGCGAAGCCGGGGGCGATGGCCTTGACGATCTCGACGATTTTGTCAGGGTCCTGGGTGTCCAGGCACAGCGGCCAGGCGTCGATGCCGGCGAACCGCTTGAACAGTGCCGCCTTGCCCTCCATCACCGGCAGCGCCGCCTTCGGGCCGATGTTCCCCAGGCCCAGCACGGCCGAGCCGTCGGTGACCACGGCCACCGCGTTGCGCTTGATGGTCAGCCGCCGGGCGTCGTCGGGGTTGTCGGCGATGGCCATGCAGACCCGGGCGACGCCGGGCGTGTAGAGCATCGACAGGTCGTCACGGTTGCGGATCGGGTGCTTGGAGGCCATCTCGATCTTGCCGCCGAGGTGCATCAGGAACGTACGGTCGGAGACCTTGCCGATGACGACACCCTCGATGCGCCGCAGCTTGCCGACGATCTCGTCGGCGTGCGCGGTGGAGGTCGCCGCCACGGTGACGTCGATGCGCAGCTTCTCGTGCCCCGAGGCGGTCACGTCCAGACCGGTGACCGAGCCGCCGGAGGCCTCGACCGCGGTGGTGAGCTGGCTGACCGCGGTCCCGCTGGCGGGAACCTCCAGCCGCACCGTGATCGAGTACGAGACACTCGGCGCCGTTGCCATGACGACCTTCCTCCGGATCCTGCTTGCGTGCGGTGGTGCGCGTAAGTCCCGTCGATGGTTGCACCTACCGGTGGGTAGGAGTAAACCGGCCGGGGGAGGAAGCGTGGCCGGACGGGTGACAGGCAGGATTTCCGGCGTGCGGGAAGAGGTTGGGGGAACGGTTTGTTAGCCTGGGGTACGGCACCGGCTCGATCCAAGCCCCCGGGCCCAACCTTAGGCGCTTCGAGCGCCCACTTGCCGCGAGGCGAGCATGGCGGGTCGGTGTCGTGAACGTGGGGCGCCCCCTCCTCCGGGAGGGGGCGCCTGTTCGCGCCGACGGTCAGTCGCGCCTGAGCAGATCCGGCACGCCGTCCGCGTCCGGCAGGTCCCGCTCCCCCGCCAGTACGGTGAGCCGCTGAGTGGCCCGGGTCAGGGCCACGTACAGGACCCGCAAACCCGCGGGCGACTCCTCGGCGATCTCCGCGGGCGAGACGACGACGGTGGCGTCGTACTCCAGGCCCTTGGCCTCCAGACTGCCGAGCGCCACCACCCGCTCGCCGAGTCCGTCGAGCCAGCCGCGTGCCTGCGCGCGGCGGTTCATCGCCACGACCACGCCGACGGTGCCGTCCACCTCGCCGAGCAGCCGCTCGGCGGCGGCCCGCACGTCGGCGCCCAGGTCGTCGCCGGCCACCTCGTAGCGCGGGGCCAGTCCCGTGGAGCGGACCGCGCGCGGTACCCGGGTGCCGGGCATGGCCAGGGCGAGGACGGTGGCGGCGACCTCGGCGATCTCGGCGGGGTTGCGGTAGTTGACGGTGAGGGTGAAGCGGCGGCGCGGGCGGGTGCCGAGGGCCTCGTCGCGGGCGCGGGCCGCCTCGTCCATGTCCGTCCAGGAGCTCTGCGCCGGGTCGCCGACCACCGTCCAGGTGGCGGTACGGCCGCGGCGGCCGACCATCCGCCACTGCATGGGCGTCAGGTCCTGCGCCTCGTCCACGATGACGTGCGCGTACTCGGTGCGTTCCCGGGCCAGCCGGTCGGCGCGCTCACGGCGGGTCTCGCCGCGCTGCGGCATGAGCTCCTCCAGGCCGGTGAGCTGGTCCAGCGGGTCGATCTCACGCTTGCGCTCGCGCGGCGGGGCGCCGAGCAGGGTCTCCAACTCGTCCAGTAGCGCCACATCGTGCACGGAGGTGCCGGACCGGCGCAGCGAACGCGCCACCCGGCGCACCTCGGGCGGGGTCAGCACCCGCCGGGCCCAGCGGGCGAGCCGCTTCTCGTCGGCGAGGGCGGCCAGCACGCCGCGCGGCGTCAGCAGCGGCCACCAGGCGTCCAGGAAGTCGGTGAAGACCTGCTCGCCCGTGATGTCCTCGTCGAAGCCCTGGCGCTCCTCGGCGGCCAGCTCGGCGTCGTCGAAGCGGCGGCCGGTCTTGCGCCACAGCGCGTCCAGCAGCAGCCGGCGGGCGCGGGGCCGGAGCAGGTTGACCGGCGCGGTGCCGCCGAGCGCCTGCTGCCGGACGGCGGTCAGCTCCTGCTCGGAGAGCTCCAGGCGGCGGCCGAACGCGACCACCCGCAGCGTAGTGGGCCGGTCCTCGCCCAGCTCCAGGCAGCCGCGGGCCGCGTTGCGCAGCACCTTCTGCATCCGCAGCGACCCCTTGATGCGGGCGACCGCCGGATCGTCGTACAGGTCCGCCGTCACACCGTCCACCAGGGAGCCGACCGCGCGGATGGCGACCTGGCCCTCCTCGCCGAGCGACGGCAGCACCCCCTCGGTGTACGCGACCAGCAGCGGGGTCGGGCTGACGCACAGGATGCCGCCGGCGTACCGGCGCCGGTCCTGGTAGAGCAGGTACGCGGCCCGGTGCAGGGCGACCGCGGTCTTGCCGGTGCCGGGGCCCCCGGTCACCTCGGTGACGGAGGCGGCGGACGCCCGGATGACGACGTCCTGCTCGGCCTGAATGCTGGAGACGATGTCGCGCATGGTGTGGGTGCGGGCCTGGCCGAGCGCGGCCATCAGGGCACCGTCGCCGATCACGGGCAGCCCGGTGGTCAGTTCCGGGCGCAGCAGGTCGTCCTCGACCCCGAGCACGCGGCGGCCCTTGGAGCGGATCACCCGGCGGCGCACCACCCGGCCGGGGGCGACCGGCGTGGACCGGTAGAAGGGCGCGGCGGCGGGCGCGCGCCAGTCGATCACCAGCGGCGTGAAGTCGGTGTCGAGTACGCCGATCCGGCCGATGTGCAGGGTCTCGGCGATGTCCGCGGTGCGGTCGGGGCGTACGGCGTCGTCCGCCGGATCGACGGAGGTGTACGCGCCGTCGGCGCCCTTCTTGCCGTCCTTGCCCGGCAGCAGGTCGATCCGGCCGAACAGGAAGTCCTCGAACTCGCTGTTCAGCCGGTTGAGATGGACGCCTGCCCGGAAGACCTGGGCGTCGCGTTCGGCCAGCGCGCCGGGCGTGCCGACCTGGCCGCGCTGGGCGGCGTCGCTCATCAGGAACTCCGCCTCGTGGATCTTCTCCTCAAGGCGCCGGTACACCCGGTCCAGGTGCGCCTGCTCGGCGGCGATCTCCTGGTCCCGAACCCCCGGTGTCACGGTCTGCGCGGCCACGCAGGACCCCCTTCTTCGTACGTGCCCGCGCGCTGGAAGCCGCGCGTGGGGCAGCCTGCAACCGTACGCGACCTGCGGGCTTCTGCACACCCGACGCCACGGACGCGGCCGGCTCGGCACCGGGCAGGCGCGCCCGCGGTACGGATCTCCGGGTTCGCGACGGTTTTCCGGGTTCCTGTCAGAGCCGGTGAGTGGTGAGGGTGGTCGCCCGGCGGCGGTGCCGGGCGACCCTTTCGCGGTTGCCGCAGACCTCGCTGCTGCACCAGCGACGGCGCCGGCCCCGGGATGTGTCCAGGTAGACCAGGGTGCAGTTCTCGCCCTCGCAGCGGCGGAGCTGGGAGCGGGCGACGGGGTCGGTGAACAGGTCCACGGCGTCCCGCGCCACCGCGGCCAGGAGCGCCTCGCAGCTGGGCGCGGTGGCCAGCGCCCTGGTCAGGGTGCCGTCGACCCCCGGTACGACGCTGGGCGCGGGCGGCGCGGCACGGGCGGCCTCGTTGAGCGCGGCCAGATCCGCCGCCGCGGGCGGACGGCCGGTCAGCTCGGCGGTGACCAGCCGCTGCACGACGTCGCGCAGAGCGGTGAACCGGGGCAGTGCCGTCTCGTCCAGCGCGAGCGGCGTGCCCCTGGGGACCAGGTGAGCCCCGTACAGCCACTCCGCGAGCCGGTCCGTCGTCCCGATCCTCTCCCTCACGGGCTGCCTGCCCGCCCGGGTCGCCACCAGGTCCAAGGACACCCGCCCACCGTCGAACCGCATGGCCCCGCCTTCCCGCACCACCCGTCACCCTCCCCCCAGAGTGCCCGGGCCCACGCCGCCCGGGCTAGTGTCGCGTCAGTCAGGGTTCGCCCGTCAGGGAGCGGTGTCCGGTACGGGTGCGTCGCGGGGCGCCGGATCGGCCCCGTCGTGGGTCCGGTCGGTGCGGCAACACCGCGGGGTGCCGTGCCGGGCGTCGCGACGCGGCAAACCCTGAGAACCCAGCCGACGCGGCCGACGCGGCGCCAGGGCCTGTATGACGCATGGCGCCGTCCGCCCGCGGGGCGGGGCTCGCGGTGTCCGGTGCGTGCGATCGCACGGCGGAGGGCCGCCCTCGCAGTGGGCGTAGCGGGCCTGCTCCGACGCTTCCGACACGCAGCGAGCGTGCGTGCCGGGCACCGCGGGGCAGACGGGATGTGTCAGACAGGCCCTCTAGGACGGACCCTCGGCGTACTTGCCCTCCGCGTGCGGGTCGAGGGAGAGCCGGTAGCCCCGCTTGACGACGGTCTGGATGAGCTTCGGGGCGCCGAGGGCGGTCCGCAGCCGGGCCATCGCCGTCTCGACGGCGTGCTCGTCGCGTCCGGCGCCGGGCAGGCTGCGCAGCAGGTCGCCGCGGCCCACCACCCAGCCGGGCCGCCGCGCGAGCGCCCGCAGCAGCGCCATGCCGGCCGGCGGCACGGGCCGGAGCACGCCGTCCACCACGGCCGCGTGCCCGCGTATCTCCACCCGGTGACCGGCGACCGGCAACGGCCGCACCCGCCCGGGCAGTTCACTGGCGATGAGCTGCACGAGCGGCCCGAGCCGGAACCGCTCCGGCTGCCTCGTCGGCACGTCGTACGCCTGCAGCGGCAACGCGGTCACCGGTCCGACGCAGGCCGGCAGCACGTCGCTGCGGAACGCGTCCAGCAGTTCGTCGAGGCGTCCCCGGTGCTCGGCCCGTGCCAGCAGGGACGCCGCGGCCGGCGCGCTGGTGAAGCTGACCGCGTCGAGACACCGTCCGAACACCGCGTCGAGCAGGCGGTCCACCGGCCCGATGTCCTCCGGCGGCAGCCACCGGTAGACCGGGACGGCGACCACCGTGGCGCCCGCCGCGCGCAGCGACTCGCTGAACCCGGGCAGCGGCTCGCCGTGGAGCTGTACGGCGACGCACTGCCCCTCGACGCCCTGGTCGAGCAGCCGGTCCAGCACCTCCGCCATGGATTCCGAAGCGGGCGACCACGCCTCGACGAGCCCCGCCGCGCGGACCGCGCCGCGCACCTTGGGCCCGCGGGCCAGCAGCTCCACCTCGCCGAGCCGCCGCAGCAGCGCCTCTCCGAGCCCCCAGCCGTCGGCCGCCTCGACCCACCCCCGGAACCCGATCGCCGTGGTGGCGATCACCACGTCCGGGGCCTCGTCCAGCAGCCGCTTGGTGGCGGCCAGCAGCTCCACGTCGTCCGAGAGCGGCACGATCCGCAGGGCCGGCGCCCGCAGCACCGCCGCGCCGCGCCGTTCCAGCAGCGCGCACAGCTCGTCCGCCCGGCGGGCCGCGGTCACGCCGACGGTGAAACCCGCCAGCGGCGGCACCGCACCGGGCTCGGAAAAACTGTTGGTGTGCATGACTATGCCCCACTTTACCGGATTGCTCGTGCGCGGCGGAGGCCGTCCCGGGCCCGGCTGCCGCCGCCCCGGCCACCCCGCCGCAGAATGGCATAGTCCCAAGGCGGGGTGTCGGGTTCGGTTCACCTGGATTTCCCAAATGTTACGGACTGGGTGGTTCGTCATACCTCCGCGTACGCCGCTGCCCCGGTGGGCTCGGACTGCTCGGCCCCCTGCGGCGTACTCGCGGGCCGCCGCAGGTATACGGCCCAGGTGACGAGGAAGCACAGCGCGTAGAAGGCGAGGAAGGCCACGAAGGCGGGCGTCCCGGTCTGCCGGGTGAGGAAGGACTCCCGGAAGGCGAGGTTGATGCCGACGCCGCCGAGCGCCCCGACCGCGCCGATCAGCCCCATCGAGGCACCGGACAGCCGCCGCCCCCAGGCCGCCGCGGCCTCCCCGGTGAGCCCCTTGGCCTCTGCCTTCTTGTGGAAGATGCCGGGGATCATCTTGTACGTGGACCCGTTGCCGATCCCGCTGAGCACGAAGAGCGCGATGAAGCCGGGAAGGAACAGGGCGAGCGACCGCTGCTGGGAGGCGGCCACCACCAGACCGGTGGCCGCGGCCATCGCCAGGAAGTTCCACAGCGTGATCCGCCCACCGCCGAACCGGTCGGCGAGCCGGCCGCCGATCGGCCGGACCAGCGAGCCGAGCAGCGGCCCGATGAAGGTGAGGTAGGCGGCGTCCAGCGGGGTGCGGCCGAACTGGTTCTGGAGCACCAGGCCGAAGGCGAAGCTGTAGCCGATGAAGGACCCGAAGGTGCCTATGTAGAGGAACGACATGATCCAGGTGTGCGGGTCGCGGGCCGCGGCGATCGCGGCACCGGTGTCGTTCTTCACCGGGACGAGGTTGTCCATGTACAGCGCGGCGAGCAGGGCCGCGACGACGATCAGCGGTATGTAGACCGCCAGAACGATCCGGGGGTGGGTGGCGCCGGCGGTCGCGATCACCAGCAGGCCGATCAACTGGATCGCGGCCACCCCGAGGTTGCCGCCGCCGGCGTTCAGCCCGAGGGCCCAGCCCTTCTGCCGCAGCGGGTAGAAGGAGTTGATGTTCGTCATGGACGAGGCGAAGTTGCCGCCGCCGACGCCGGTGAGCGCGGCGACGATCATCAGGGTGGTGTACGACACCCCCGGCTTCACCACGAAGGACGCGGTGATCGTCGGCACCAGCAGCAGCAGCGCGCTGACGACGGTCCAGTTGCGGCCCCCGAACCTGGCCACCGCGAAGGTGTACGGCACCCGCAGCACGCCGCCGACCAGCGTCGGCGTGGCCACCAGGAAGAACTTCCCGGCCGGGTCCACGTGGTACGCGGGCCCCATGAACAGCACCATCACCGACCACAGGCTCCACACGGAGAAGCCGATGTGCTCGGAGAGCACGGAGTACACCAGGTTGCGGAACGCGACACGCTTGCCGCCGCCCTCGTTCCAGAACCGCTCGTCTTCGGGGTCCCACTGCTCGATCCAGCGACTCATCAGGCCTCCCTTGTCGGAATGTGGTGCCGACCATAGGAACGCCGGGTTTCCACTCCATGGCACGAGGTGACGTGAGCGCAACCATGCACTCACCCGGCGCGCGGCCCGACTGTGAGCCTTCGGGGTGCCCCCTAGCACGCGCGCGGCTCGTCCGCTTCCCCGACCCGTACCCGTCGTCCGGACGGCTCAGCTGCGCGCGCCGGGGGGCGGCGCAGCGTGGTTCGGTGTGAGGGAGCAGCAGAGAACGACAGCAGGGGGGAGCAGGACGAGCCAGAGCCGGCCGTCGTCGTACGGCCGGCGGGAAGCAGGTATCCATGGCGGCGACACGGGCACGCGTCCCAGCGCTGGTCGGCGAGATGTCGGCGGAGTTCGCGGGGACGATGATCCTCATCCTGTTCGGCACCGGTGTGGTCGCCCAGGTGGTGGCCGGCGGAGCGCTGACCGTACCGCCGGGCGGGCTGGGCGACCACGACAGCATCGCCTGGGCGTGGGGACTGGGCGTCACGCTCGGCGTCTACACGGCGGCACGGCTGAGCGGCGCCCATATCAACCCCGCGGTGACCTTGACCCTCGCGGTCTTCAAGGGTTTCCCGTGGCAGAAGGTCGTGCCCTTCATCGTGGCGCAGACGGCCGGCGCCTTCGCCGCCGCGCTGCTCGTACGCTGGAACTACACAGAAGTGCTCGGGCACGCCGACCCGGGCCACACCATCAAAACACAGGGCGTCTTCTCCACACTGCCCGGCAACGGCTCGGTCGCCTTCGGGGTGCACGAGTGGGGCGCGTTCCGCGACCAGGTGATCGGCACCGCGATCCTGCTGATGCTGATCCTGGCCATCACCGATCTGCTGAACAACCCGCCCGGCGCCAACATGGCCCCGTTCATCATCGGCCTGGTCGTGGTGGCGATCGGCATGGCGTGGGGCACCGACGCCGGGTACGCGATCAACCCGGCGCGTGACTTCGGGCCCCGGTTGGCCAGTTACATCACGGGATACGGCACCGCCTGGCGGGACCAGTGGGGGAACCTCTACTTCTGGGTGCCGATCGTCGGCCCGATCATCGGGGGCCTGGTCGGCGGCGCCGCCTACAAACTCTTCATCGGGCGGTACCTGCCCACCGCGGGGCCCGAACTCCCGGGCCGAGTCCCGGCGCCCGAAAGGTGAGGACACGGCGGTCCGCACCGCGGCCCGCCGTACCGCACTCACCGCTCACGCACGCGCGGATACGTTCACGAGAGGCAGCAGGCCATGGCGGACTTCGTCGGCGCGGTGGACCAGGGGACCACCAGCAGCCGCTTCATGATCTTCGACCACGACGGCAACGAAGTGGCGAAGCACCAACTGGAGCACACCCAGTACCTACCGCGCCCCGGCTGGGTCGAGCACGACCCGATCGAGATCTGGGAGCGCACCAACGTCGCCATCCAGAACGCGGTGCGCACGGCCGGCATCGCGGCCTCCGACCTGGCGGCCATCGGCATCACCAACCAGCGCGAGACCACCGTCGTCTGGGACCCGCGCACCGGTCAGCCGTACTACAACGCGATCGTCTGGCAGGACACCCGTACCGACTCCATCGCAAAGGCACTGGAGCGGAACGGCCACGGCGACCTGATCCGGCGGCGCGCGGGCCTGCCGCCGGCCACCTACTTCTCCGGTGGCAAGCTCCAGTGGATCCTGGAGAACGTCGAGGGCGTACGGGCGGCCGCCGAGCAGGGCAACGCCCTGTTCGGCACCACGGACTCCTGGGTGCTGTGGAACCTCACCGGCGGCCCCAACGGCGGCGTCCACGCCACGGACGTCACCAACGCCAGCCGCACCATGCTGATGGACCTGGAGACCCTCGACTGGGACGACGAACTCTGCGCCCTCTTCGGCGTCCCGCGCGCGATGCTCCCCCGGATCCACGCCTCTTCGCACCCCGAGGCGTTCGGTACCACCCGCACCTCCCGCCCGCTGCGGACCCCGATCCCGGTCGCCGGCATGCTCGGCGACCAGCAGGCGGCCACCGTCGGGCAGGTCTGCTTCGCCACCGGCGAGGCCAAGAACACCTACGGCACCGGCAACTTCCTGCTGCTCAACACCGGCACCGAAGCCGTACGCTCCGAGCACGGCCTGATCACCACCGTCGCCTACAAGTTCGGCGACGCCCCGGCCGTCTACGCCCTGGAAGGCTCCATGGCCGTCACCGGCTCGGCCGTGCAGTGGCTGCGGGACCAGGTGCACCTCATCAGAAACGCCGGCGAGAGCGAACAACTGGCCCGGACCGTCGAGAGCAGCGAGGGCATCTACTTCGTGCCCGCCTTCTCCGGCCTCTTCGCCCCCTACTGGCGCTCCGACGCTCGGGGCGCGATCGTCGGTCTGGCCCGCTTCCACAACAGCGGGCACCTGGCCCGCGCCACCCTGGAGGCCATCTGCTACCAGAGCCGGGACGTGGTCGAGGCGATGGAGCAGGACTCCGGAGTCCACCTCGACGTCCTCAAGGTCGACGGCGGCGTCACCTCGAACGACCTGTGCATGCAGACCCAGGCCGACATCCTCGGCGTCCCCGTCAGCCGCCCCGTCGTCGCCGAGACCACGGCCCTCGGCGCGGCATACGCGGCCGGCCTGGCCACCGGCTTCTGGCGCGACACCGACGAGCTGCGCGAGCACTGGCACGAGTCGCGCCGCTGGGAACCGCTGTGGAAGGACGATCAGCGCGCGGCGGGCTACGCGGGCTGGAAGAAGGCGGTCGAGCGCACCCTGAACTGGGTCGACGTCGACTGACGACCCACCCCACCGCCACCGCCCCCGGGCGGCTGCACCTCCGGGCCCCGCCCGGAGGTGCAGCCGTAAGCAACCCACGGCCCCACCCCTCTTGCGGCCTGCGGCCCCACCCGACCCAGGGGCCCACCCGCCTTGGGGGTGCCAAGGCCCGCGGGCCCCGCCGGCCCTGGGGGTGCGGGTGGCGAAGCCCCCGCCGCGCGCGTGCGGATCCCGCGCAAAAACGACGAGGGCGAAGTGGTCCGCACTTTCTGCGGACACACTTCGCCCTCGACCTCGTGGAGATGGCGGGAATCGAACCCGCGTCCTGTGGTGCGGAATCAGGGCTTCTCCGAGCGCAGTCCGCTGTGCTTTTCTCGGCCCCGGCAGTCACGCGGACAAGCCGCCGACGGGCTCAGTCACTGTTTGATTTCCTTCTGGGACCCGTGACCGGTCCTAGAAGTTTAGTTCCCTAGCTGATGCCAGGATCCGGGTCGGGAACAGCCCCGGGCTGACACTTCGCAAGTCGCTACTTAGGCAGCGAGGGCGAAGGAATCGCGCTTGGTGTTGGCGATTATTGGTTTCGGCATATGGTTAACGAGATCATTGCCGCTTCCTCGGCTCGCTTCCCCTGCTTCGACATCCCCAGTCGAAACCGATCATCCCCATGTGGTGTTTTCAAGGTGCACCGCCCTCGGCGGGCGGCTTGTTCCATCGTACGGGAAGAACGCCGGCCCGTGCCAGCGCATTCCCGCCAGTCAACCCGCGCGGGTGACCGTCAGTCGCGCCGGCGGCGGCGCGCCGCGGACATCGCGCGGTCCGCCTCGCGGCGGTCCTGCTTCTCACGGAGGGTCTGCCGCTTGTCGTACTCCTTCTTGCCCTTCGCCAACGCGATCTCGACCTTGACCCGGCCCTCCTTGAAGTACAGGGCGAGCGGCACGATGGTGTGCCCGCTCTCCTGGGACTTCTGGGCGAGCTTGTCGATCTCCGAGCGGTGCAGCAGCATCTTGCGCTTCCTGCGGGCCGCGTGGTTGGTCCAGGTGCCCTGGGTGTATTCGGGGATGTGCACGTTGTGCAGCCACGCCTCGCCGCCGTCGAGCTGGCCGAAGCCGTCCACCAGGGAGGCTCGGCCCAGGCGCAGCGACTTCACCTCCGTGCCGGTGAGCACCAGGCCCGCCTCGTAGGTGTCGAGGATGTGGTAGTCGTGCCGCGCCTTCTTGTTCTGCGCGATCATCTTGCGACCGGTCTCTTTAGCCATAGCCGGGCCATTGTCCCACTACGAAGGGGTGCCGAGGCCAGCGAATACCCGGCTGCTGTCGGCGACCGGGTCCGACCCGTCGGGCACCTGGACGTCGGGGGTGATGCCCTGGCCGTCCACGCCCCGGCCGCCGGGCAGGCTGTAGTGCCCCACGGTCAGCTCGGCCACCGAGCCGTCCGGCAGCGTGCTCGGCATCTGCACCGACCCCTTGCCGAAGGTGCGGGCCCCCATGACCACCGCCCGGCCGCGGTCCTGCAACGCGCCCGCCAGGAGTTCCGCCGCGCTCATCGTGCCGCCGTCGACCAGCACCACCAGTGGCGCGTCGGTGCCGCCGCCGGACGCGTACAGGGCCCGCTGCTGCCCGTGGACGTCGTAGGTGGCGACGAGCCCGTCGTCGAGGAAGACCGACGCCACCGCGACGGCCTCGGCGACCAGTCCGCCGGAGTTGCCGCGCAGGTCGAGCAGGACGCCGTGGTCCGCGTCGCGTACCGCCCGGCGGATCTGGTCGCCGACGCCGAGGGTGAAGGCGTCGATCTTTATGACGGTGGGGGCGTCCTCGCGCCGGGTGACGGTGACCGCACCGGTGGCGAGCGTGGCGCGGCGCAGCGTGACGGTCCACGCGCGCTGTGCGCGCCGCACACCGAGAGTGACCCGGCTGCCGGGGACGTTGTCGCCGCGCAGCGCCGCGACCACCTCGGTCACGGCCAGGCCCGCGCACTTCGTGGTGCCGATGGTGGTCAGCAGGTCGCCGACCCGGAGGCCGGCGCGGCCGGCCGGGCTGCCCGGCTGGACCCTGGCCACCTGGATCCGGCCGCCGTCGATCCGCCGTACCCACAGCCCCACCCCGACATACCGCCCGTCGAGGGCCTGCTGCAGACCGGCGTACTCCCGCGCCGTGTAGAACGACGACCAGCGGTCGCCGCTGCGGCTGATCAGCTTCTCCACCACGTCCGGGCCGACCTTGCCGTCCGCGATCTCCGCCGCGATACGGCGGGTGTTCACCGTGCCACGGTCCGTGTCCCGGGCGCCGCCCGCCGCCGCGGAGCCGGCGTCCGCGTCGGCCACGGTCGCGGCGGCGATCCGGGCGCTGCCGCCGTGCGGCGCGCGCTGGAGCGGTTCGGTCAAGCTGCCCGCCGCCGCACCGCCGGCCAGCAGGCTGCCGAACACCAACGTCAGGGTGGCCCCGCGGCGAAGGCGGCGGGGCGTCCCGAAGAGCGACGGGCCGGACATGGCGGGAAGTCTAGGCGAGAAACGGGCGGCTGACGGAAGTTGCCCGCGTCAGACCTTCAAGTACCTGCGCAGCGCGATGAATGCGGCCATCGCCGGCATCAACACCCCGATCAGCAGCACCAGTGGCAGCACCTTGACCACCGCGTCCCAGCCGATGAAGGAGACCAGCGGGATCTTCTCCTGGAGCCTCAGGCCCGCGTCGATCATGAAGTACCGCCCACCGAGCAGCATCACGCAGGCCAGTCCGGCGCCGACCAGTCCGGCGAACGCGGCCTCCATGATGAACGGCATCTGGATGTAGAAGCTGGACGCGCCCACCAGCCGCATGATGCCGGTCTCCCGGCGGCGGCTGAACGCCGAGACGCGCACGGTGTTGACGATCAGCAGCATGGCGACGGTCAGCATGAAGGCCAGCACCACGTACGCGACCCGGGTCATGCCGTTGAGCAGGTCGAAGAGGTTCTTCAGCACCTTGCGCTGGTCCTCGACCGTCTGCACGCCCGGCCGGCCGGCGAACGCGCTGGCCACGATGGTGAACTTGGTCGGGTCCTTGAGCTTGACCCGGTAGTTCTCCTGCATCTGGTCGGGCGTGATCGAGCTGGCCAGCGGGGAGTTCTTGAACTGCACCTGGTAACGCTTGTACGCCTGCTCCGCCGACTCGAAGTAGACCTGCTGCACGATCGAGAGCTTCTTCAGGTCGGTGAGGACCTCCTTCTTCTGCTCGTCGGTGACCGCGCCCCTGGAGCAACTCGGTGTGGTGGCCGCGTCCGCCTTGTTGCAGAGGTAGAGGGTGACCTGGACCTTGTCGTACCAGTAGCCCTTCATCGAGTCGACCTGCTTGTTGGCGAGCAGGGCGCCGCCGGTCAGGGCGAGCGAGAGCGCCACGGAGATGATGACCGCGAAGGTCATCGTGAGATTGCGGCGGAGACCGACGCCGATCTCCGACAGGACGAACTGGGCGCGCATGGTGGCTGGTTCCTTTCAGAGGGGTGGTGAGGCCGGCCGTCAGTGCTGGTAGCCGTAGACACCGCGCGACTGGTCGCGTACCAGCCGCCCCTTCTCCAGTTCGATGACGCGCTTGCGCATCTGGTCGACGATGTTCTGGTCGTGGGTGGCCATCACGACAGTGGTGCCCGTCCGGTTGATCCGGTCGAGCAGGCGCATGATCCCGACCGAGGTCTGCGGGTCGAGGTTTCCGGTCGGCTCGTCGGCGATCAGCAGCATCGGCCGGTTGACGAAGGCCCGCGCGATGGCCACGCGTTGCTGCTCACCACCGGACAGCTCCCCCGGCATCCGGTCCTCCTTGCCGGCCAGGCCGACCAGATCGAGCACCTCGGGCACGGTCTTGCGGATGGTGCCGCGCGGCTTGCCGATCACTTCCAGGGCGAACGCCACGTTCTCCGCGACCGTCTTGTTGGGCAGCAGCCGGAAGTCCTGGAAGACGGTGCCGAGCTGGCGCCGCATCTGCGGGACCTTCCAGTTCGACAGCCGGTTCAGGTCCTTTCCGAGCACGTGCACCATGCCGGTGTCCGTACGCTCCTCACGCAGGATCAGCCGCAGGAAGGTCGACTTGCCTGAGCCCGACGAGCCCACCAGGAAGACGAACTCCCCCTTCTCGATCTCCAGCGAGACCTCCCGCAGGGCGGGACGGTTCTGCTTGGGGTAGGTCTTGGTGACGCTGTCGAATCGGATCACGTTCGCACCAGGGTTTGCGGGATGAGCGGACAGGGGATGTGGGGGCGACACTACGCGAACGGGCTGCGGGTGCGCAGTCGCCGTCGGGCGTTGGTGGCCTTGACCACAGCCCACATGGGGACATGTCGGTCATCGCCCCTCGGAGGCGGGGCGCCGAATCCGGCGGAACCTGTCACAGTGGAATGAGGGAGTAGACCGCACAACCCCCGGGAACCATTCCGTCACCCGGCGCGTTTCACCGGACGGAGGAGGAGATCGCATGACGTGCGACCGACTGGTGTGTGCGAACTGTGCCGGACCGGTGAGCGAGGGCCGTTGCCCGGTGTGCCGCGCCAACCGCGCCCGCCTCCAGCAGGAGAACCCCTGGGCGTCCATTTCCCCGGCGGCGCTGGTGGCCCTTCTCGTGGCACTGCTGACCGTGCTGCTGGTGGTGGAGCACGCGGCTGCGTGAAGCACATCACAACGGGGCCCGGGGCGCTGACGCGCCCCGGGCCCCGGTG
>NZ_DATDBG010000235.1:0-14187 GCF_036524955.1 Streptomyces sp.
AGGATCCGGGACCGCGCGTGCCGTCGGCCGCGTCGAGGTGGCGCAGCAGCAGAAAACGCACGACCGGGTGGGAGATCATGTCCCCGTCGTCCTCGAACCGGCCCCGCACCGCGGGCGCCACACCCTGCCACAGCCCCTCCGCGGCCTCGGCCTGCCCCTGGGTGAGGGCGGCTGCGGCCCGTGGCAGCACCTGGCGCAGGCTCGCGTCGAGATCGGCGTGCAGCAGGTCGAGGATGGCGTCCGCGACCGTCACCGGACGGTGACCGCGCGCGCCGTCCTCACCGGACGCCGACTGCCGGGCGGTCCGGCTGTCGGCCGCGTCCGAGGCGGCGGGCAGGCCGGGCCAGCGCTGTGTACGGTCCGCCCAGGAGGTGCCGGGCGGAAAGCGGGTGACGGCGTCGAGAACGGCACCGGTGGCGGCGGGCTGGCCGCGGGTCGCGCTGTGCACGATCCAGCCCAGCCAGTACGAGGCGTTGTCCGCGGCGGGTTGCAAGGTGCCCTCGGGCAGAGCGGCCAGGACGGCGCCCGCGTGCTCGTCGACCTCGGCGCGCGCCAGGTCCCGCAGCCGCCCGGCGTGCAGCCGCCCCACCCGTACCGGGGTGAACCGCTCCCCGTCGGCCGACCAGCTCTGCCCGTAGTCGGGCAGGGCGGGCAGCCGCTGCTCCTCACGGACCAGAGCCTCGGGCGGGCGGCGGGCTGCGGCCACCACGAGCAGCGGGTCGGTACGGGCGGGCCGGCCGCCAACACCGCCGCGTGCGTCGAGCAGCAGCTCCAGAATCGTTTCGCCGAGTTCGCTGTCGGCGTTGTCGAGCAGCACCAGGCAGTGCGCGGTGCGGCGGCGGTGCCCGTTGCGCTTCTCGTAGGCGGCGCGCAGGTCGGCGAGGAAGGCCTCGAACAGCAGCCGCTGGGCCTCCTTCTGCTGTTCCGGGTAGCCGCGGAAGAGGTGGTTGACGCCGACCAGGAAGTCGGCGCCCGCGCGCGGCCCGCCCACGTCCCTGGCCGCGCGTGCGATCCGGCGGTTCAGCAGCACCTTGGCCCTGACCCGCTGGGTGCCGCGGATGATCGGGATGATCTGGGTGACCCAGCCGGGCAGCAGCCCGCCGGTGACCGCGGCGACGCCGTCGAGCAGCGGTTGCAGCGACTCGTACGAGTACTCCTGCTGGGCGGTGCCCTGCAGCAGCGTCTGCATCTGGGCGACGGCCGCCTCCCGGTCGCGGGTGCTGACCGCCGCGGCGGCGGCCAGCAGCAGCACGCTGAAGGACGGGAAGCCCAGTGGCGGCACGGTGTCCTTGCGTGCCTGGAGCTGGTAGGCGAGTTCGGCCAGCGCGTCGAAGAGCGTCTTGTCGCCCTGTGCCATGGCCGCCAGGTCCAGGCCGGCCACCGGGGCGGCCCGGCCCCACGTTTCGAGGTGGCGCAGCAGCGAGGTCTTGCCGCTGCCGCGCCCTCCCAGCAGGAGCACGGCCGGGAGGTCGCCGAGGGATCCCGGCACCCGTCCGAGGTGCGTCTCGACGTACGTCCGTATCGCCCGGTCCCGTAAGGACCGCCCTGGCCAGTCGGGCAAAGCACACCCCCCGCGTGCCGCACAGTTGATCTCTCGCTCGGGCGTCAGCCCTCGGTGGCTACCTACAGTGCCCCAAATCCCGTGCATCGCAAGCGTATTGCCGCAACTGATGTCATCCCGACACGGGGGCTCAGACCTTGGACTTGTAGCCCCGTCCCCACTGGAGGCCCCACCCGTAGAGCCGGTCGATCTCGGCCTGGAAACCGTAGACGTACCTCACCTCGCGGCGCACGGTCAGCTCACCCTTGCGGTTCTCGATCAGCACCACCGCGCAGGAACGGGCCTGCGGTTCGCGTTCGCGCAGCGGGATCTCGATCCGGGGGCCGGAGCCGGGGAAGATCTCGACCTTGGCGTGGGTGCGGTCGAAGGCGGGTGTGCCGTCGTAGATGTAGACGAAGACCAGCAGCCTTTTGAACTCGTCGCGCTTGTCGAAATTGATGTAGAGGGTCTCCCCCGAGGTGCCGCCGAACCGGTCGTCGCCGCTCATCTGGATGTACGGGGGCGCGTCGAGGTCGCCGAGGAAGTTGCCCAGCGGCTGGACAACTCCCTTGGTGCCGTCGGTGAGTTCGTACATGCAGGCGAGGTCGAGGTCGACGTTGACCATCGCGGGTCCGGCGGCCTGCACGACGTGTGGCTTGAAGACGTCGAGCTGGCGGCGGAAGAAGCCGCCCCGGTCGGTGGTCCAGCCGCCGGTGTCGGACGTGCGCATCTCCCAGGAGAGGTTGACCCGCATGTTGCCGACCGCGGCGCCCTGCTTGGTGAGCGAGACCACCGGGTGCCGCTTGGTGAGCTCCACGGTGTGCGTGTTCGCGACGTCTAGCTGCCCGGCACCGCTGGGCCGCAGGAACCGCCACCAGACCATCTGCTCTTCACTCTCCCTGTCCGCAGGAACTTCGCCCATACGGCGCTGCCCCCGCCGGGCGGCGGGGGCAGCGCATCGCGCGGGTCCGGGTCAGACCCCGGACACGACTTCCGACTTCTCGTCCGCCTGATCCGATCCTTCCCCGAGGCGGCGGTTGCGTACCACCGAGGACCAGTACGACGCCGCGATCAGGACAACACCGATGAGTCCGGTGATGATCTCGCTGACCTCGTACTTGATGGTGACCAGCAGGATGACGGCCAGCGCGCCGATCGCGTAGTGCGCGCCGTGCTCCAGGTAGACGTAGTCGTCCAGGGTGCCCTTGCGGACCAGGAAGACGGTGAGCGACCTGATGTACATCGCGCCGATACCGAGGCCCAGGGCGATCTCGAAGATGTCGTTGGTGATGGCGAAGGCGCCGATGACGCCGTCGAAGGAGAAGGACGCGTCGATGACTTCCAGGTAGAGGAACGTGGCGAACGCGGCCTTGCCGGCCAGTCCGGCGACCGTCGCGGTGCCCGGGCTCCTCTCCGCCGCCGGCTCCCCGTCCTCGCCCTCCTCCTCGTCTTCGAGCCGTTCCTCGAAGAAGCTGGAGATCCCGCCGACCACGAGGTACGTGAGCAGGCCGCCGACGCCGGAGAGCAGGACGGTGGCGGCCTTGTCGATGGTGCCGTGCCCGCCGTGCACCGGCACCGCGGTGGCGACGGTGGTGGCCGTGACGATCAGCGTGACCAACGCGATGACCACCGAGAGCATGTCCAGCTTGCCGAGCCTGGCCAGCGGCTTCTCCAGCCAGGACAGCCAGGTGATCTCCCGCTCCTCGAAGATGAAGTCGAGGAAGATCATCAGCAGGAACATGCCACCGAAGGCGGCGATCGCCGGGTGGGCGCTGGTGACCAGCGCCTCGTAGCGGTCGTGGTCGTCGATCGCGACCTTGACCGCCTCATAGGGGCTGAGCTTGGCCGTGATCGCCACGATGACGATGGGGAAGACGAGCCGCATCCCGAAGACGGCGATGAGGATGCCGATGGTGAGGAACATCCGCTGCCAGAAGGGGTTCAGCTTGCGCAGGATGCCCGCGTTGATGACGGCGTTGTCGAACGAGAGCGAGATCTCCAGGACGGACAGGATCGCGACAATGGCCAGGGCCTTGGGCCCCCAGAGGACGCCCGCCAGGGCTAGGCCGGCGGCTGTGACGCCGAACGACCAGCCGAATGTTCTGAGGAGCACGTGCTACCCACCCAATCCGTTGTGACCAAGCACGGGATCCCCCGCTCGGTACGCGGCTTTACGAAACGTTGACCCCGAAGTCTAGGGCGATGCCCCGCAGACCCGACGCGTACCCCTGTCCCACCGCCCGGAACTTCCACTCGCCGCCATAGCGGTAGAGCTCGCCGAAGATCATCGCGGTTTCGGTCGAAGCGTCCTCGGTCAGGTCGTAACGGGCGAGTTCGGCGCCGTCGGACTGGTTGATCACCCGGATATAGGCGTCGCTGACCTGGCCGAACGTCTGCGCACGGGCGTCGGCGTCGTAGATCGAGACCGGAAAGACGATCTTGTCGACCCGCTCGGGGACCGTGGTCAGGTCCACCAGGATCGTCTCGTCGTCGTCAGCGCCGCCGGTACCGCCGACCAGCTCGTCACCGGTGTGCTCGACCGAGCCGTCCGGGCTCTTGAGGTTGTTGTAGAAGACGAAGTACTCGTCGCCCGGCACCCGGCCCCCCGCGCAGAGCAGCGCGCTGGCGTCCAGGTCGAAGTCGGCTCCGGTGGTCGAGCGGGCCCTCCAGCCGAGGCCGATCCGCACCTGGGTGAGGTTCGGCGCGGCCTTGGAGAGGGAGACATTGCCTCCCTTGGCGAGCGTGACGCCCATGACGGTTTCCTCCCCGTTGTCGTTCCGCGTGCCGGTCGGCGTGCGGGTCGGACGCCGGCGCCGCCCGCGGGGGCCGGACGGCGGCGCCCGTGCGCGGTGGGACGGCGGCGCCCGTGCGCGGTCAGACGTTCACGCCGAAGTCCTGCGCGATGCCGCGCAGCCCCGAGGCGTACCCCTGCCCGATGGCCCGGAACTTCCACTCGGCGCCGTGCCGGTACAGCTCGCCGAAGACCATGGCGGTCTCGGTGGAGGCGTCCTCGGTCAGGTCGTAACGGGCCAGTTCGCGCTGGTCGGCCGCGTTGAGCACCCGGATGTACGCGTTGCGCACCTGACCGAAGCTCTGCTGCCGGGACTCGGCCTCGTAGATGGAGACGGGGAAGACGATCTTGGCCACGTCGACCGGTACCCCGGCCAGATTGACGTTGATCGCCTCGTCGTCGCCCTCGCCCTCACCGGTGAGGTTGTCGCCGGTGTGCTCGACCGAGCCGTCCGGGCTGCGGAGGTTGTTGAAGAACACGAAGTGCTGGTCGGACAGGACCTTGCCCTGGTCGTTGGTGAGCAGCGCGCTCGCGTCCAGGTCGAAGTCGGTGCCGGTGGTGGTACGGGCGTCCCAGCCCAGACCCACGACGACCGCCGTGAGATTCGGCGCCTCCTTGGTCAGCGAGACGTTGCCACCCTTGCTGAGGCTGACTCCCACGAGTCCTCCCGTCCGTTCGGTGCGCCGGGCCGCGGTACGCGGCGGTCGCAGAGCTGAAGCTGGTGCGGTGTCCACCGCCGTGTCCACCGGCCGACCGGTTGCCGCGGCTCGTACCGGTCAACCCGATCAACGCCCCGAGCCTAGTGACCGGTTCCCGTCGGCTACAGCGCTTCGAGCGCCTTTGCGTACTCACGAAGGTCGCGGGCGTCCGGCAGGCCGTTGACGATGGTCCAGCGGACCGTGCCCCGCTTGTCGATCACGAACGTGCCGCGCAGCGCGCACCCCTTGTCCTCGGCGAACACGCCGTACGCCCGGGACGCCTCCCCGTGCGGCCAGAAGTCGGACAGCAGCGGGAAGTCCAGCTCCTCGGCGTCCGAGAAGACCCGCAGCGCGTGCATGGAGTCGCAGGACACCGCCACCACCTGGACCTGCTCGTTCTGGAAGGCCCCCAGCTCCGCCTGCACCGCCCTCAGTTCACCGGTGCACACCCCGGTGAAGGCGAACGGGAAGAAGAGCAGCACCACGTTCTTCTCCTCCCGGAAGTCCCCGAGCCCCACGGCTCGTCCGTGCTGATCCCGGAGCCGGAAGTCGGGCGCCTGCGCCCCGGCCTCGATCGCCATGGCTGGGTTTCCCTTCGGGGATACGGGGTGCGGTGCGCCCCGAAGGGGCGCGGGAGACCGCCGGGGTCGGGCCCGGCAGAACCGCGGATACGCCCCGGAGGGGCCCGGGGAACTGCGCGACCCGCCCCCACCGGCCGCCGCCCGGGAACGAGCTGAATCCGGCTCGGCGCGACCGGCGCGCCGCCGGGCGCGGACCCGTCGCCACTGAGCGCCAGTCCGCGCGCCCCTGCCGGGGCCCCCGCGGTCGTAGGCGTGCACTTCCTCACCGCGCCCCGGCGACCGTCGGATGGCCGGGGCGCGGGTTCGGCCGGGCGCGGTCTCGGGCCGCGGGGTCGCTGCCCGACCCGGTGGCGGCGCGGGCGCGGCCCGACATGGAGCCGCACGGGCGGCTGCCTGGTGTTCCGCCGGAGGCTATCGCTTGCCGGCGCGGGCCGCCTTCGGGGTGACCAGCCGGCTTCCGGTCCAGTCCTTCGCGGCGTTCACGCTGCTGGTCTGGGCCAGGCCCGCGGTCTGGGCCGCCTCGCCGATCTCGCTGGGCTCGACATGGCCCTCACGCCCGGTCTTCGGGGTCATGAGCCAGATCGGGGCGCCGGGGTCGACGGTCGAGGTGGCATCGACGAGTGCGTCGGTGAGATCGCCGTCCTCCTCGCGGAACCACAGCAGGACGGCGTCGGGCACGTCGTCGTACTCCTCGTCGGCGAGCTCCTCGCCCGTGAGCTCCTCGATACCCTCCCGGAGCTCCTGGTCGCAATCCTCGTCGTACCCGAGCTCCTGGACCACCTGTCCGGGCTCGAAACCAAGCCGGCTCGCCGGGTTGGTCCGCTCCTCCGCGTGGTCCGCGGTCGCGCTCACGCTTTGCCTCCTGTCATGGGAACTCTCTTGGTCTGTGTCTGCCCGCGACAGTGCGGGCTTATTGGCGGTAGTCCACACGGGCGCGGCGGATCGCGCAAGTACCCGGCGTACGAGACCGCCGAAACGGTGATGATTCGCCCGTCTTCCCCGCAACCCGCACCCCCCATGGTGACGCACATCACGACGGTTTGCCGGTGTTGCACGGGATTGGGGTCGCGAGTCGGTCGTACATCCGAGTGGGCGTAGAGTGCGGGTTTGGCCCTCCGCTCACCGAGCCGCAGCCGTCCGCACTGTCGGCGGCCTCGCGGTTACCGCCCGGTAGAGATGACGTTTCGATCCACGCGGTAGACGATGGATGCGGCGCGAGCCCCCAGAGCACCCGTCTAGCAATCGAAGGAACAGCGTGGCTTCCGGATCCGATCGCAACCCGATCATCATTGGCGGCCTTCCCAGCCAGGTCCCGGACTTCGATCCGGAGGAGACGGCGGAATGGCTCGACTCGCTCGACGCGGCCATCGACGAGCGCGGCCGGGAACGGGCCCGTTACCTCATGCTCCGCCTCATCGAGCGCGCCCGCGAGAAGCGTGTCGCGGTCCCGGAGATGCGCAGCAGCGACTACGTCAACACGATCGCGACCAGGGACGAACCGTTCTTCCCCGGCAACGAGGAGATCGAGCGCAAGATCCTCAACGCCACCCGGTGGAACGCGGCGGTGATGGTCTCCCGCGCGCAGCGCCCCGGTATCGGCGTCGGCGGCCACATCGCGACCTTCGCCTCGTCGGCCTCGCTGTACGACGTGGGCTTCAACCACTTCTTCCGAGGCAAGGACGACGGCCTCGGCGGCGACCAGATCTTCTTCCAGGGCCACGCCTCCCCCGGCATCTACGCCCGCGCCTACCTGCTCGACCGGCTCTCCGAGGCGCAGCTCGACGCTTTCCGGCAGGAGAAGTCCAAGGCCCCCCACGGCCTGTCCAGCTACCCGCACCCGCGGCTGATGCCGGACTTCTGGGAGTTCCCGACCGTCTCCATGGGCCTCGGCCCGCTCGGCGCGATCTACCAGGCCCGGATGAACCGCTACATGGAGGCGCGCGGCATCGCCGACACCTCCGGCTCGCACGTGTGGGCGTTCCTCGGCGACGGCGAGATGGACGAGCCGGAGTCACTCGGCCAGCTCTCCATCGCCGCCCGCGAGGGCCTGGACAACCTGACCTTCGTGGTCAACTGCAACCTCCAGCGCCTCGACGGCCCGGTGCGCGGCAACGGCAAGATCATCCAGGAGCTGGAGTCGCAGTTCCGCGGCGCCGGCTGGAACGTGATCAAGCTGGTCTGGGACCGCTCCTGGGACCCGCTGCTCGCCCAGGACCGGGACGGCCTGCTGGTCAACAAGATGAACACCACGCCGGACGGCCAGTTCCAGACCTACGCCACCGAGACCGGCGCGTACATCCGCGAGCACTTCTTCGGTGACGACCAGCGACTGCGCCGCATGGTGGAACACCTGACCGACGAGCAGATCCTGCACCTCGGGCGCGGCGGCCACGACCACCGCAAGATCTTCGCGGCGTACACCGCGGCGATGGAGCACAAGGGCCAGCCGACCGTCATCCTCGCCCAGACCATCAAGGGCTGGACGCTGGGCCCCAACTTCGAGGGCCGCAACGCGACCCACCAGATGAAGAAGCTCACCGTCGACGACCTCAAGCGGTTCCGGGACCGGCTGCACCTGCCGATCACCGACCGGCGCCTGGAGGAGGGCTACCCGCCGTACTACCACCCGGGCCGGGAGTCCGAGGAGATCCAGTACATGCACGACCACCGCAAGGCCTGCGGCGGCTACGTGCCGACCCGGATCGTGCGCGCCAAGCCGCTGCCGCTGCCCGAGGACAAGACGTACGCCTCCGCCAGGAAGGGCTCCGGGGCGCAGTCCATCGCCACCACCATGGCGTTCGTCCGCATCCTGAAGGACCTGATGCGGGACAAGGAGATCGGCAAACGCTTCGTGCTGATCGCGCCCGACGAGTACCGCACCTTCGGTATGGACGCGTTCTTCCCGAGCGCGAAGATCTACAACCCGCTGGGCCAGCAGTACGAGTCGGTCGACCGCGAGCTGCTGCTGGCGTACAAGGAGTCCCCGACCGGCCAGATGCTGCACGACGGCATCTCCGAGGCGGGCTGCACGGCCTCGCTGGTCGCGGCCGGCTCCGCGTACGCCACGCACGGCGAGCCGCTCATCCCGGTGTACGTCTTCTACTCGATGTTCGGTTTCCAGCGCACCGGCGACCAGTTCTGGCAGATGGCCGACCAGCTCGCCCGCGGCTTCGTGCTGGGCGCCACCGCGGGCCGCACCACCCTCACCGGTGAGGGCCTGCAGCACGCCGACGGCCACTCGCAGCTGCTGGCCTCCACCAACCCGGCGTGCGTCGCGTACGACCCCGCCTACGCCTACGAGATCGCGCACATCGTGCAGGACGGTCTGCGCCGGATGTACGGCGAGACCGCCGAGGGCAAGCCCGGCGAGGACGTGTTCTACTACCTGACCGTCTACAACGAGCCGATCCAGCACCCGGCCGAGCCGGCCGACGTGGACGTGGAGGGCATCCTCAAGGGCATCCACCGCGTCCGGGCCGCGGAGGCCGGCGCGATCCCGGCGCAGATCGTGGCCTCCGGGGTCGCGGTGCCGTGGGCGGTCGAGGCGCAGCGCATCCTCGCCGAGGAGTGGGACGTGCGGGCCGACGTCTGGTCGGCGACCTCCTGGAACGAGCTGCGGCGCGAGGCCGTGGCGGTGGAGGAGTACAACCTGCTGCACCCGGAGGAGGACCAGCGCGTCCCGTACGTGACGCGGAAACTGTCCGGCGCGGAGGGCCCGTTCGTGGCGGTCTCCGACTGGATGCGCTCGGTGCCGGACCAGATCGCCCGCTGGGTGCCGGGGCGCTACACCTCGCTGGGCGCGGACGGTTTCGGGTTCGCCGACACGCGCGGGGCGGCACGGCGTTTCTTCCACATCGACGCCGAGTCGATCGTGCTCGCCGTGCTGACCGAACTGGCACGGGAGGGCAAGGTCGACCGCTCGGTGCTCAAGCAGGCGGTGGACCACTACCAGCTCCTGGACGTGGCGGCGGCCGCCCCGGGCGCGGCGGGCGGGGACGCCTGAGTTCGGCCTGACACACAGGGGTACCGCGTGGGTCCGAAAGGGCCCGGCGGTGCCGAGCTGCGGGGCCCCGTACCGGTGGGAGACACCGGCCGGGGCCCCCGGCTTTTTCCGGTTCCGTGCCTCATCGGACATTCCATGCCCAAACGTGAGGTGGGTCACGGATGCACCGAGCACGCCCTCGCGTCTTCTACTGTGGTCACTGGACCCGCCGTCAGCCGACGGCACCTCCCCCCTGGTCCCCGGCCGCTCCGCCCGCCCGGGACGATTCCACGAGGCATCTGCGAGTGACCCTTCTCGAAGCGCGTCTGAGCCCCACCTCACTGCGTGCCCTGCTGGCCCTGACCGTCGTCTTCGTGATGCTGGCGATCACCGGCTGGACGGCGGTACGACCGCACGGCACCGGAGACCCGCGGGCCACAGCGCTGTCGGCGTGGAAACGCGGCACCGTCGGCGCCCGCAAGCTGCCGGACCCGCACGCCGCGGCCAGTACGATCGCCCGCTTCTTCGCCTCGCTCACCAGAGGCCAGCGGCTCCACCTCACCGACCGCTACCCGCTGGTGGTCGGCAACCTCAACGGCGTCCCGCTGACCCTGCGCTACCGGGCCAACCGCACGGCGCTCACGCAGGCCCACGCGGCCGAGGCCGCACGCGCGCACAGCGACAAGCTCACCCCCTCGGGGCGGCACGACGCCGAACGCCTGTCGATCCGGTACGCCTCGCTGCTCGCCGGCCACCGGCAGATCCTCGCCTTCGACCCCGCCGGCGCCGGCCGCGCCGCCGAGGTCTTCGGCGACCTCGCCACCGCCGCCCGGGTCTCCGTCATCGTGCCCGGCGTCGACACCAGCACACTCACTTTCGAGCGCTCCCACAAGGCGTACCGGTCCCCGGTCGGCATGGCCAAGGCGCTGTACGGCGCCGAGCGGGCGGCCGAGCCCGCCGCGCGGACCGCGGTGATCGCCTGGGCGGACTACACCTCGCCCTCCGGGGTGGGCCTCGACGCCTCGACCGGGGCGCTCGCCGAACGCGGGGCCACCCGGCTGAAAGGGCTGTTCACGGCGCTGCCCCGACACGCCGAGGTGTCCCTGTTCTGCCACTCCTACGGCTCGGTGCTGTGCGGGGTGGCCGCGCCCGGCCTGCCGCGCGGCAGGGTCTCCGACATCACGGTCTTCGGCAGCCCCGGGATGCGCGCCCGGCACGCCTCCGACCTGCACACCACCGCGAACGTCTGGGCGGCCCGGGACGGCAACGACTGGATCGGCGACGTGCCGCACCTGGAAATCGCCGGGCTCGGCCACGGCGCCGACCCGGTCTCGCGCGCCTTCGGCGCCCGCGTCGTCAGCGCGGCCGGCGCCAACGGCCATCCGGGCTATTTCGCGCCCGGCACGACGAGCCTGGCCAACTTCGTGGAGATCGCGCTGGGGAACTACGGGGCGGTGGCCTGCCAGGAGGGCGACTCCTGCACGGAGGGGCTGCTGTGATTGCCGCGTCTTCCCCTCCGGGTCGCTGACGGCGGTTCGCCGGTAGCGACCGAGCCGAAGGTCGCGCCCCTGTCGAAAGCGACGAGGAGAAGGGAGCGAGGAACGAGTGACCGTACGACGAGGACCGTCGACAGGCAATCCCAGCGACCGGAGGCGAGGGCGGGGCAATGAGGCGAAAGCACCGCGACAAGGGGGTCGAGTTCGAGGAGTTCGCCGCGATGGCTCTCGCGCTGCCGGGAGCGCATGAGCGGATCACATGGGGCACCGAGCACACCTTCCGGGTGGGCGAGAAGATCTTCACCATGGGCGCGCCCGAGGCCGCCCACGTCTCGCTCAAGGCTTCCCGGGAGGACCAGAGCGAACTGACGGCCGCCGACCCGGACACCTTCTCGGTGGCGCCGTACGTGGGCCGGTTCGGCTGGGTGCGGGTCGCCCTGGCGACCGTCGATCCGGCGGAGCTGAGCGAGCTGATCACCGAGGCGTGGCGGCGGACGGCGCCGAAGAAGGCGGTCCGCGCTTTCGATGACGCGCGTAGCGTGTAGGGGGCCCGGGCGAGCGGGGGCGGTCCTAAGCTGACCCTTATGGGTGACGTGCTGGCCGGAAGCAATGCCGTTTGGGAGTTCGAACCCGACGCAGTGGTGATCCGGTGGAACCGGGGGGCGCGCGGGTCCCGGCTGCTCCAGGCGCTCGGCGAACGGCGCATCCCGCACGCCGCCCTGGCGAGCGTGGAGCTGACGCAGGGGCGGCGCGGAACCGTCGTGCTGCGAGCGGTGCCGCGGCCCGGGGCCGATCCGCTGATCGAGGCGGCCGGCGGTCAGCTGAAGGAGACCTCGGACCCGTACCGGCTGGTGCTGCCCGAGCAGGCCGGCACGCTCGCCGAGTACTACCGCGACGAACTGGCGGTGGCGATCGGCACGGCGGGTGCGGCCGCCGGGACCTCGGCGGACACGGCGGGCTACGGGGAGGCGGCCGTGCGCTTCCTGGTGGACGCGCCGCCGGCGCCGCGCGCCTTCAAGGCGTACGACGGCAAGGCGTACTTCGACGGACGCACCGTCACCTTCCGCTGGTTCTGGACCGGCGCGTCCACCGCGAAGTGGAAGGCCGGTGACCAGTCGTTCCCGGTGGAGCAGCTCAGCGGGGTGGACTGGCGCTCACCCGAGCTGCTGCACGGCCATCTGCGGCTGCTGCGGAAGAACTCCGACCGGCCGGGCTCGTTCGGCGCGGCGCCCGGCGAGGCCGACCAGGACCCGGCGGCCGTGCTGTTCGGCCTCGGGTACGGGCCCGTGCACGAGTCGCTGCCGTTCGCGGCGGCGGTGCTGGCCGCGATCAGGGCCGTACGGGTCAAGCCGCAGCCGTGAGCCGCAGGGCACCGACCGGCCGGGGCTCCAGGCCCCGGAACCCGCTCGGGACTCCGGGCTGCCCGGCGCCCGGGACCGGTCGGACCCGGGGAGCCGCCCGCGACCGGTCGGTCCCGGGAAGCCGCCCCGCGGCTACTCCCGCGCCATCGAGGTCATGCTCATGTTCGGGTAGCGCGGGCCCGCGACCTGATCGGCGATCGCGTCCAGCCACTCCAGCTCGGTTTCGTCGAGCGTGATCCAGGACGCGGCGGCGTTCTCCCGCACCCGGGACGCCTTGCGGGTGCCAGGGATCGGCACCACCGGCAGGCCGTGCACGTCGGCCCGCTGGTGGAGCCAGGCCAGGGCGATCTGACCCAGCGTCGCGTCGTGCGCCTTCGCCGCCGTGCGGATCGGGTCGAGGAGGTCCGCGTTGCGCCGGGCGTTCTCCCCGCTGAAGCGCGGCTGGGTGCGGCGGAAGTCGCCCTCGGTCAGCTCGGCCGTCGCGTCCAGGAACGCGCCGGTCAGAAAGCCCCGGCCGAGCGGCGAGTACGGCACCAGGGCCGCGCCGAGCTCGACCGCCGCACCCACCGCGGAGATCTCCACGTCACGGCTGAACAGCGACCATTCCGACTGCACCGCGGTGATCGGGTGCACCGCGTGCGCCTCGCGGACCTCCGCGCCGGTCACCTCCGACAGCCCGAGGTAGCGGACCTTGCCCTCCGCCACGAGTTCGGCCATCGCGCCCACCGACTCGCTGAACGGCACGTGCGGGTCGTAGCGGTGCATGTAGTACAGGTCGATCACGTCCGTGCCGAGCCGCTTCAGGCTCGCCTCGACGGCCTGCCTGACGTAAGCGCGGTCGTTGCGGACACCGCGGTAGGCCGGGTCCTCGGCCTTGCGGACGATGCCGAACTTGGTGGCCAGGGTGATCTCGTCGCGGTGCGCCCGGACGAAGGGCGCCAGGAACTCCTCGTTGGCGCCGCTGCCGTAGATGTCCGCACTGTCGAAGAGGGTGACGCCGCACTCCAGCGCGGCCTCCAGCGTCTCGCGCGCCGCGGCCTCGTCGGTGTCGCCGTAGAACTCGCTGATGCCCATGCAGCCCAGGCCCTGGACCCCGACCACGGGTCCGTCCGCGCCCAGCTGCACGGTGCTGATCTTCCCGCTGTTCCTGCTCTCGCCTGCCATCAAACGCCTGTCCTCTCCTGAGCGCGCCCGGCGCCCGCGTATGTGCTGATCTTGCTGTCGAGCACGGTGAGGGTGTCCTGCAGTTCGGCGATCCGCTGGAGGACGTCCAGCCGGGTCGCCTCCAGCAGCGCCTTGCGCTGCGCGTACGTGTGGTCGCCGGCTCTGACCATTTCGGCGTACCGCACCATGTCGGCGACCGGCATCCCGGTGAGCCGCAGCTTGCCGACGAAGGCCAGCCAGGCCAGGTCGCGGTTGGTGAACCGCCGCTGCCCGGTGTGCGAGCGGTCCACGTGCGGCATCAGGCCGATCCGCTCGTACCAGCGCAGTGTGTGTGCGCTCAGTCCGGTGAAGTCGGCGACCTCGCTGATCGTGTACTGATCCTGCCCGTCGGCCCGCGGATAGGGCTCGGGGACCTCACAACTGCTCGTCAGCGCGCCCGGTTCCGTCTCCGCCGCCACCCGTACGACCGTCATGGCCCCAACGCTAAGTCCCTGGAGTGCACTCCAAGCAAGTGGCTTCGGAGAGCGTCCCGACCTGTGAACGGATCGGCCTAGCGCCCCCCGGTCCGCGGCCG
>NZ_DATDBG010000236.1:0-16090 GCF_036524955.1 Streptomyces sp.
CCGCCGGCAGTTTGCTCATCGGCGGCCAAGGTGACGTCACGATTCTCGGCCTTGGTTTACCGGTCGGCCCAGCGAATTCCTACTGGATATCAAGCACAATAACTCTGGATGCACAAGTAGAGGGGACTCCGATCAGCAACGTCAAATGCACCCTTCGATCCAATCAAAATGCTCTCCGATTTGCCACCATCCGTATCGGTACCGGCCAGACCGTGCAGACAACCATTGCCGCCCCATTGACGATCACCACCGACAGCAACCTGACCATCACGTGCGAAACGGCTGCCAGCCTGATGCTCGCGCAAGATGCGTCGATTGTCGCGACACCGACAACTTCTTGAGGCCGGCGGCGATCCGGCGCAGGTCGCGATCCGTCGGGGACTGGGTGTGATCCGCCCGCGTCACACCACGCCGGCGTTGTCGCACCCTAGTCGTGGGGCCGCGCGACAGCTACCTACCAACGGCCTCGTCAAGCACGTCGTGCAACACGATGGTCTGATCTCGGCCGGGCCCAACACCGATCGAGGAAATCCGAGCGCCGGAGAGTTCCTCCAGTCGACGCACGTACGCCTGGGCGTTCGGCGGTAGTTCTTCGAAGGTCCGGCAGCCGGAGATGTCCTCGAACCAACCGGGGAGCATCTCGTACACCGGCTTGGAATGGTGGAAACCTGTTTGAGTGGGCGGCATCTCGTCGAACCGCTGGCCATCCACGTCGTAGGCAACGCAGATCGGCACCTCCTCGAGTGAGGACAGGACGTCGAGCTTGGTGAGGAAGATGTCGGTAATCCCGTTGACCCTGGACGCGTAGCGGGCGATCACCGCGTCGAACCAGCCGCAGCGGCGGTTGCGGCCGGTGGTGACGCCGAACTCGTGGCCGACCGTACGCAGCCGCTCGCCGTCCTCGTCGAACAGTTCGGTGGGGAACGGTCCGGAGCCCACCCGCGTGGTGTAGGCCTTGAGGATGCCGATCACCCGGGTGATCCGGGTGGGCCCGACACCGCTGCCGGTGCAGGCACCGCCCGAGGTCGGGTTGGACGAGGTGACGAAGGGGTACGTGCCGTGGTCCACGTCGAGGAGCGTGCCCTGACCGCCCTCCATGAGCACGACCTTGCCCTCGTCCAGCGCGTTGTTGAGGACCAGCGCGGTGTCGGCCACGTAGCCCTTGATCTGCTCCGCGTAGCCGAGGTACTCCTCCACGACCTGGGCGGTGCTGATCGCGCGCCGGTTGAAGATCTTGACCAGGATCTGGTTCTTGTCCTGGAGGGCGGCGTCGACCTTCTGCTGCAGGATCGATTCGTCGAACAGGTCCTGCACCCGGATGCCGACCCGGTTGATCTTGTCCGCGTACGCCGGGCCGATGCCGCGCCCGGTGGTGCCGATCTTGCGCTTGCCGAGGAACCGCTCCGTCACCTTGTCGATGGTCTGGTGATACGGCGTGATCAGGTGGGCGTTACCGCTGATCAGCAGCTTGGAGGTGTCGACGCCCCGGTCCTGGAGTCCGCTCAGCTCGGAGAGCAGGACCGCCGGGTCGATCACGACACCGTTGCCGATGACCGGGACGCACCCCGGCGACAGGATTCCGGAGGGGAGGAGATGGAGCGCGTACTTCTGGTCGCCGACGACGACCGTGTGGCCGGCGTTGTTGCCGCCCTGGTAACGCACCACGTAGTCCACGGACCCACCGAGCAGGTCGGTGGCCTTCCCCTTGCCCTCGTCACCCCACTGAGCACCGAGCAGCACAAGTGCGGGCACAGGCGTACACCCCTTCCGGGCGGGGCATGTCCAACGTGCAGAGTGCCGTCGAACCTGCCCCGGAATAGACGAAGCCCCTGACGCAAAGGCGCAAGGGGCTCTTGCACCGAGATTTTACCTGAGGAAGGACCAAGGTGTCGGCCGTGCCTCCTGGGCATCCTCCCGCAGACTCGTTTCGGGGCCATCCCCTGCTCCTTCTCGTCGACCCCGCGGCCCGCGCCGCCGACGGCGAATCCGTACGGATCGCCAAGGACGTCCTGTGCGCCGGCGCGGCCTCGGTGAAGATCGTCCTCCCCGAGTCCGCCGCGGAGGCGGAGCGCGCGCTGGCGCACCGCGGCCGGCGCCACCCGGTGGTCCTCGGCGACGACGCGGCGCTGCTGCGGGCGGTGGGCGCCCTGCACCGCGACCGCACGCTCGGCCGGGGTCCGGTCTCGCTGGTGCCGATCGGGCCGCGCTCGGCGCTGGCGCGTGAGCTCGGTGTCCCGCAGCAGGTGCCGGCGGCGGCGCGGGCCGTGCTGAACGGCGTGGAGCGGGAACTCGACCTGCTGGTCGACGACACCGGCGGGATCGTGCTGGGGGCGCTGAGCATTCCCTGCGGCGCCCCGTCCGCGCACACCGGCGCTCACTGGTGGACGCCGGTCGAGAAGACCGCGCGTTCCCTGGTCCGCACCCTGACCGCGCCGATCCCCGTCAACGGCCACCAGCCGCCCCGGCAGCAGCGGCTGCGGGTCGAGGCCGACGGCGTGGTGCTGGCCGATCTGGACCGCCCGGTGCACGAGGTCTCGGTACGCACCGGCCCGGCCGGTCCCGCCCTCGCCGACGTGCTCGTCCGCCACACCGCGGGCGCCCCCCACGTCAGCGCCCGCGCCCGCACCATCACCGTCTCCGGCCGCGACTTCCGCTACCGCGCGGACTCCGCGATAACCGGTCCGGTACGGACGCGGACGTGGACGGTGGAGCCGTCGGCCTGGCGGCTGACGCTGCCGCGGTGACGGCTCCGGCGTGACAGCTGCCGAGGCGGCGGCTTCGGGGGAACGCCCGACGCCCAGGTGACCACTTCGGGGTGACCGCTGCCGCGGGGACGGCCCGGGCGGCGGCCCGACCGTGCGTCTCACCAGGTGACCAGCAGTTCCTTCGGGCCGCGGATCACGTAGTTCGGCCGCCAGGCGGGCTCCTCGACCAGGCGCATGCCCGGCGCGTCGCGCAGGAACGCGCCGAAGGAGGCGGCGAGCTCCAAGCGGGCCAGCGGGGCGCCCAGGCAGTAGTGGATGCCGGCGCCGAAGGTGACGTGGCGGTTGCCGTCGGCCGGCCGGGTCACGTCGAACCTGCCGGGGTCGGGGAAGCGGGCCGGATCGCGGTTGGCGGAGCCGAAGAGCAGCGCGACCTCCGAGCCGCGCGGGATCACCGTGCCGCCGACCTCGATGTCGTCCAGCACCCACCGTTCGAACAACTGCAGCGGGGTGTCGTAGCGCAGCATCTCCTCCACGCCGTCCCGCAGCCGCCCGGGGGCTGCGTGGAGCAGGCGCAGCTGGTCGGGGTGGCGGAAGAGGGTGAGCCAGCCGATGGTCGTGGTGTTCACCGTCGCCTCGTGGCCGGCGTTGAGCAGCAGCACGCAGGTGGCGATCATCTCCGGCTCGCTGAGCGTGTCCCCGTCGTCCTGTGCGGCTATGAGCGCGCTGATCAGGTCCTCGCCGGGGTCGGCACGGCGGGCGGCTATGAGTCCGCCCAGGTAGGCCGAGAACTCCTCGCTGGCGGCGACCGCCTTCGCCGCCGCGTCCGCGGACGGGTTCAGCTCGTACATCCCGGTCATCGCCGCCGACCAGGGCCGCAGCAGGCCTCGGTCGGCGGGCGGCACGCCCAGCATCTCGGCGATCACCGCTACGGGCAGCGGTTCGGCGACCCGGGCCAGCAGGTCGCCGCCGCCGTCCGCGTACAGGGAGCCGACGAGGTCGGCGGCGAGCCGTTCGACGGTGGGCTCCAGGCGCTCCACCGTGCGCGGCGTGAACGCCTTGGCGACCAGCCTCCGGATCCGGGAGTGAGCGGGCGCTTCAAGGTCGAGCATGCCGTTGCCGTTGAGCGTGGTGAACGGTTCCAGCTCGGGCGGCGGCGCCTCGCGGCCGAACTCCTCGTGTGTGAAACGGTGCAGATACGTGCGGCCGAGGCGGCGGTCCCGCAGCAGCGCGCTGACGTCCTCGTGGTGCGGGACCAGCCACTGCCGGGTCGGCTCGAACCAGTGCGCGCGGCCGGCGGCGCGCAGGGCGTCGTAGGCCGGATAGGGGTCGGTGACGAAGGAGGGGGACCAGGGGGCGAAGGAGAGGTCGGTCATGGCTGGTCGATGAGTCCGTGTTCTCGCAGGTAGTCGAGTTGGGCGCGGACCGACAGCTCGGCGGCGGGCCACAGGGAGCGGTCCACGTCGGCGTAGACGTGGGCGACGACGTCGGCGGGGGTGGTCAGGCCGGACTCGACAGCGGTCTCGACCTGGGCGAGACGGCTGGCACGGTGGGCGAGGTAGAACTCGACGGCGCCGCGGGCGTCGGTGAGCACCGGGCCGTGTCCGGGCAGGACGGTGTCCACGCCGCCCTGGACGGTAAGGGCCTGGAGGCGCCGCAGCGAGTCGAGGTAGTCGCCGAGCCGGCCGTCGGGGTGGGCGACCATCGTGGTGCCGCGGCCCAGCACGGTGTCGCCGGTCAGTACGGCGCCGTCGGCGGGCAGGTGGAAGCAGAGTGAGTCCGCGGTGTGGCCGGGGGTGGGGATCACCCGCAGTTCCAGGCCGCCGGTGGTGAGGGTGTCTCCCGCGGCCAGCCCCTCGTCGCCGAGGCGCAGCGCCGGGTCCAGGGCCCGTACGGCGGTGCCGGTCAGCTCGGCGAACCGGGCCGCGCCGGCCGCGTGGTCCGAGTGGCCGTGGGTGAGGAGGGTGAGCGCCACCCGCTTGCCGGCCCGCTCGGCGGTGGCCACGACGTTCGCGAGGTGGGCCTCGTCCAGCGGGCCCGGATCGACGACGACGGCGAGCGGCGAGTCCGGTTCGGCGACGATCCAGGTGTTGGTGCCGTCCAGGGTCATCGGGGAGGGGTTGGGGGCCAGCACGCACAGCGCGCGGGCGGTGGCCGGCCCGCCGATCGCGACCTGCGGCCGGCCCGGGGGCGTCACGGCGGTCATCGGGCGTCCTCATCTCCGGGGCCGGGGCCCCTGTCCGGCCCCGCTTCCGCGTCCGGCCCCGCTTCCGCTTCGGTTTCCGCTTCGGTTTCCGCTTCCGTCTTCGCTTCCGTCTTCGCTTCCGTCTTCGCTTCCGTTTCACTTTCGGCCGGGACGACCACGGTGAACTCCTCGTGCCCCGGCCAGCTCAGGACGATCTCGCCGGTCTCGGCCACGGCGGCCCGGGCCAGTACCGGGGTCAGGTCGCGGCCCGGCGCGGCGGCGAGCGCGGCCGTCGCGGTGCCGTACGGCAGCAGGGCGCGGAGCGTGGCCACGGTCGGCGGCAGCATGGTCAGTTCGCCGCGGTCGTAGCCGGACAGGGCGTCGGCGGGCCGCAGCCAGACCGTACGGTCGGCTTCGCCGCAGACGTCGCGGGGGCGCTGGCCGTCCGGGAGAACGGCGAGGAAGAACCAGGTGTCGTAGCGGCGTTCCTCGAACTCCGGGGTGATCCAGCGGGCCCACGGCGCGAGCAGGTCGGACCGCAGCACCAGGGCGCGGCGGGCCAGGAAGTCGGCGAACGCGAGGTCGTGGGTGACCAGGGCGGCCCGGTCGGACTCCCAGTCCGCGCCGGTCGTGTCGGCGACGACGGTGCCGCCGTCCGGACCGGCCAGCAGTACGCCGGACTCCTCGAACGTCTCCCGTACGGCCGCGCACACCACGGCCTGCGCCTGCCGGGGGGGCACGCCGAGGGTTGCCGCCCACACCTCGAGCGACGGCCCGGCCCACCCGACCGGCCGCTCGTCCCGCGGGTCCACGCCGCCGCCCGGATACGCGTACGCGCCTCCGGCGAAGGCCATGGAGGCGCGTCTGCGCAGCATGTGTACGGTCGGCCCGCCGCCGCCCGCCGCGTCGTCCCGCAGCAGCAGCACGGTGGCCGCGGCCCGCGGGCTCACCGGCGCCAGCTCCCCCCGGCCGAGCGCCCGGATCCGCTCCGGCCACGCCCCGGGAAGCGCCGCACCGTTCATCGACGTCATGCGCCGGATGCTACGTGGCTCCGCCGGTTTCTTCGAGGGTGCGCCTGCTGGTGGCATCTCCTCGGGCCGGCCGCCCGCGGGCCCCGCGGCTTCCTCTGCTCGCCGCCGGCGCGTCGGCCCGGCACCTTCCCGGTGCGGGCCCGCCGGAGACCCGCCCGGCTCGCGGCACGCGCTACTCCGCCAGTTCGACCTGAAGTTCGACTTCGACCGGGGCGTCGAGGGGGAGGACGGCCACGCCGACCGCGCTGCGGGCGTGGACGCCCGCGTCTCCGAAGACCTCGCCGAGCAGCTCGCTCGCGCCGTTGACGACGGTGGGCTGACCCGTGAAGTCCGGAGCGGAGGCGACGAAGCCGACGACCTTGACGACGCGGGCGACGCGGTCGAGGTCGCCCGCGACGGAGCGGACCGCGGCCAGGGCGTTGAGCGCGCAGACCCGGGCGAGGGCTTTCGCCTCGTCAGGGGAGACCTCCGCCCCGACCTTGCCGGAGGCGAGGAGCTTGCCGTCGGCCATCGGGAGCTGCCCGGAGGTGTAGACGTAGCGCCCGGAGCGGACAGCCGGCTGGTACGCGGCCAGCGGTGGGACCACCTCGGGCAGAACCAGCCCCAGCTCCGCGAGCCGGGCGGCGACCGTACCGCTCATGCCTGCTTCTCCCGCTTGAGGTACGCCACGAGCTGCTCGGGGTTGTTGGGCCCCGGCACGACCTGGACCAGTTCCCAGCCGTCCTCGCCCCAGGTGTCGAGGATCTGCTTCGTCGCGTGCACCAGCAGCGGCACCGTCGCGTATTCCCACTTCTTTGCCATACGGCGACTTTAATACCTCTCCCGATCGCCCTCACCGCGCCCCGCCCGCACCGCGACCCCGGCGCCCCCGCGCCCCGCCCGCACCCCATCCCGTGCCCCGCCCACCCCGGAAGCAGGCAGCCACCGGAGTGGTCGGCGCGATGAGTGGTTAGGCTCGCAAGGGTGAGCCCTCAACAGTCATCAGCCGTCAGGCTCCACATCGTGACGGGCAAGGGCGGCACGGGAAAGACCACGGTCGCCGCCGCGCTGGCGCTCGCCCTCGCAGCCGAGGGGCGCAAGGTCCTGCTGGTCGAGGTCGAGGAGCGGCAGGGCATCGCCCAGGTCTTCGAGACCGAGGCGCTGCCGTACGAGGAGCGCAGGATCGCCTCCGCGTCCGGCGGCGGCGAGGTGCACGCCCTGGCCATCGACGCCGAGCTGGCGATGCTGGACTACCTTGACATGTTCTACAAACTCGGCCGGGCCGGCCGCGCCCTGAAGAAGCTCGGCGCGATCGACTTCGCCACCACCATCGCCCCCGGCCTGCGTGACGTCCTGCTGACCGGCAAGGTGTGCGAGGCGGTGCGCCGCAAGGACAAGGCCGGCTGGCCGGTGTACGACGCGGTGGTCCTGGACGCCCCGCCGACCGGCCGGATCACCCGTTTCCTCAACGTCAACGACGAGGTCGCGGGCCTGGCCCGGGTCGGCCCGATACACAACCAGGCGCAGGCCGTGATGCGTGTGCTGAAGTCCCCGAAGACAGCCATCCACCTGGTGACGCTGCTGGAGGAGATGCCGGTCCAGGAGACGGTCGACGGCGTCGCCGAACTGCGGGCCGCCGGGCTGCCGGTGGGTGCGGTGGTCGTCAACATGGTGCGGCCGGTACTGCTCGCCGACGCCGAACTCGCGGAACTCGGCGCGTCGGCGGGCCCTGCCGGCAACGGCGCCGGCGGCGCGAACGGCAAGAACGCGGGCGGCGGTGCCAAGCGCCGTACCGCTGTCGCCAAGGCCCTCTCCCAGGCGGGCCTGGGCGGCGCCCGCCGCGGCGGCGTCGCCGAACGCCTCGTCGACCCGCTCTTCGCCCAGGCCCGGGATCACGCCCAGCGGGTGGTGCTGGAGCGCGAGCAGCGCGCCGAGATCACCGGACTGGCCTTGCCCGTGAGGGAGTTGGAACTCCTCGGCGACGGCGTCGACCTCGGCGGCCTCTACCGGCTGGCGGAGAGCCTGCGCAAGCAAGCGGTGCCCAGTGCGGGGACGGGCAGCGGCGCCGCCCGTCCCGACGCGGACGACGACGAGGTCTGACATGACGTCCGAGACAAGCGAGGTCTGAGATGAGCGAGGTCTGAGATGAGCCTGGAGAGCCCCGTGCTGGAGATCGACCCGCTCCTGGACGACCCGAAGACCCGGATCATCGTGTGCTGCGGCTCCGGCGGGGTCGGCAAGACCACGACCGCCGCCGCGCTGGGCGTACGGGCCGCCGAACGCGGCCGCACCGCCGTCGTCCTGACCATCGACCCGGCCCGCCGCCTCGCCCAGTCGATGGGACTGACCGAGCTCGACAACACCCCGCGCGAGGTGGCTGGAATTGATCGGTCGGCCGGCGGTTCGCTGCACGCGATGATGCTCGACATGAAGCGGACCTTCGACGAGGTGGTGGTCCAGCACTCCGATCCCGAGCGGGCCAAGGCCATCCTGGAGAACCCCTTCTACCAGTCCCTGTCGGCCGGTTTCGCGGGCACGCAGGAATACATGGCGATGGAGAAGCTCGGGCAGCTGCGGGCCCAGGACGCCTGGGACCTGATCATCGTGGACACCCCGCCGAGCCGCAGCGCGCTGGACTTCCTGGACGCCCCCAAGCGCCTCGGCTCCTTCCTGGACGGCAGGTTCATCAAGCTGCTGATGGCGCCGGCGAAGGTGGGCGGCCGGGCCGGGGTGAAGTTCCTCAACATCGGCATGTCGATGATGACCGGCACGCTGAGCAAGGTGATGGGCGCCGGACTGCTGCGGGACGTGCAGACCTTCGTGGCCGCGATGGACACGATGTTCGGCGGCTTCCGCACCCGGGCCGACGCCACGTTCCGGCTGCTCCAGGCCCCGGGCACCGCCTTCCTGGTGGTCGCCGCACCCGAGCGGGACGCGCTGCGCGAGGCGGCCTACTTCGTGGAACGGCTGGCCGCCGAGGACATGCCGCTGGCCGGTCTGGTGCTCAACCGGGTGCACGGGAGCGGCGCGGCCGGGCTCACCGCCGAGCGCGCGCTGGCGGCGGCCGAGACGCTGGAGGACGAGGTCCCCCCGGAAAATCTTGACCCCGGCGGCATTGTGGATCTACCGGCTGGGAAGGCTGATCCACGTACACCCGACGGCACCCCCCAGGACCGTACGGAAGGAGTCCGGCAGGCGCATACGGAACTGCTCGCCGCCGGACTGCTGCGCCTGCACGCCGAGCGCATGCAGGTGGTCGCGCGTGAACGGCGCACCCGTGACCGCTTCGTGTCCGTGCACCCGGAAGTACCCATGGTGGACGTCACCGCCCTGCCCGGCGACGTTCACGACCTGGACGGCCTGCGGGCGATCGGCCTGCGGCTGGCAGGGGAGGAGAGCGCCGCGGCGTGACCGCGGCGGACCGTACGGCGTCAGGCCTCAGCCCGCTGCCGCGAAGTCGTCCTCGTCGCCAAGGGGCAGCAGGCCCGTGCTGCGCTCGTACTCGGTGCGGGCCGTCTCCAGCAGCCGGCGCCACGAGGTCACCGTGGGGCGGCGGCGGAGCAGCGCGCGGCGTTCACGCTCGGTCATACCCCCCCACACACCGAACTCCACCCGGTTGTCGAGCGCATCGGCCAGGCACTCGGTACGCACCGGACACCCCGTGCACACCGCTTTGGCCCGGTTCTGGGCCGCACCCTGGACGAACAGCTCGTCCGGATCAGTCGTCCTGCACGCGGCCTGCGTGCTCCAGTCGGTTACCCAGCTACTCATGCTGGCGCCGTCCTCTCCCGAATCGAGGCTCCCCCACGGCGGCGAACGGCATATTCACCGTTGCCAGTTGAGGACGTTACGGAAGGTAGGCGCGGCGCAACAGCCCTTTCAGGCCCAATCTTGCATGGCCCGAAAGGACTATGGGTGCGCGACAGATCACCCACCGGAGTGAGCAGTCGCCATATCGGATAAACAGGGCATTTCGCGGCAGTTCACCCGCCATAGCCCCCAACAAACCCGACATTTACCGAAATTCGGACAGATCTCATCACTCACAAGAGTGAGGTGGGAAGGCAGGTGCGCGCCCGACGATCGCGCCCTGTCTGTTACAGAGTAGGCGAACAGATGGCCGCACGTCCGGGGAATCGCAACGTAGGCTGCCCCTCATGGCTCACAAGCGTTCCGGCGGGGGGCTGACCGCGGCCCAGCAGGCCGCCAAGTTCCTCGGTGTCAGCGTCCTGGCCGGTGTCGTCCTCGCGGGCATCGCCCTGCCCGCCGCCGGCGCCCTCGGCCTGTCCGCGAAGGGCACCGCGGCCGGTTTCGACGACCTGCCCGGAGAGCTGAAGCGCCCGCCGCTGAGCCAGGCGTCCAAGATCCTCGACGCCAACGGCGGCCTGATCGCCACCGTTTACTCGCGTGACCGCACGGTCGTCCCGATCGAGGCGATGAGCCCCCACATCCTCAAGGCCATCGTGGCCATCGAGGACGCGCGCTTCTACGAGCACGGCGCCATCGACGTGAAGGGCATCCTGCGGGCCCTCAGCCACAACGCCTCCGACGGCGACACCCAGGGCGCCTCCACCCTCACCCAGCAGTACGTGAAGAACGTCTTCGTGGAGGAGGCCGGCAACGACCCCGACAAGGTCGCCCAGGTCACCCAGCAGAAGGTCGGCCGCAAGATCAAGGAGATGAAGTACGCGATCCAGGTCGAGAAGGAGCTCGGCAAGAAGAAGATCCTGGAGAACTACCTCAACATCACCTTCTTCGGCGAGCAGGCGTACGGCGTCGAGGCCGCCTCCCGGCGCTACTTCAGCAAGCACGCCAAGAACCTGAGCCTGACCGAGGCCGCACTGCTGGCCGGTCTGGTGCAGTCGCCGAGCCGGTACGACCCGATCAACGACGAGCAGGAAGCGCTCACGCGGCGCAACACCGTGCTGACCCGGATGGCCGAACTGAAGGACATCACCCCGGCCGAGGCCACCGCCGCGAAGAAGGCCCCGCTCGGCCTGAGGATCAGCACGCCCAAGAACGGCTGCATCACCGCTGCCAACGGCGCCGGCTTCTTCTGCGACTACGTCCGCGAGACCTTCCTGCAGAACGCCGCGTTCGGCGCCACCAAGGAGGCGCGCGCCAAGCGCTGGAACACCGGCGGCCTGACCATCAGGACGACCCTGAGCCCGAAGGCCCAGCGTTCGGCGATCAAGGGCATCGCCAACCACGTCTACCGGACCGACCCGGTCGCCGCAGCCGTCACCCTGGTGGAGCCCGGCACCGGCCGGATCCGCGCGATGGCGCAGTCCAGGCCGTACGGCTTCGGCAAGCACGAGACGCAGATCAACCTGTCGGTGGACCGCAGGATGGGCGGCGGCGTGGGCTACCAGCCCGGTTCGACCATGAAGCCGTTCACCGCGGCGGCCGCCCTGGAGGCCGGGTACAAACCCGCCCAGGAGTACCCGTCGCCGTACAAGATGCCTTTCCCCGACGTGACCGACTGCGAGGGGAAGCTGCACCACGAGGACGAGAGCACCACGGTCGAGAACGAGGACGAGGACGAGCACGGCCCGTACAACATGAAGGTCGCCCTCGAGAAGTCGATCAACACCTACTTCGTCTCGCTCGAAGCCGCGGTCGGCGTCTGCCCGGTCACCCAGATGGTGAGCCGGCTCGGCATCACCGAGCGGGCCGGCGGCGGGCCGCTGGACACCGGCGCGGCCTTCACCCTCGGCACCAACGAGATGGCGCCGCTGGAGATGGCCGCGGCCTACGCCGCCTTCGCCGCCCGCGGCACCTACTGCGTGCCGATCGCGGTGGAGTCCGCCACCGACGCGTTCGGCAAGGCGATCCCGGTGCCGAAGAAGCGGTGCGGCAACGCCATGTCGACCAACACCGCCGACACCATCAACACCATGCTCAAGGGCGTGGTCGACGACGGTACGGGGCAGGCGGCCGGCCTCCCCGACCGCGACACCGCGGGCAAGACCGGTACCACGGACGACCGCAAGGCCGCGTGGTTCGTCGGCTACACCCCGAACATGGCCGCCGCGGTCTGGATCGGCGGCGACGGCGCCAGGCAGGTCCACATGCGGGACATCACCTTCGGCGGCCGCTTCTACGACAAGGTGTACGGCGCCACCGGCCCGGCGCCGATTTGGCGGGACGCGGTCAGCGGCGCCCTGGCGGGCAAGCCGGTGGAGAGCTTCAACGACGTGCCGCTCAACCTGCCCGACCCCAAGCGCGACAAGCAGCCCAAGACCGACCCGGGTGACCCGGGCGTCCCGCCGACCGACGGCAGGCGCGGAGGCCGAAGGGGCGGCGGCCCCGGTGGGACCACCACGATGGGTACGACGGCCGGCACGATCACGGGCGGCGTGACCGGCACGGCCCCGGACGGCTCGACCACCGCCCCCCCGTCGACCGGCACCGCGACCACGAGCGGCGGCCCGGCCCCGGAACCGGCCTTCCCGCTCTTCCCGTCGGGCGGCACGACAGCGGACGCCGGGTAGCCGCGGCCGAGCAAGGGGCGCGGGCGGGGCGCGCCAGGCGGTTCCGTTCCGCAGCACGTGCGCAAGGGGCGCCTCACGGTGTGGGGCGCCCCTTGCATTGCGGGGTGAGACGGGTAGGGGGGCGCGGCGCGGGCGGCTGGGTGCGGGTGCGGGTGCGGGTTCGTGGGGGGAGGTTCGGGTTCGCGCGGGGAGGGCGAACGGACGCGGGCACGCACGTTCGGGTGCGCCCACCCCACGGGGTTCCCGGTTCACGCGCCCGGTTCGAACGAGCGAGGGCACCTACCGGCACACTCACCCACCCGACCGGGTTCCGGGCGCCCGGGCGCCGCGGTCGCGGCGCCGTACGGGGTCGCCGTACCCGCTCAGCCCGCGAGCTGGCGCTTCACCTCGGCGGCGACCCGGCCGCCCTCCGCGCGGCCGGCGACCTTCGGGTTGACGACCTTCATCACCGCGCCCATGGCCTTCGGCCCCTCCGCGCCGGACTCCGCGACCGCGGCCCGTACCAGCTCCGCCAGCTCCTCGTCCGAGAGCTGCTTGGGCAGGTACTCCGCGAGCACCTCGCCCTCCGCCCGCTCCCGCTCGGCCGACTCCGCACGACCGCCCTGCGCGAACGCCTCCGCCGCCTCCCGCCGCTTCTTCGCCTCCCGGGTGATCACCTTCAGCACCTCGTCGTCGGAGAGCCGCCGGGCCGTCTTGCCCGCGACCTCCTCGTTCGTGATGGCGGAGAGCGTGAGGCGGAGCGTGGCGGAGCGCAGTTCGTCGCGGCCCTTGATGGCCGCGGTGAGGTCGTCCTGCAGGCGCTGCTTGAGCGTGGTGGTCATAGGGCCGATTTTCGCATCCCGGCGGCGGGGTCGCGCCGTATTAAGCACCAGGCCGTATTAAGCACCAGGGGGACGACCAGGGCGCGGGTCCTGCCCGGTCTCTGACACGATGGACGCATGCGCTCGCGATACGGAATCCCCCTGGGTGTGACGGCGGCCGGCGCGGCCTGCGTGGCGTACGCGGCCGGTTTCGAGGCGCGGTCCTTCCGCTTGCGGCGGGTGGAGATCCCGGTACTGCCGGACGGCATGCGCCCGATCCGCATCCTCCAGGTCTCCGACATCCACATGGTGTCCGGGCAGACGAAGAAGCGCCGCTGGCTCCAGTCGCTGGCCGGACTGCGCCCGGACCTCGTGGTGAACACCGGGGACAACCTGTCCGACCCCACCGCCGTACCCGAAGTCCTGGACGCGTTGGGGCCGTTGCTGGAGTTCCCCGGCACCTACGTCTTCGGCTCGAACGACTACTACGCCCCCACGTTCCGCAACCCGGCCCGCTACCTGGTGGAGAAGGTGCGCGGCCAGCACGGGCTGAACGGCAAGGCCACCGGCGCGCACGGCGTCGTCCGCAACCCCTGGAGCGACCTGCGGGACGCCTTCGACGCGGCCGGCTGGGTCGGCCTCAGCAACTCCCGCGGCCGGGTCAAGCTCGACCATGGGCCCGTCCTGGGCCTGACCGGCCTGGACGACCCGCACATCAAGCGCGACCGGTACACCGCGGTCGCCGGCGGCCCGGACCCGGACACCGACTTCAACCTCGCCCTGGTCCACGCCCCCTACCTGCGTGTCCTCGACGCCTTCACGTCCGACCGCTACCCCCTGATCCTGGCCGGCCACACCCACGGCGGCCAGGTCTGCGTCCCCTTCTACGGGGCCCTCGTCACCAACTGCGACCTCGACACCGACCGCGTCAAGGGCGTCTCCACCCACACCGCAACCGGCTTCACCTCCTACCTCCACGTCTCCGCAGGCTGCGGCGCCAACCGCTACACCCCCGTCCGCCTCGCCTGCCCCCCCGAAGCCACCCTCCTCACCCTCACCTGACCCCCGGCACCGCCCCACCCCACCCCTCCCCGGACCTCCCCAAACCCGATTTCGCCTCCAGCCCCCCTTCCGCTAAAGTAAACGTCGTTGCACCGGGGTGTGGCGCAGCTTGGTAGCGCGCTTCGTTCGGGACGAAGAGGCCGTGGGTTCAAATCCCGCCACCCCGACCCAGGTCAGAGGCCCTGCAGGAGAGATCCTGCAGGGCTTCCGGCGTACCCGTACAGCAGCGAAGTACAGCAACCGCCCGCGCCCTTCCCCGACCGCCAGCAGCCCCGTGCGGCAGTGAGCAAGCCGACACCGCTCCTCATTGCAGGTCCCTCCGCCGCTGCGTTGCGGTCGGAGATCACCGGGGGGCGGAGTGATCAAGGTCCGCGAGCCGACCGCGCTTCCCCGGGCCAGGGGAATCCGCAGATGCTGGCCGCTGGACTACCAAGCGCACCTCTCCATGGCGGCGTCGCTGTCGGCCCCACTCGCTAGGCTGAAGCAAAGGTGAGGCGTACAGGAGGCCCACGTGCCCCAAAACCCGGGCATCGATCGGCGCGCGATCGACAAGTTCGTGAAGGACATCGCCAAGGAGTTCGAGCGGGCTTCCAGGAAGCACCCCATCCGCATGCCCGTCAGCGCTGAGGCGTCGGCGCAAGGGGGAGGCTGGAACAGCGGTGCCACGATCGAAAGCAGCCCATACCTCGCACTGCTGCTGATGTGGCTGGACGCCCATGCGCAGCAACACCCAGCCCACTACGTAGACGTCACCCAGTTCGTCGAAGAGCAGGGCCTACCGGCCCAGGATGCATCCGTACTCGCCTTCCAACTGGAGCAACGCGGGCTGGTGACCATCGCCCGCAACCTGGCGGGAACACCCGACGTCCACCTCACCGACGACGGTCGCGTGGCCGTACACCGCCTGAAAGAACTGCAACAAGATCACGCCGCCCGGCACCGATACGCCGCTGAAGCCTTCCTTCGCTGGCTCTACACCGCAGCCCACGATCAGAAGCCGGTCAGCCCCGTCGGCTTCTTCACCGTCCCCGCTGCCTATTACGCCGGCGACGGGATCACCGGCGATGAGCTGCACCAGGCCGTAGCGCGCTTGAATCACGCCGGGCTCGTCGTGGGGATCAACACCGATCCGCCGACCGTCGCCATCACACCCGACGGCATCGAGTGCATCCTGTCCGGAGGAACTGTGTCCGACTACCTGAACAGGCCGAGGGCCGGCGACAGCTATACCATCAACAACTCCCAGGGCTTTGTCGCCGGGCGAGAGAACCGAGTGGTGCAGAACAACACCTTCGGCCTGGACACCACGGCGCTGCGCGACTTCGCCGCCGTGGTGCAGCAGTTCGCTCCGACCTTCGGTATGGAGCCGACCCGGCAGGCCGAGCTGATCCACGACGCCGAAGTCCTCGGCGAGGAAACAGCGGCCCAGAATCCAGAACCGAGCCGAGTCCGCGCCACTTACCACCGCGTCCTCAGCGGGCTAAGCGCGATCACGACCGCCACAGCCAGGCCTCACCACAGTGATCCATCAAGGTGAAGAGGCGTATCACACTGTCTTCGGCGGCTGAACTGGCGGGGCGAACTGCCGCTATCTGCTCACCATCCTATGGCGGCCGCGCGAGCCGTGTCTGCTCACCGTGCGGAAGCGCGTCCGGCGTGTACACGTCGGACACGAATCGGGACCAGCAAGAACACCAGGTCGCGTCCGCGGAGTGGTGTAAATGATCTCGACGCGGGATGCCGTGAGTGATCTTATGCGGCGTCGGCGGCCGGTGTCACCGTCGGCGCGGTGACGGTCCGGATCTGGGTCGGGGGTTCTAGCAGGGCTCGGCGCAGG
>NZ_DATDBG010000237.1:0-52520 GCF_036524955.1 Streptomyces sp.
CGGCCGCCCCACGTACAGCGCCGCGGCCGACTGCCGCAGGCGCAGCGGCGGGCTCGCCCCGGGCGCACCCGAGGCGAGCAGGGTCAGCCCCGGACCGGCCGGGGCCGGAGCGGCGGCGACCGTGTACTCCGGCGTCCCCCCGAACACCTCGGGATGCAGCCACATCTGCAGGAACCGCACCACCCCGGCCCCGCGGTTCCGCTCCACGTGCCGCACCCCGCCCCCGGCGCTCAGTCGCTGCGCGTCGCCGGCCCTCAGCCGCGCCGCCCGGCCCCCGCCGTCCCGGTGCTCCAGCTCCCCCTCGACCACCCACGTCACGATCTCCGTGTCCCGGTGCGCGTGCTCCGCGAAACCCGCGCCCGGCGCCAACCGCTCCTCGTTGCAGGCCAGCAGCAACCCGAACCGCACATTGTCCGGGTCGTAGTGCCCCCCGAACGAGAACGCATGACGCGTCTCGATCCCCGCCCCCGGCTCCCCCCCGGAACAACGGTCCTCACCGCGCCGCACGTCGATCATGTGCCCACCGTACAAAATGGCCCGCACGCGTCGAACCCGGCCGACCCCCATCCGCACCCGCGACCGGGCCCGACGGGCCCTCGTCCGGGCCCGCCCGGCGATTCGAGGGCGAACGAGCGTACGGAGCCCGCCCGTTCAGACCGCCGGGCAACCGGGTCAAGCCCACCCGGCGTTCGAGGGCAGGCAGGTACGCCCGGCTCCGCACACCGGCCGCCGTCACCCGGAACCGGCCCGCCCGGCGTTCGAGGGCAGAGATTCGTACGACGGTTCCGTACACCCCAGCACCGCTCAGCGCACGCGATGGTGCAGGCTTGGTTTCGTGCCCGACGCCCCGCGCCCCCCGTACCCACCGGCCAAACCCGGCGGGAGCCACTCGTATCCCGCCGCCGAAGTCGGCGGGAGCCGCTCCGCCACGCTGCTGAGGCTGGAGAAGTCCGCCGGCCGGCTGGCCGCGCACGCCATCGCGCGGATGGACGAGCAACTGCCGTGGTACCGCGCGATGCCACCGGAGAACCGTTCCTGGATCGGCCTGGTCGCACAGGCCGGTATCGCCGCGTTCACCGAGTGGTTCCGGCACCCCGAGGCGCCGCAGGCGATCAGCACGGACGTGTTCGGGACCGCGCCCCGCGAGCTGACCCGGGCGATCTCGCTGCGGCAGACCGTGGAGATGGTCCGCACCACCATCGAGGTGATGGAGGCGGCGATCGACGAGGTGGCGGCCCCCGGCGACGAGAGAGTGCTGCGTGAGGCGCTGCTCGTCTACGCCCGGGAGATCGCCTTCGCCACCGCGCAGGTGTACGCGCAGGCCGCGGAGGCCCGCGGCGCGTGGGACGCGCGCCTGGAGTCGCTGGTGGTCAACGCGGTGCTGTCGGGCGAGGCGGACGAGGGCGTGCTGTCCCGGGCCGCCGCGCTGGGCTGGAACTCGCCGGACAAGATCGTGGTGGTGCTGGGCACGGCGCCCAACGGCGACAGCGAGCTGACCGTCGAGGCGATCCGCCGCGCCTCCCGGCACGCCAAGCTCCAGGTGCTGACCGGGGTGCTCGGCGAGCGTCTGGTCGTCGTCGCAGGCGGGGACGGTGATCCCATCCGGGTGGCGAAGGCGCTGATCGGGCCGTTCGCGCCGGGTCCGGTGGTGGCCGGGCCGGTCGTCGGCGACCTGCTGTCGGCGACCCGGTCCGCACAGGCCGCGGCGGCCGGACTACGGGCGTGCGCGGCCTGGCCGGACGCGCCGCGGCCCGTGCTCTCCGACGATCTGCTGCCGGAGCGGGCGATGGCAGGAGACCGCTATGCCCGCCGGCAATTGGTGGAGGAGATCTACAGGCCCCTGGAGGAAGCCGGCTCCGCGCTGCTGGAAACGCTGAGTGTCTACCTGGAGCAGGCGTCGTCCCTCGAAGGAGCGGCCCGAATGCTGTTTGTGCACCCCAATACGGTGCGCTACCGGCTACGACGTGTGACGGACGTCACCGGATGGTCACCCTCCGATGTACGATCCGCATTCACCCTGCGCATCGCGCTCATCCTGGGCCGACTCTCGCAATCGGACCGGCCCCGGTAAGTCTTTTGTTGGACACCCACAAATCACCTGACAGTTCTTGGTCCACGTCCCCACGAGCGGTCCCACCACCCGCGAGAGAGAGTGTGAAGGTGCTCGTACTCGTCGCTCCCGGCCAGGGCGCCCAGACGCCCGGCTTCCTGACTCCCTGGCTCGAACTCCCCGGTGCCGCAGACCGCCTCGAAGGCTGGTCGGACGCCGCCGGTCTCGATCTCGCCCACTACGGCACGAAGGCCGACGCCGACGAGATCCGCGACACCAAGGTCGCGCAGCCGCTGCTGGTCGCCGCGGGTCTGCTGTCCGCGGGCGAGCTGGGAGTCACTCCGGACACCGTCGCGGGGCACAGCGTCGGTGAGATCACCGCGGCCGTCTGGGCCCAGGTGCTGTCCGCGCAGGACGCGATGGGCTTCGTCGCCGCCCGGGGCCGGTCGATGGCGGACGCCGCCGCGGTCACCGAGACCGGCATGGCCGCGGTGCTCGGCGGCGACCCCGAGGATGTCGTGGCGCACCTCGACGGGCTCGGGCTGACCCCGGCGAACATCAACGGCGCCGGTCAGATCGTCGCGGCCGGCACCATGGAGCAGCTGGCCGCGCTGGCGGCGGACAAGCCGGAGAAAGCCCGCGTGATGCCGCTGAAGGTGGCCGGCGCCTTCCACACCGCGCACATGGCCCCCGCGGTCGCCGCCCTGGACGCGCTGACGCCCGCGCTGGCGGTTTCCGACCCGAAACTGCCGTATGTGTCCAATGCGGACGGGCACACGGTGACCAGCGGCGCGGAAGTCGTGCGCAGGCTGGTCGCGCAGGTCTCCAGTCCGGTGCGGTGGGACCTGTGCATGGAGACCTTCCAGGAGCACGGGGTCACCGCGATCGTGGAGGTGTCGCCGGGCGGCACCCTGGTCGGCCTGGCCAAGAGGGCGCTGCCCGGGGTGCGGACCGTGGCACTGAAGACCCCCGACGACCTCGAAGCGGCCCGCGCCCTGGTCGCCGAGGTGACCGAGGCCGCGGCAGCCGAAGCCGAAGCCGAATAGGGCCGAAGAGGAGCGCTTACAGAGATGACAGCGAAGATCAGGCCCAGCAAGGGCGCGCCCTACGCGCGGATCCTCGGCGTCGGCGGCTACCGGCCGACCCGCGTGGTGCCCAACGAGGTGATCCTGGAGCACATCGACTCCAGCGACGAGTGGATCAGGTCCCGGTCCGGCATCGCCTCCCGGCACTGGGCGGGGCCGGACGAGACCGTCGCCGAGATGTCGCTGGAGGCCGCGGGCAAGGCCATCGCGGACGCCGGGATCAGCGCCTCCGACATCGACGCGGTCGTCGTCGCGACTGTCTCGCACTTCATGCAGACCCCGGCGGTCGCGACCGAGATCGCGCACCGGATCGGCGCGGGCAAGCCGGCCGCCTTCGACGTGTCGGCGGGCTGCGCGGGCTTCACCTACGGTCTGACCCTCGCCAAGAGCATGGTCGTGGACGGCAGCGCCGGCCATGTGCTGGTGATCGGTGTGGAGCGGCTGAGCGACCTGACGGACAAGGAGGACCGCGCCACCGCCTTCCTGTTCGGGGACGGCGCGGGCGCGGTCGTCGTCGGCCCGTCCCAGGTGCCCGCCATCGGACCCGCGGTGTGGGGTTCGGAGGGCGACAAGGCCGAAACGATCAAGCAGACCGTGCCCTGGGACCTCTACCGGGACGCGCGCCCGGACGAGATCCGCTTCCCGGCGATCACCCAGGAGGGCCAGGCCGTCTTCCGGTGGGCGGTGTACGAGATGGCGAAGGTCGCCCAGGAGGCGCTGGACGCCGCCGGTATCACCGCCGACCAGCTCGACGCGTTCATCCCGCACCAGGCGAACATGCGGATCATCGACTCGATGATCAAGGCGCTGAAGCTGCCCGACCATGTCGCGGTCGCCCGCGACATCGAGACCACCGGCAACACCTCCGCGGCGTCCATCCCGCTCGCCATGGAGCGGCTGCTCGCCACCGGTGCGGCCAAGAGCGGTGACACCGCGCTGGTCATCGGCTTCGGGGCGGGTCTGGTGTACGCGGCCACGGTCGTTACTCTCCCCTAGTCACATCCTCGCGGCGTCGCCGTCCGGACGGCACGCCGTAAGGCGCTACACCGCTACACCGATTCACCCGATTCACCCGATTCACCGAACGTCAAGGCGATCCACCCAGGCATCGTCACAACAACAAGGAGCGCCGCATGGCCACCAAGGAAGAGATCGTCGCCGGTCTTGCCGACATCGTGAACGAGATCGCCGGTATCCCCACCGAGGACGTCCAGTTGGACAAGTCCTTCACCGACGACCTGGACGTCGACTCGCTGTCCATGGTCGAGGTCGTGGTGGCGGCCGAGGAGCAGTTCAGCGTGAAGATCCCGGACGACGACGTGAAGAACCTCAAGACCGTGGGCGACGCCGTCGACTACATCCTGACCGCCCAGGGCTGACCCGCCCCGGGCCGAGCCGGCCGCCGGCCGCCCGAACCACCGGACGACGCGCCTGTCGCCCGCCCTTCTAGACGTGGAGAGACAATTCCTGTGAGCCCGACCAATCGCACTGTGGTCGTCACCGGTATCGGAGCAACCACACCGCTGGGTGGCGACAGCGCGTCGACCTGGGAAGCGCTGCTCGCCGGCCGTTCCGGCGTGCGCTCGCTGGCCCAGGAATGGGCGGCAGACCTGCCGGTACGGATCGCCGCGCAGATCGCCGTCGAGCCCGGAGAGGTGATCCCACGTCCGCATGCCCGCAAGCTGGACCGCAGCGCTCAGTTCGCGCTGATCGCGGCCCGTGAGGCATGGGCGGACGCGGGGTTCACCGGAAGGGCGGGCGAGGACCCGGTGGTCGACCCCGACCGGCTCGGAACGGTGATCGCCTCCGGCATCGGCGGCGTCACCACGCTCCTCGACCAGTACGACGTCCTGAAGAACCATGGCGTCCGCAAGGTGTCCCCGCACACCGTGCCCATGTTGATGCCGAACAGCCCGTCGGCGAACGTCGGCATCGAGGTCAACGCCCGGGCCGGTGTGCACACGCCGGTCAGCGCGTGCGCGTCCGGCGCCGAGGCGATCGGCTACGGGATCGAGATGATCCGTACCGGCCGGGCCGACGTGGTGGTGGCCGGCGGCACCGAAGCGGCCATCCACCCGCTGCCCATCGTCGCCTTCGGCAACATGATGGCGATGTCCAAGAACAACGACGACCCGCAGGGCGCCTCGCGTCCGTACGACGCCGGCCGGGACGGTTTCGTGCTCGGCGAGGGCGCCGGCGTGATCATCCTGGAGTCGGCCGAGCACGCCGCCGCCCGCGGTGCCCGGGTCTACTGCGAGGCGGTCGGCCAGGGCGTCTCCTCCGACGCGCACCACATCACGCAACCGGAGCCGTCGGGCCGCGGCATCGCCGCGGCGCTGCACCAGCTGCTGGAGAACAGCGACCTCAAGCCCGCCGACATCGCGCACGTCAACGCGCACGCCACGTCGACCCCGCAGGGCGATGTCGCGGAGATCAAGGCGCTCCGGCGGGTGTTCGGCGACGACGTGGACCACATGGCGGTGTCCGCCACCAAGTCGATGACCGGCCACCTGCTGGGCGGCGCCGGCGGTGTCGAGACGGTCGCCACGGTGCTCGCCCTGTACCACCGGATCGCCCCGCCGACGATCAACCTGGACAACCCGGACCCGGAGGCCGACGCGGACATCGTCCGCGACAAGCCCCGCGAGCTCCCGGAAGGCACGGTGGCGGCCCTCAACGACTCGTTCGGCTTCGGCGGCCACAACGTGGTTCTGGCCTTCCGGGCGATGAGCCGCTGAGGGCTGTGCTTCCCGGGGGGTGCCTCGGGACTGCTGTGACGCCGGAGAGCGCGGATCGGTGTCCGCGCCCTCCGGCGTGCTCGGCTTTCGGTCGGTCCTCCTGCTCACTCCCCGCGCGGGCCGCCTCGTCCCTCGGCCGCCCACTCCAGGAGCCCGGGCGTCAACCCTCTGGTCCGGCTACTCGTCCGGGTCGCGGTCGAAGCTGGCGAAGTAGGACGCCGCCATGTCCTCGTCGCCGTGGCCGAGCGAGGCGGCGCGGCGGAAGCGTTCGGCGCCGGCCGCGGCGAGGTCCATCCGTACTCCGGCGCGCTCACCCGCGGCGACGATCAGTCGGGCGTCCTTCCAGGCGCCTTCGACCGTGAAGCTCGGGGTGAAGTCGCCGCTGCGGATCGCCGCGGACTTGGTGTGCAGGTAGGGCAGGTCCAGCGGGCCGCCGTCGATCGCCTCGAAGAAGCGCTCGGGGTCGACGCCGAGACCCTTGGCGAGCGCCATCGCCTCGGCGGTGGCGTTGGTGACCGCCAGCACCCAGCTGTTGAGCACGAGTTTGAGGCTGCTGGCCACGCCCTGCGTGCCGTCCTCGCCGACCCACAGGGTGGTGCGGCCGATCGCGTCGAAGACCGGTTCGGCGACCGGCCGGGCGGCGGCGGGCCCGGCGGCCAGTACGGTCAGCTGCCCGCTCTCCGCGGCCGCCTTCGTGCCGAGTACGGGCGCGTCGACGAAGCGGGCGCCGTGCTCGTGGGCGAGCGCGGCCAGTTCGGCCTGGGCGGCCGGGCCCACCGTGCTGCTCTGCGCCCAGACGGCGCCGTGCCCCAACGCGGGCGCCGCGGTATCCATCACGTCGAGTACGGAGGGGCCGCCGAGCAGCATCGTGATCACGGCGTCGGCGCCGCGCACGGCTTCGGCGGGATCGGCGACCACCCGCACCCCGTCGTCGGCGAGCGGCTGGGCGCGGGCGATCGTACGGTTCCAGGCGCGGACCGCGTGCCCGGCGGCGGCCAGGTTGCGGGCCATCCCGGCACCCATGATGCCGGTGCCGAGCACCGCGACGGTGAGCGGCCTCGCGGTGGCTGACGAGGCGGCGGAAGGGGAGTCGGCGGGGGGAGTGGACATACCCGCAGGCTATGCCGCCCCGCCCCGGCGCGCGCAAGGCCCCGGACAGGTGGTCCGGCCATCCGGCTGAGACCCCTGGCGCTACACCACCTGGTGCAGCCAGCGGACCGGGGCGCCCTCACCCGCGTAGCGGAAGGGTTCGAGTTCGTCGTCCCAGGGCTTGCCGAGCAGGCGGTCGAGTTCGCTTTCGAGGTCGGCCTCACCCTTTTGGGCGCGCAGCATCGCGGCGCGCAGCCGGTCCTCGGGGATCAGGATGTCGCCGTGCATGCCGATGACCGCGTGGAAGATGCCGAGTTCCGGGGTGGCGCTGTAGCGCTCACCCTCGGCGGCGGGGCAGGGCTCCGCGGTGACCTCGAAGCGCAGCAGGTGCCAGCCGCGCAGCGCCGACGCGAGCTTCGAGGCCGTGCCGGGCTGCCCCTGCCAGGAGAACTCGGCGCGCCAGGTGCCCGGGGCGGCCGGCTGGCGGATCCAGTCCAGTGTCACGCGCACGCCGAGGACACCCGCGACGGCCCACTCGACATGCGGACAGAGCGCGCGTGGTGCGGCGTGCACGTACAGAACTCCACGTGTCGTCACCGGTACCTCCAGTGTGGGACGAGGTTCGCCTTCCCCAGCGGCCTCACACCCGAACCGGCTGAACCAGGGGCAACATGAGACATTCTGCACTATTCACATCAAACGGGACAACCTTGGGCATATGACGCCCGGTCAGTGCCGACCTCCCGTCAGTTCCTCCGGGGTGTCAGGTAAAAAGCTACCGTGCGACGTCTTCCGGGGAGTGACGTACGGTCGGGCTGATATCAGATGTCACCCACTCGTCGGAGGGGAGCGCCCCATGCGACCGCTGCCGCGCCGCGGCCTGGCACTCGCGCTCGGAGCCATTGTGCTGGCGGGATGCGGCGGGGGCGGCTCGCCGCCGGACGGGGGCAGGGCGACGCCCACCGCACACATCTCGCATTCCACCGGCACCGAGCGCCGGGCCGCACCCGAGCCGGCCCGCCCCTGGAACGTCCACCCGCCGTCCGTCGCCGCCCTCGGCGACTCCATCACCCGTGGCTTCAACGCCTGCGACCCGCTCACGGACTGCCCCGAGGCGTCCTGGGCGACCGGTTCCCGTACGAAGGTCGACAGCCTCTCGCAGCGCCTCGCCGCCACCGCGCCCGCCACCCGCAGTTGGAACGTGGCCGAGTCCGGCGCCCGGGTCGCCGACCTGCCGGACCAGGCCCGTACGGCCGCCGCGCACCGCCCGGCCATGGTGACCGTGCTGATCGGCGCCAACGACGCCTGCAGGCCGTCCGAGGACGCCATGACACCGGTGGCCGAGTTCCGGGCCGAGTTCGGCGCCGCGCTGGCCTATCTCCACCGCGTCCTGCCCGCCACGCAGATCCTGGTGGCCAGCATCCCGGACCTGAAGCGGCTCTGGTCGGTCGGCGTCACCAACCCCATCGGCAAGGAGATCTGGAAGCTCGGCCTGTGCCCGTCCATGCTGCGCGACGCCGACTCCCGCAGCACGGCGGCCGAGCAGCGGCGCACGGCGGTACGCAACCGGGTGGTCGCCTACAACTCCGCCCTCGGCCAGGTGTGCGCCGCGTACGCCCGGTGCCGGTACGACGGCGGCGCCGTCTTCGACTACCGCTTCGGCACGGACGAGCTGAGCACGTGGGACTGGTTCCACCCGAACGAGCGAGGCCAGGCACGGTTGGCCCGCATTCTTTCAGGGGTCGCGCTCGGGTAGACCCAGTGTCCGGGCAGACTCAGCGTCCGGGTATGCCCAGCGTTCGGGTATGCCCAGCGTTCGGGCGGACCCAGTCCCGGGGTTGCCGCCCGGGTTCGCCCGTACGACGGGCAGGCAGGGACCCGTTCGGTCTCAGACGATCGTCAGCTCCACCGCGATGTTCCCGCGCGTCGCGTTGGAGTACGGGCAGACCTCGTGCGCCTGTGCCACCAACTCCTTGGCGGTGGCCTCGTCCACCGTGGGTATGGACACGGCGAGTTCCACGGTGAGCCCGAAACCGCCGGCCGCAGTCCTGCCGATGCCGACCTTGGCGGTCACCCTGGAGCCGGTGATGTCGGCCTTGGCCTGCCGGGCGACGACGCCGAGCGCGCCCTGGAAGCAGGCGCTGAACCCGGCGGCGAACAGCTGCTCGGGATTGGTGCCCGAGCCGCTGCCGCCCAGCTCCTTGGGCGGGCTGACGACGACATCGAGCTTGCCGTCGTCGCTGGCGACCCGGCCGTCGCGGCCGTTCTCGGCCGTGGCGACGGCGGTGTAGAGGACGTCTACCGACTGGATGGTCATGAACGGGTTCTCCTTGCTCCGGGAGACGGGGGCCGGCCGGCCGCCCTGTGCGATTAATGATTAAGGAACTTAATAATCATGAACCTTAATGTTTTTGCTTGTCAAGCAACGGAGTAGCCTGGGCACATGACCCGCCGCATGGACCCCCTGACCGCCGAGGTCGTCGACCTCATGGGCACCGTGGTCGCGCGCTTCCACCAGGAGTACGACGCAGCCGCCGCCGTCCACCACCTGACCGGCGTACAGGCCCGCGTGCTGGCACTGCTGTCCGGCGGGCCGATGCCGATGCGCCAGATCGCGCAGCGGCTCAAGTGCGAGCCGTCCAACGTGACGGGGATCGTGGACCGCCTGGAGGCGCAGGGACTGGCCGAGCGGCGGTCCGACCCGGCCGACCGCCGGGTGAAGCTCGCCGCGGCGACGCCCGCGGGGGTGGAGACAGCGGCCCGGGTGCGGGAGTCGCTGGACTTCGCCCGCGAACCGCTCGCGGCCCTGTCCGCGCGGGAACGCGCCGCGCTGCGGGACCTGCTCAAGCGGATGGCCGGACTGGAGGACTGAAACCCCGGGGCTCTCGCTGAGGGCGCTACTTGCACCACCACAGCACCGGCTCGCACGGCTTCGACGGCGTCGGCGCGGGCGGAGTCGGCGCGGTGGTGGTCGGGGGCGGGGTGGTGGGCCGGTGGGTCACCTTGGCGGTGGCGGTCGCCGGGGGCCCGGTCGGCGCCGGCGTACGGGACGGGGTGGTGGTCCGGGCTGCCGTCGGGGAGGGCGAGGCAGGCCCGGAGGCGGTGGCCGACGCGGACCCGTGGTGGCCGGTGGCGGGCGAGGTCGTGTGCGTACCCGGGTCGTCGGCGTACGAGACGCCCGGTGTGGTCGCCTCCGGCGAGGCGTTGGTCACCCGGGGCCCGGGGTCTTCGGTGCCGCCGCTCGCACCGCCGGACAGGGCGGCCATGGAGAACATCGCCAGTGCGCCCGACACGGCGACGGCGCCCACCCCGTACACCGCGGCACGCTGCCGCCCGCTGCGCGCCCGCCGGGCCCGGGCCCGCTGCCCCTCGGCGCGTCGCGCGGCCCGCCCGGCGCCCGGTGGTCCGCCTCCCGTGTCCGTCACGGCGGGCAGCGCGGCGGTGTCGGTCTCGCCGGGCAGAGTGAGCTGGTCCGCCGGAGTCCCGCAACCCGGGCACGAAAAAGCGCCGTTGAGGTGGCGTCGGCACGCGTAGCAGTAATCCATGGCCCAAGGACCCTATGCGAGGTCCGCGCCGGGAAGAAAGCCCGGCATTCCGCTTGTCATGGCTTTGTCCGGTAACTCCGCCGTGCCGACCCCGTCACGTCCAAACCGCAGGCCGGGGCGCCGCTCCTGCCGCCGAGAGCTCCTGACCGGACCTCACACCGGGAATCCACACCTCCGGCATGACGCCGTTGCGCCATGGGCCGGCCGTGCCCCGCGGCCGACGGCCGATCGTTTTGGTCGAACCCGTGGCGAGCGGACGCCCGGACGTGGGCGCGGAGCCGGCCCCTTTGGCGGGCCCGTACGCCGGACCGGGGCCGAGGCCAACGGACCGGAACCACGTCGGCACCCTCGCGGCGGGCTTGTGCCCGTCGCGAAAGGAGGACGGTACGCCACATGGCCGCTGTCCTCGCGACGGGGGCGCCGGCCGGAACGACCATGGGAGGCAAGGGTGGTCAAGGGGACGTACCGGAAAGGCGGCGACCGATGCCGAACTACCTGATCAAGGCCAAGCTCACCGTGGACGGGCTGAAGGGCCTGCTCAAAGAGGGCGGGACCGCACGACGCGAGGTCGTCGAACGCATGGTCAGCGACCTCGGGGGCCGGCTCGAGTCGATGTACTGGGCCTTCGGGGACGAGGACGTCTACCTGACGGTGAGCCTGCCGGACAACACCACCGCCGTGGCCATCGGTCTGGTCACGTCGGCGGCCGGTGGCGTACGGACGAGCACGGTCGTACTGCTGTCGCCCGAGGAGATCGACGAGGCGGTCCGCCGCAAGGTGGAATACCGCGCACCCGGCGCCTGACCCGCCGTCCCGGCCCGGCCCGCTGTCCCGGCCCGGGTTCGGCCCGCCCTCCGGCCGCCGCCTGATCGCCTTCCGCCCGCGGGGACCTGGCCGGGCGGCCGGCACAGTGTGCCGCCTCTTGACGTCGCGTCACTTCCCGCAGGACGTCCTGCCGCCATGCGCTTCTGAGGCGACCGACACCTCGTAGACCTGCACTGTGATGACCCCGGCCCGCGGTGATCAGCGATGGCCGGCGAGCGTCCGGCCCCGCGAGTTACGTACGGAATGCCGGGTGGGCCACAGCCTCCGACGCACGGTCGACGGTGACCCGGGTGGCGGGCACCAGGCAGGCGGCCCCGGCACCGGTCACCGCGGCGCCGACGACCAGCAGCAGCACGCCCCACGGCGGGGTCTGCGCGATTCCCGCGCCGATGCCGCTGGATCTGCCCTGGAGGTCGATCAGCCAGTGGGAGAGCGGGATGCCGAGCCCGGTGGCGACCAGTGCCGCGGCCAGGGCGATCAGGGCGATGTTGGTGACCAGGGTCGCGACGGTCTGTTGGGGTGTCAGGCCCACGGCGCGGTAGGCGCGCAGGTCACGGGAGTGGTCGCGGACAGCTGCGGCGATCGCGGTGCAGAGCTCCGCCAGACCGATGAGCGCGAGGACCACGACGAGCCCGGTGATCGCCCCGCGGACCGGGGAGAGCTGCCGGGACACGGAGTCGGTGACCTCGCGGACCTCCAACGTGCCGTGCGAGGAGGCGTTGAGGGTGTCGCGCACCACGGCCGGCTCCGCTCCGTGGCGCAGCACGAGGCTGTAGAACGCGGGGCGGATGTCCGGGTCCTGGGCGTGCAGTGTGTCGTAGGTGGTGGAGACGACCCGGCCGTTGTTCTCGGTCTCCAGGCAGCGGCCCACGATGTGCAGGATGTGGGGAGTACCGCCCACGGTCAACCGGATCCACTGGCCGACCGTCACATCCAGCGTGTCGAGCAGGCCCTGTCCCGCGACGGCCTCGTGAAGCCTGGTGGGCGCCCGGCCGGAGACCACGGCGAACGGGTAGGCGTGCGCGAGAGTGCCCAGGCCCCTCAGGGTGACCGACCCGGCCTGGCCCGGGGCGAGCGCGGTCAGTTCGGCACCGGGGTGGACGGCCTCGACGCCCGGGCTGTTGGCCAGGAACTGCCGGGCGTCGTCATCGGGCAGCCGGTTGGGGCGCGCGGTGAGCTGGCCGGCCAGGCCGACCTGTGCCGGACTGTCCTCGAATCGGTCCAGGGTGGCCCATGCACTCAGGTTCACCGTGATCATGAGGAGGGGCAGGGCGAGCCGCAGCACAGCGCCCGCCGAACGTCCCGGCCGGTACAGGACGGCACGCCCGCCGAGTACCAGGGCTGCCGGAAGGTGCGCCCGCAGCGCGATCCTGGCCGCCCCCGACATCCCGTGGCGGCCAGGGGCGTCGGTGCGGGCGGCCGGTATCGGCGGTACGCTGCCCGCCCGCCACGCGGCGAGCGCGGTCGCCGAGGCGATCACCAGGACGGTGGCGACCGAGATGCCCAGCACTGTCCAGGCGTGCGCGGGCAGGGCGCGCCAGACCTGCATCGCCTGGCTGAGTGAGCCGGGGACGCGGGTGCCGAGCACCTCGGTGGCAGCGACCCCGCACAGCACCCCCACGACGGCGAGCACGGCGTGCTGGGTCAGGAACATACCGACGACCTGGCGAGGAGTGAGGCCCACTGCCTTCAGCACGGATATGTCCCGGACGTGGGCCAGCACCCGGGCGCCGATGCCGCCGGTGACCGCGATCGCCGCCGCCAGCAGGGCTCCCAGCCCGAACAGCCCGATGAGCATCCCGAGCAGGTGGTTGCCGCCCTCCGCGTCCGACCGGGCGTCGCGCCACGTCGCGACGTCGACGACCCGGTCGGGGCCGACCGCGGTCACGGCCCGCTGGACCACGAAGTGGGTGTCTGCGGGGTCGGCGAGCCGCAGGCCGACGGTCTCGCTGACGTGATCGGTGAGGCGGGCGAGATCGCCGACGACCGCGCTGGACGCCCAACCGATGCCGGGTGGGCCGCCGGGGCCGTAGCGGGGTTCCGCGCTTTCAGCGATGCCGACGACGCGCAGGCTTGCCTGGACTCCGTTCTCGGACACGGTGAGCCGGTCGCCGGGCTCGACCCACAGCGCGGTGGCCACCGACTGCTCCAGCACGATCCCGTCCGCGGCCCGGCCGTCGAGCCAGCGTCCGCTGCCGACTTCGGGGCGTCCCACGTCCGGCGGCCGGGGCCCGGAGGCCCGCAGCCCGAGCACGGCCTTGTCGGCGCCGTGCCGGGCGGTGATCGACACCGTGCGGAACGGTCCCGAAACCGCGGTGACCCCGGCCAGGTGGGGCAGTGCGGAGGTGTCGGCTCCGCTGTCCACGCGCAGCCAGACGTGAGCGCCCCGGGTGGAGGCGAACAGCCGCTGCCAAGGGTCGGCCGCGTAGACGAGCAGGGCGACCGAGAACAGCAGGGCCGCGGTGATACCGCCGGTGGCGAGGACGATGGACACCGCCTGGCCTCGGTGAGTCCGCAGGTCCGCCAGCGCCCAGCGCCAGATGGCTCGCATCCGTGTCAGCCCATGAGCCGGACGACGTCCGCGGCGGCCTGAGTACGGGCGGGCGGGTCGTCGAAGGAGATGTCGTCGACGACCTGGCCGTCGAAGAGGCTGATGACGCGGTCCGCCACGCTCGCCACGTTGGCGTCGTGGGTGACCAGCAGGATGGTCTGGCCCCGCTGGTGATAGCGGGAGAGCAGTCGCAGCACCTCGCGGGTGCCCTTGCTGTCCAGGCTGCCGGTGGGCTCGTCGGCGAGGAGCAGGCCGGGACTGTTGACCAGGGCGCGGGCCAGCGCGGCACGCTGCTGCTCGCCGCCTGACAGGTCGCTGGGAGTGCTGTCCTTCTTGCCCTCCAGACCGAGTTCGGCCAGCAGCTCCTTGCGCAGTGCCCTGACCTTGCCGGGCGGGAGGCCGGCGAGCAGGCCGGGCAACTCGACGTTGTCGGCGACCGTGAGGGTGGAGACGAGGTTGAAGAACTGGAAGACGATGCCGACGCTCCGGCGGCGCAGTACCGCCCAGCGGGCCTCGCTGAGACCGTCGACGCGGGAACCGTTGAGGAAAATCCGACCGCTGTCGGGCCGTTCGAGTCCGCCGAGCAGGTGCAGCAGGGTGGACTTCCCGGCGCCCGAGGGTCCGGTGACGGCGACGAACTCGCCGGGCCGTATCCGTAGGTCTATACCGCGAACCGCGTGCGCGGCAGAGCCATCGACCCGGTGGGTCTTGACCAGCCCCTCGACCAGCAGCATGTCCGCCGGTGCCTGGGGGGAGGACGGCTCCCTCCGCTTCATTCCATCTCCTCCTGGCATCTCTCCAACCAGTCCAGGTCGGCCTGCAGATGCAGCATGGCACCCTCGATGAGCAGCTGGGCCACACGGTTGTCCCGGTCCTCGGCTGCTGCCAGCCGGGCCATCGCCCGCATGAGGTTGAGATAGTGGCGGCGCTGCCTGTTGATCAGTCCGATCTGGTCGGTGACACCGGCCGCCGGGGCGAGTGCCAGCTTCATGAAGAACTCGTCGCGCACACGCGGCTCGTCCGATGTCTCCTCGAACCAGGCTGCGACCGCTTCATGGCCCGCTTCGGTGAGTTCGTAGATGCGCTTGTTGGGCCTTCCGGACTGGGTGACATCCTGCCCTGTGATGAGACCCGCACGCTCCAACCGGGACAATGTGACGTAGATCTGTCCCACGTTGGGTTGAGGATAGGCCGAGCCGAAGAGGGTCTCAAGGCTTTGCTTGAGTTCGTATCCGTGTACGGGCCCCTTGGCCAGGAGCGCCATCAACGGAAGACGCACGTGCCCTCAGCCTCCTCCCGCTCCGGCCGCCGCGCGACGTGCCTGCCGCGCCCCTAGTATCACGCATGCCCAGCAGGTATGGATAACACGTCGGTGGCGCGACTGAGGCGCCCACGTCCAAAGGAGGACGGATGCGGTGGATGCGGGCCGCACGCAGAGGCTTGCTGACCGCTGCCCTGGTGATGGCAGCGTACGCCGGCGCCGGTGTGCCGTCCGCCGACTCCGATGACGGCAGGGGCCCGATCACGCTGGCGACGGGCCGCGATCTGACCGGCTACCTCCAGCGTGTGCTGGACGGCTGGAACACTACCCACCCGGGCGAGACAGTGAAACTCGTCCAGTTGCCCGAGACCGCCGACGAGGTGCACGCGCAGATGGTGGACAGCCTGCGCTCGGGCAGCAGCCGCTTCGACGTGCTCAACATCGACGTGGCATGGACCTCGGAGATGGCGGGCGCCGGCTGGATCGCCCGGATCGACTCCCGCCGCGTGCCACTGGACCGCGTACTGCCCTCCGTGGTGGGCACCGCGACCTTCCGCGGCGGGCTGTACGCCATGCCCTATGTGACCAATGCCGGACTGCTGTACTACCGCAAGGACATCCTGGACCAGGCAGGCGTGAAGCCGCCGCGCACCTGGGCCGAACTGGAGCACGCCGCGGCCACGATCGCCCCGAAGTACGGCATCGCGGGATACGGGGGACAGTTCCTGCCCTACGAGGGGCTCACCGTCAACGTGGACGAGGCGGTGCTGTCGGCCGGCGGGTCCATCCTCGGCAAGGACGGCGACCGGGTGACGGTGGACTCCGTCGCCGCCCGCCACGGCCTGGGCTTCCTGGTCCGCGGGGTGGAGGACGGCTGGATCCCGCGCGAGGCGCTGACCTTCAAGGAAGAAGAGTCCCGGCTGTCCTTCCAGAACGGCAGGCTGCTGTTCCTGCGCAACTGGCCCTACGTGTACGACCTCGCCTCCGCGCCGGGCTCCAAGGTGGCGGGCAGGTTCGGGGCGGTACCGCTGCCCGGCCCGGACGGCCCGGGGTCGAGCGTGCTGGGCGGCTCCAACCTGGCGATCAACGCGCGCTCGCGGCATCCGCGGACCGCCGCCGACTTCTTGACGTACATGACGAGCGAAGGCGTGCAGCGGCAGGTGCTCACCAGGGGCTCGCTCCCTCCAGTCTGGGCGGACCTGTACCGGGATCCGGCCCTGATCGGCAGATATCCCTACCTGCCAGTGCTGGAGCAGAGCGTGAAGACGGCCAGACCGCGGCCGAAGAGCGCCCGTTACGAGCAGGTGAGTCTCGCCGTGGCCGCGATCACCAGTGACGCGCTGCAACAGCACTCGTCGACCGATGCGGCGATCTCCCGGTTGAACCTGGAACTGCGGCGGATCGTCCGCGGCGGCTGACGCCGCGTCGCCCCACCGGCCGCCCTGGCCCCTGAGTGTGCGGGATCTGCGCACGGTCGTCCCGACGTGCCTGCGGCTCACACCTCGCCGGACCCTCCGGTGACACCTCCACGAACGCGCGACACAGCAAGAACTACTTACTTGTTAGGTAGAAGTCGCAGCCTGCCAAATCATGACAAATCACGATTTCATCGGCCCAGTTGGGCCATCTTCACCACAAACGTTGGGCAACGGCGTTGACATTGGCCGGTTTCCACTACTTAACATGCATGCATAACAGCGACGGCGTGGTTCGCGACCGTCGATGCGCGCTTCCCCGAGCGTCGCTCCTACTCAACCCCCTATGCGCCGGCCCTGCACGTGCGCCCTGATTCAGGATGGTGACGGGTGTTCACAGTTCCTCTGGCGGACGAGCCACCGAGACAAGCAGTCAACGGTGACTCCGCCCAGCGGCGGCAGTGGTGGCGTGACGCGGTGGTGTACCAGGTCTACGTCCGCAGCTTCCTGGACAGCACCGGAGACGGTGTGGGCGACCTGGCGGGCGTCCGGGCGGGCCTGCCGTATCTCAGCAAGCTCGGCGTGGACGGCCTCTGGCTGAGTCCTTTCTACCCCTCACCCCAGCACGACCACGGCTACGACGTGGCCGACTACTGCGGGGTGGACCCGCTCTACGGCGACCTCGACGAGTTCGACCTCCTGGTGGCGGACGCGCGCCGGCTCGGCCTGCGGACGGTGGTGGACATCGTCCCCAACCACAGCTCCAGCGAACACCCGTGGTTCAGGGCCGCGCTGGCCGGCCGCCCCGGCGGCCAGGAGCGGGCGATGTACCAGTTCGCCGACGGCCGCGGCGAGAACGGCGAGTTGCCCCCGAACAACTGGCGGGCGATGTTCGGCGGCCCCGCCTGGTCACGGGTCACGGAGCCCGACGGAAGCCCAGGCCAGTGGTATCTGCACCTGTTCACCCCGGAGCAGCCCGACCTCAACTGGCGTGACCCGCGCGTCGGCGACTACTTCGAACAGGTGCTGCGCTTCTGGCTCGACCGAGGGGTGGACGGCTTCCGCATCGACGTCGCGGCCGGCCTGTTCCGTCACGCGGACCTGCCCGACTCCCCCGACCCCGAGGCCGACGAGCGCACCCGGGACTCCGTCAACCCCCTGGCCTGGAACCAGCCCGAGGTCCACGGAGTGTGGCGCCGCTGGCGGGCGGTCTGCGAGGAGTACACCGCCCGCGACGGCCGGGAGCGGCTGCTGGTGGGCGAGGTCTCCGTGCCGACCGCGGCCGAACACGCTCTCTACGTACGCCCGGACGAGCTGCACCAGGCTTTCTTCTTCCACCTGCTGAGCGCCCCGTGGAACGCCGACTCCTTCCGGCAGACCATCGGCGACGCGCTGCGCGACATCGCCGGTACGGGCTCCACCGTCACCTGGGTACTCAACAACCACGACCAGGTCAGAAGCGTCACGCGGTACGGCGACGAGACCGGTGCCCTGGGTGCAGCCCGCGCCCGTGCCGCCGCCCTGCTGATGCTGGCCCTGCCCGGGTCCGCGTACGTCTACCAGGGCGAGGAACTCGGTCTGCCCGAGGTCGTCGACCTGCCCGACGAGGCGTTGACCGACCCGATCTTCCGCAGGACCGGCAGCCGCCGCTACGTCCGCGACGGCTGCCGGGTGCCCCTGCCGTGGTCCGGTCACGCCTCGCCGTTCGGCTTCATGGCGGAGGGCAGCGCTGCCCAGCCGTGGCTGCCGCAGCCGGCCTGGTTCGCCGAACACACCACCGACCGAGCGCTCCTGGACACCGGCTCGTTCTGGCACCTGTACCGGGACGCCCTCAGCCTGCGCGCCCGGCTGCCGCAGCTGGGCGAAGGCACCCTGCGCTGGCTGGAGTCCCCGCCCGGCGTGCTGGCCTTCATGCGCGGTGACGGACTGGTGTGCGCGGTCAACTTCGGCGACGAGGCCGTACCGGCCCCCGTCCCCGGCGCCGCGCTGCTGTCCAGCGTTCCCTGCGCCCCGGGCACGTTGCCCGCCAACACAGCGGCGTGGTGGACACACGCCCCCGGGACTCACTGACCAGACCTGCGACCCCCGAAAAAACACGGCCCGCCGACCGGATTCCCCGGCTCCGGCGGGCCGGTCCCCACCCGTCCGAACACCCGTCATACAACCCGCACACGTTCCGCCGTGCACAGGCGCACGGCACAACGAAGGGACCCATCGAGATGAACCGCACCGTCGTAGCCACCAGCGTGATATGCGGGCTGGCACTCACGACCACCGCCTGCGGAGGAAGCGGCGGCACGTCGTCGTCGGCTCCGTCAAGCAGCCAGGAGCTCAAGGGCCAGACGGTGACGGTCGCGGCCGTCTGGACCGGCGAGGAGCAGGCCAACTTCAAGAAGGTCCTCGACGGCTTCTCGAAGAAGACCGGAGCGAAGGTCCAGTTCATCTCGACCGGTGACAACGTCTCCACCGTGATCGGCAGCAAGATCGAGGGCGGCGACGCTCCCGACGTCGTCATGGTCCCGCAGGTGGGCGTCATCCAGCAGTTCGCCACGTCGGGCTGGCTGGCCCCGCTGTCCGACAGCGTGAAGGCGAGCGCCGCGAAGAACTACGCCAAGGTCTGGCAGGACTACGGCACCGTCGACGGTACGTACTACGGCCTGTACTTCAAGGCGTCGGACAAGTCGACGGTCTGGTACAGCCCGTCGGCGTTCTCGAACGCGGGAGTCACGCCTCCCACGACGTACGAGCAGATGACGGCCGCAGCGAAGGCGCTCTCCGACTCGGGTCTGCCCGCGTTCGCCATCGGTGGCCAGGACGGCTGGACGCTCACCGACTGGTTCGAGAACATCTACCTCTCACAGGCCGGTCCCGCCAGCTACGACAAGCTCGCGAAGCACCAGATTCCCTGGACCGATCCGACCGTGGTCAAGGCGCTCACCACCCTGGGCACCCTCTTCAAGCAGAACGACCTGATCGCGGGCGGTGCCAAGGGCGCCCTCCAGACCGACTTCCCGACCTCCGTGACCCAGGTGTTCGGCGACAGTCCGAAGGCCGCGATGACCTACGAGGGCGACTTCGTCGGCGGCATCGTCACCAACGACCTGCACAAGAAGGTCGGCACGGACGCGAAGTTCTTCCCGTTCCCCTCGGTGGACGGCGGCGCGAAGCCCGTGGTCGGCGGCGGTGACGCTGCGGTCGCCCTCAAGGGGGGCAAGAACGCGTCGGGCGGCATGAAGCTCCTTGAGTACCTGGCCACCCCGCAGGCCGCGGCGATCTGGGCCGAGGCCGGCGGTTTCCTCTCGCCCAACAAGGCCCTGCCGCTGTCCACGTACACCGATCCGACGATTCGCCAGGCCGCCCAGTCTCTGGTCAGCGCGGGCGACGGCGTGCGCTTCGACATGTCCGACCAGACGCCGGCCGCCTTCGGGGGCACGGCCGGCACCGGCGAGTGGAAGATCCTCCAGGACTTCCTGGCCGACCCGTCCGACCCGAAGGGCACGGCGCAGAAGCTCGAAGCCGCCGCGGCCAAGGCATACAAGGGCTGATCGCCATCATGTCCACCATCGCCGCCCGTTCCGGCCCGCCCGCGCAAGCGGGCGGGCCCGCCCTCGACGCCCGGCGGCGCAGGAGGAGGGCAAGGATCACAGCAGTGGTCTTCGCTCTCCCCGCGCTGGCCCTGCTGGGCGCGCTCGTCGGCTATCCCATCATCTACTCGGTCGTCCGCAGCCTGTTCGACGCGGACGGCAGCCGCTTCGTGGGGCTCGGCAACTACAGCGAGCTGTTCCGCGACCCGTCGACGCAGACCGCGCTGCGCAACACCGCCATGTGGGTCATCGTGGTCCCCGCGCTGCTGACCGGCCTGGGGCTGATCCTGGCAGTGCTCACCGAGAAGATCCGCTGGGCGACCGCGTTCAAACTGCTGATCTTCATGCCGATGGCGGTTTCCTTCCTGGCGGCCGGCATCACCTTCCGGCTCGTCTACGACCACGACCCGCACCGCGGCGTGCTCAACGCGGCGACCGTCGGCATCCACGACGCCTTCTCCGGATCGTCCGGCTACCCGGGGGCACGTCCCCGCGACACAGTGGTGCTCAAGAAGGGGCCGGGCGGCGCCTACGACACCGTGGGCACCGCCCGGCCCGGCCAGAGCGTCGTCCTCGGCCTGGTCGGGCTGCCGCCCGCATCGATCCCGGCCAAGGCCGTGCAGGCCGTGGACCCGGCTGCCGCGGTGAAGCCCGACGCGGTGACGGGCGTGGTCTACCTGGACTTCTCACCGGGCGGCGGCGGCCACCCGAACCGGGTCGACCCCAGGGAACGCGGACTGCCCGGCGTATCCGTGCAGCTGACGCAGGACGGCAGGACCGTGGGCAAGGCCACCAGCGGGCCCGACGGATCCTTCAGCTTCCAGGACGTCAAGCCCGGTACGTACCATGTCCGGCTTCCGGCGAAGAACTTCTCCGCGCCGTACGCGGGCATCTCCTGGCTCGGCGCGGCCCTGGTCACCCCGGCGATCATGGGCGCCTACCTGTGGATCTGGACCGGGTTCGCCATGGTGCTCATCGGCGCCGGCCTCTCCTCCCTGCCACGGGAGACGCTGGAGGCCGCGCGCATGGACGGCGCCAACGAATGGAACGTCTTCCGGCGCATCACCGTCCCGCTGCTGGCACCGGTGCTGAGCGTGGTCTTCGTGACCATGGTGATCAACGTCATGAAGATCTTCGACCTCGTCTACATCATCGCCCCCGGCCCCGTGCAGCAGAACGCCAACGTCCTGGCACTCCAGATGTGGCTCGTGTCCTTCGGCGGCGGGAACAACCAGGGGCTCGGCAGCGCCATCGGAGTGGTCCTGTTGCTCCTGGTCATTCCCGCGATGGTCCTGAACATCCGACGCTTCCTCAGGAGTCGCTGATGACCGTCCACAGCACCACCGACCGGGTGTCGCCCGTGAAGCCGGCCGTCAGCACCGGCGAAGCCCTGTCGGCGCACTCACCACGGCGTCCCTTGGGGGACGTGGCGAGCCGGGTCAGCAACTGGCTGCGCAGCGGCCTCGCCCAGGCGGTCATGATCGTTGTCGCACTCGTCTGGCTCACGCCGACGGTCGGCCTGTTCGTCGCGTCGCTGCGGTCGTCGGCCGACCAGGACGAGGGCGGCTGGTGGACGGCGCTGGCCCACCCGGGAGGGCTGTCGTTCGACAACTACTCCCACCTTCTGGACGACAGCGGCATCACCCGGGCCCTCTGGAACACCGTCCTGATCTCGGTTCCGGCCACGGCGGGCGTCGTCATCCTCGCCGCCCTCGCGGGCTACGCCTTCGCGTGGCTGGAGTTCCCGGGCCGTGACTGGATCTTCCTGCTGGTCGTCGGCATGCTTGTCGTACCGGTGCAGATCGGGCTGCTGCCGATCGCGAAACTCTTCGGCGTCATCGGCATCTTCGGCTCGATCACGGGCGTGGTCCTCTTCCACATCGCCTACGGCCTGCCGTTCGCGGTCTTCCTGCTGCGGAACTACTTCGCACAGATTCCGCGCGAGACGCTGGAAGCCGCTCGGATGGACGGTGGCTCCGAGTGGACGATCTTCCTCCGGCTCATCCTGCCCATGGGCCGTCCTGCCATCGCCAGCCTGGCGATCTTCCAGTTCCTGTGGGTGTGGAACGACATGCTGGTCTCGCTGATCTTCGCCGACAGCGGCTCCCAGCCGCTGACCGTCGCACTCCAGTCCCAGGTACGGCAGTTCGGCGCCAACATCGACGTGCTCGCTCCGGGAGCGTTCCTGTCGCTGATCGTCCCGCTCGCTGTCTTCTTCGCCTTCCAGCGCCACTTCGTGGAAGGTGTGATGGCCGGCTCTGTGAAGTGACGAGCCCGGTGCCCCCCGCGGTGTCGCTGGGCATCGTGCCGGCCGCGCCCCGGCAGCAGGCGATCCGGCCGCAGGAGATCTGTTGCCTCGCTGATCGTGGCCTCGGCTACTTCGGGCAGGGAGCGCGACGCAGGGCGTCGGCGAGGTGGCCGGAGCCGGGTATGCCGCTTGGCCGCTGTGACGGAGCTGTGGCATGTCCAAGGCGGTGGGCCCCTGGAGTTGTGCCCTCAGGAGGGGGTCACGTTGCACGTATTCAGCGCATTCTTACTCAGCCGCCGCGGCGGACGCGGTCCGAGGTCGGTCCACGGTGGAGGGACTGTTGGGGACGGAAGCGGCGCGGCTGGGCCGTGGTGGCTCGGCCTGATCCTTGCGGGGATCTTCGCGGCGCTTGTCGTCCTCGCTTTGGTGGTGCGCAAGCGGCGTAAGGCGTCGTCTGAGAAGCAGCCCACGCTCAAGGGCGAGTGATATGCCCGAAGGCCCTTGCTCGGGGAGCGAGGGGCCTTCGGGCATAAGTCTTCGGAAAGAACGTCACACCGGCTGTGACCTGGTGTCAAGCGGCTTGGCTCTGGGCGAGGATCGTGAGGACCTCAGCGGTGTCGTCCCGGGGCCGGCGGGGGTGCCGCCGACGCGGGCGAGGCGGCCTCGCCGGATGAGTCGCAGGCCGCGACTTTGACCCCGCAGCAGCAGAGTCCTGAGGCCAGGAACTGCGGCCCACCGCTAGAGGACCGCCTGCCGGAGGGGGTGCGGTTCGTTTCGAGTGAAGGCCGCGATCAAGCACTGAGGACATGAGTTCGCTGGTTGGAAGCAGGGTAGAGACGTTCGTGCTCGCGGGCGGCGTGGTAGCGCCAGTAGGGTCGAGGTCTCCGTTGGAGACGACGGCACGCAGCCGCAGGACGGCTTCCGCTCCCGGCAGGCCCCAGCGGGCGCCGGTGATGTCGAGGCGGTCGGCGATCAGGTGGCGGCAGGCACCTTCGACGGCGCCGGTGGCGAGCCCTCACCCCCGCCGGGATCACCGGCAGCATCCGGTCGGAGGTGGCACGGTGATCGAGACGCCCACCAACCTCGCCGGGCAGCATCCCGCCCTGTCCGCCCTCACCCAGATCGCGGTCAGCCTCGGGCACCTGCCCGCCGCCAACATCGACATCAGCAGCGTCTACCCCGACCGGCTCTTCATCCGCCTCCACGACAACCTCGGGGCGTTCGAGGCGTGGCGCGACGCCCTGGGCATCCCCGCCGACGCCGTGTTCTACCGCTCCGGGGCAAGCGGCATGACCCTCAAGGCCGAGTCCCGGTACGCCGCCGCCACCATCGAGCTGACCGCTCAGGCGCCCGGTGAACCACGACGGCCCCGGACGGGAAACACCCTCCGGGGCCGCCCCTACTTCAGGAGGTCAGCGGATCACCCGCAGTGCGAGCCGAACTCCTGGTTGTAGACCGAGCCGATCTGACCACCCCAGTCGATGCACTTGCCGGCGGCGTACAGGTACACCGGACCGGCGTAGGTGGTGTAGTTGCCCGCGTCGATGACCTCAGACGCGCTGTTCCCGGCCAGCCTGATGGCCGCCGCCATGTACATCGCCGTCCCCGGGTTGGCCCGGACGGTCACCACGCAGTTCTTGCCGGTGGAGCTGTTGTACGTCAGGTAGGCCGTGCCGAGCGTGGAGATCGGCAGTGAGTCGATCACGCCGTACCCGGAGCCGCAGGCGCCGTTGTACGCGGCGGCCAGGGATGCAGCCGTCGGCGCCTTGGCCGACGCGGAGTGTTGCTGGGACGCCCCGGACGCGGGCGTGAACGCACTCCCGGCCCCCTGGCCCGGTGCGGCGACCGCGCTCGGCGCGGCGAACAGAGTCCCGACCGCCGCAACCGCCGCAGCCGTCATTGCAAGGTGCTTCATCGTTGAGTCCCCCCCTGGGAATCAAGCGAATGTGACATGAACACTCTCAACGCCCCCGATAAACACCCCATGAACACCCGCTAATCGAGACGCTTCGGCACATACGGCCCCCCGTGACGACCACGCATCATGGACCCATGGAGCCCCTGTACGTCCCCGCCGGCCACATGACCGCCCGCCAGACCGCCACCACCCTCGGCATCACCCTCACCGGGCTACGCACCCTCGTCCACCGTGGCAAGCTGACCCCCGCCGGCGGCAGCCCGAGGCAGCGCTACTACGACACCGGCGCGGTGCTCGCCCTGCTCACTCCCGGTGCCTGACCCCGTCTGTCACAGCACCGCCACAGCGCCCACCCACCGGCACCGCATCCGGCACGCTGGCCCGATGCACACCAGACTCACCACCGCGGCCCTCACCGCCGCAGCGTTACTTGCCCTGGCCGCCTGCTCGTCGACCGACGAATCCAAGCCCGGCTTCCCTCCCGGCACCAAGGTCGCGACAGCGCCCCCGATCAGCGCGCCCACCGTGCCCAGCCCCGACGCCGCCCAACAGACCGCGCTCCTGGGCAAGCTCACCGGCATCGACCCCGGCCTGACCGTCAGCCCCGACCGTGCCATACGCCGAGCCGTGAACAGTTGCGAGACCCTGCACACCAACCCGGACCGCAAGGCCGCAGTGCACACCATCGCCCTCCGATTCGACGGCGGCAACGCCCACATCGACGACGCCAAGGCCGAACGCATCGCCGCAGCTATCGAGGCAACCTTCTGCAAGTGACCACCCGGCCCGGCCCGCCACCCGCGCGGCCGGGCCGACGCATGTCCGGAGGTGAGCAGTGGGGCCGACGCCGCCGATCACCTCATCCCCGTCGCCAAAGGCGGCGACAAAGAGTTCGTCCGCTTCAACGTCGACGCCATGCTGCGCACGTCGCTGATCGAGCGGTACACCGCCCACGGCATGTCGCTGGAGCAGGGGTGGCGCAACCGGGACGAGGTACGCGCCATCGAAGACCTGTCGCCCCTTCCGGGCGGGCAGGGCCAGATCTACGCGCCGGGTGCGAGTGCGCCGGCGCTGCCGCGCAAGGAGGCATTATGAGCAGCACCGCTGAGCGGCGCTTCACGCGCGGCCTGGTCGAGGTCCGCGCCACCGCCGGGGAATCCCGGACGATGCGCATCGGGGGGTACACGGCGAAGTTCAACAAGCTGTCGCGGAACCTGGGCGGGTTCGTCGAGCGGATCGACCCCGCCTTCTTCGCCAAGTCCGAGGGCGACGGCTGGCCGGAGGCGATGGCCCGCTACAACCACGACGACACGGACGGCACCGTTATCGATCTCGCGTCACGGGGCGGGCAGGGCGAAACCCACCCGCTGGTGACGCTGCGGCAGCGGCGCGCCGAGCTGTACCGGCGCCGCGTCACCTTCTGAGGCAGGGCGAACCCCACCTCGACACCACCATCACCTGACACCCCCGGCCTGGCCGTGTGGGTGTCGTCGTCATGCCCAGGAGGGCAGATGCCTGCCGAGTTCATCAAGCGTCTCCAGGAACGCCGCCTCAACGTGTGGGAGCAGACCAAGGCCCTGCTCGATGGCGCCGAGGCCGCAAAGCGCGACCTGACGGCCGAGGAAGAGCAGACCTACACCCGGCTCAGCGCGGACCTCGACCAGATCGACGCCCGCGTGAAGGACCTGGTCGAGGCCGAGCAGCGCGCCGCCGACGCCGAGGCCGCGTTCGCCGGACTGCTGGCCAAGCCCGCCGACGCCCGCAAGAAGCCCGACGACACCTCCGCGCAGCTGCGGGCGTTCTTCACCGGCGAGTCCGGGCAGCGCAAGTTCGAGGTCCGCCCGGACGCCACCACCCCGCACGACTTCCGGACCTGTCCAAGCTGACTGCGGCGGCCGGCGCGAACACCGTCCCGATCAGCTTCTACAACCGGCTCGTCGAGCACATGATCGAGGTGTCGGGCGTCCTGCAGACGCTGCTGCGAACCGCCTCCGGTGAGCAGATCCAGGTCCCCAAGACGACCGCACACTCCTCCCCGTCCGGCGCGCCGATCGCCGAAGCGGGCACGCTCGCCAGCTCCGACCCGACGTTCGGGCAGGTTCCGCTGGACGCCTACAAGTACGGCATCCTGCTCCAGATCTCCCACGAGCTGCTGAACGACACCGGTGTGGACCTGGCCGGGTACCTCGCCCGGCAGGCCGAGCGGGCGCTGGGCAACTGGCTCGGCGGGCGCCTGGTGGTTGGCACCGGCACCAACCAGCCCAACGGTGTGGTCACCGCGGCGACCGTCGGCAAGACCGGCGGCGCCGGCGTGGCGGGGATGTTCACCGGCGACGACCTGATCGACCTGTTCTACTCCGTCATCGCGCCGTACCGGAACAGCTCCTCGTGCGCGTGGATGATGAAGGACTCCTCCATCGCGGGCCTGCGCAAGATCAAGGACACCACGGGCCAGTACCTGTGGGCCCCTGGGCTGACCGCCGGGGCCCCGGACACCGTCCTGGGCAAGCCGCTGGTCACCGACCCGAACGTGGCCGCGGTCGCGCTGTCGGCGAAGTCCGTGGTGTTCGGGGACTTCTCGACGTACTTCGTGCGGCAGGTCGAGACCCTGCGCTTCGAGCGCTCCGACGACTACGCGTTCAACACCGACCTCGTGTCGTACCGGGCGGTCGTCCGCGCCGACGGCGACCTGGTCGACACCACTGGCTCGATCAAGGTCTTCCAGGGCAACGCGGCCTGAGCCCAACCGCGGGGCCCGCCCGGCAGCGCGGGCCCCCGCATCCTCTCACCCGACAGGAGGCACAGCATGCGCGTGCGCATGAAGATCCAGATTTCCGGCACCCGCGACGGCCAGGACGGGCCGGCGCCGGGCGGCGTCATCGACCTGCCCGACGCCGAAGCCGGATTCATGATCGGCTCGGGCGCCGCCGAGGACGCCGCCACCGAGCCCGCCGACAGCGGCACCGCTGAGGACATGGCCGACCCGGACCTGGTCCCGGCATCCGCCCTCGCGGGGGTGTAGGACGCCCGTACCGCGTGCCCCCGCGGGCGGTACGGCGGTAGGCGGGCCCCGGCCGGAGCAAAACGGCCGGGGCCTCGCCATGTCTGCACCTCACGAAGAGTCCGGCCCACGTGCGGACCGGACCGGGACTCGGCACCAGTCGGCCGTGCGAGCCCGCCCGGTCCGTTCTACGTTGGACGAGTAGGACTCCGCCAATCCTGGGAGTGATCGTGAAAGACGACGACAGGGTGGACAGGGCCAAAGCCAAGGCCAGGGAAGAGGCCGAGAAGGCGAAGGCGGCGGGTGCCCAGCGGACGGATTCCGAAGGCGAGGCCGACCGCGTCGAGGGCGACACCAAGAAAACCGCCGATGACGCCAAGGGCAAGGCTGACGAATCCATGGAATCCCTCCGGCGCGACGACACCAAGTAACCCGCCGCCTTACCCCGGGCCCGTGCCGGACACTGGCATGGGCCCAAGAGCGATGCCCGGACCCCGTAACTCCGGCCGTAAGGCGGCGCGGCGCTCGGCCTCCGGCGGAGGAAGGCGACCGGGCCCGCCGCTCAGCGGGCCCCAAGCGAAGCGAACCGCATGCGCTGCTGAAGCCCCTTCGGCGTCTCGCCATACCGATGCCGAAATACGGTACTGAATTGCCCAGGCGACGAGAATCCGCACGCATCGGAAATACTCGCCACCGTCTGATGGTCGAATTGCGGACTGCTCAGCCGCCGGTACGCCTCCTCCAGCCGCTCTTCCCGCAGCATCTCGCTGTACGTGTGCCCGCCTCGGCCATGGCAGCCTGGACCGTCCGGACCGACCACCCGAGGCCGACTGCGAGGCCGGCCAGGCTCAGGGTCCGGCCCCCGTCTGCGTGGATGCGCTGACGCATCCGCTGGCGTGCGAGGGACGCCAGGAGTCCTCTCTCAGCGCAGGACAGGTGGGCGTCTCCACCCAGGGCCTTGCAGATCAAGACCGCCAAGTCCGCACATCTGGTGTTGAAATCCCAGCCGGTGAGCGTGTCTCGCCATTTGGAGAGGTTTTGGATCATATCGACGAGCATCATGCCGTACCCGGAGCGGAGATCGATCTGGGCAGAGAGGGGAGAAATTAAGCCTAGGGGCTCGCTGATATCACGGACGGGGAGTTTGAGAACGTAACCTCGCAGTCCGGATGCAGAAAACTCCATGGGCATGCTGGGTGTTGTGAGCGTGGCGGCCCCGGGGGTTATCAGGCCGTCATCGTTGCCGTGTCCGGCCATGGCCATTCCGCTGATCGGCACGAATACGCGGTAGCGCTCGTCGGGGTCCTGGCGCACGTGGCGGGCGGTGTGCCTGGCGTGGTGGCCCACGTCCACCAGCGTGTGGAGTGTGTAGCGGGCGGTGCGCTGCTGGATCGAGCGGGGCTGGACCCTCAGCCCGTTCGGGAAGCTGTAATCGGCGTGAAGCACGCCATCTGAGTATGCCGTCCAGAAGTCGCGTCGCTCTGCCTGGCGTGCGCCTGGTGCGACACGTGGGAAAGAAACCTGACAGTCGGTCACTTCACCCCCAGGTGAATACACAATGCATTCACATGGTCACTGTGCGCAATAACATTCTGTTTACTCGCGAGTATCTTCTGATCTGGCGCAAAGCGGAGCCAAGATGCCCCACGGAAGGTGTCGTCATCGTAATGTCCTCGCAAAGATCAACCATGGGGCGAGGGACGGAATGGCATCGCTGCATCTACCACAAGGGCTCGTGTTGCGCACCGCAGTGTGCATCTCTTCCGCCTGCATCGCGGGCACCACGGAATCCAGTCCGCCACTCCGGGGCAGGCACGCGCAGCGCGCGACACACGGCGGTGAGCCGTGGGCCTGAGACCGGCGGCCGGCGCCGCTGCAACACGACAGCAGGAGGGCCGCCCTTCGCGGACTGCGGTCCCGCAGAGACTGCCCCCGGTGAGCACGGCGGAGTCGACGATCTGCGCGGTCTGGGGAATCAGCCCGGCCGCGTACCGCCGACTGCTGATGTCCGGGGACCTGCCCGTGCCGACCTTCATGGTGGGTGGCACCCGCGTGGTGGTGTGGGCCGAGGCCCTGCGCGCCGTCAGCAAACGTGACTCGAAGGACTAGTGCGGCATGATCCGGCAGGCATCGTCACACCGCACTTCGGCCGAGCACCGGCCGAGCAAACGGCTCACTCCGCGGGTCCGCGTACCCCGCCGCTCCGGGCCTCCGCCGCTGGCCAGGGCCACCCATCAGGGTGAGGCCAGGGTGGGGCGGGTGGGACTCGAACCCACGACCGACGGATTATGAGTCCGCTGCTCTAACCGGCTGAGCTACCGCCCCGTACGGTGCGCCGTGCGCGCCGTCTGCCGCAGCATAGCTGCTCATACGATCTGTCGCCCTCGCGGGTCACAGACGCGTCATCGGGTGGACTCGCCGGGGTGGGCAATCGGTTCCCGGGAGTGCGAAAAAGGACCCCGAGGGGTCCTGATCCTGGCGCTCCCCCGACTGGACTCGAACCAGTAACCTGCCGGTTAACAGCCGGCTGCTCTGCCAATTGAGCTACGGAGGACCGAGCTCCCCCGACTGGACTCGAACCAGTAACCTGCCGGTTAACAGCCGGCTGCTCTGCCAATTGAGCTACGGAGGATCGCTCTGCGTGCACCGAATGCACCCTCCGAGGTCTCCCCGGAAGGCGCACGGCCGGTGCGACACATACATTAGCGCAAGTGGGGGGGTGCTCCGCCAACCACTTGCGCCGGGGGTTGTGGCCCGCATGCGCAGGGTAGGCGCCGTACAGCCCGCAAGGTACGAGGAAGGGTGGAGCCATGCGCTACCGGTTGATCTTCATCACTGGGGCCCTGGTCGGTTACGTGCTCGGCGCCCGCGCCGGACGCGAGCGGTACGAGCAGTTGCGCGCGGTGGCGCAGAAGCTCGCGCAGAACCCGGCGGTGCGGAACACCGCGGAGGCCGCGGTCCTGCAGGGGCGCAAGTCCGCCGCGAAGGCCGCGGACACGGTGTCCTCGAAGGTCGGCGACCGGCTACCGGACGCCCTCGCCCACAAGGTGCGGTCGCTGCGCAACGGCAACGCTCCCGAGGACGACTGGGGTACGTCGAACACCTGACGGCGAGGGCGTCCGGCACCGATCGCCGGGCGCCCCGCCGGGCGCCGTCGGCCCCGCCCCACCCCTCCTCCCGAACCCGGACAGCCGAACGCCGTACCCGGACCGCCGAGCGGCGAAGCCCGGGCCCGGGCCCGGACAGCCGAACGCCGTACCCGAACCCCGGACCGAGCCCGAATCCCGAGCACGAGCCCAGGCCCGAGCCCGAGCCCGAGCCCAACCCGCAATGCCCCGCGCCCCTCCCGTGCGGCATCATCTGCCCCATGGGCAAAGTCGCTGGGATTGACAGCTCCACCACCGGCACCACCATCGTCGTCTGCGACAGCGACAGCGGTGCGGTGCTCCGGCAGGGTCACGCCCCGCACCCGCTGGGCGAGGGGGAGAAGCCGACCGAACTGGACCCGCAGGCGTGGCTGCTGTCGCTGGGCGAGGCGGCCACCGGCGGGGTGCTGGAGGGCGTGCAGGCCATCGGGATCTCCGGGCAGCAGCAGGGGCTGCTCGCGCTGGACGCCGGCGGGGTGACCGTACGGCCCGCGCTGCTGCGCGGCGACCGGCGGGCGCAGGTGCAGGCCGCCGATCTGGTGGAGGAGGCGGGCGGGGCGGCCGGCTGGACGGACGCGGTGGGCGCGGTGCCGAAGGCGGCGTACCCGGTGGCGAAGCTGCGCTGGCTCGCGCAGCACGAACCGGCCACGGCCAAGCGTGTGGCGCAGGTGCTGCTGCCGCACGACTGGTTGGTCTGGCAGCTCCTCGGCCGGCCCGCCCGCCGCACCACCGACCGCGGTGACGCCTCCGGCACCGGCTACTGGTCGGCGGTCACCGGCGAGTACCGGATGGACCTGGTGGAGCGGGCGCTGGGCCACCGGGTCCAGGTCCCCGACGTGCTCGCCCCGGCCGAACCGGCCGGTCAGACCCCGGAGGGCCTGCTGATCTCGGCCGGCACCGGCGACACCATGGCCGCCGCCCTGGGCCTGGGGCTCGACCCGGGTGACGCGGTGGTCTCGCTCGGCGCCGGCGGCACCGTGTTCGCCGTGCACCACGAGGCGCTGAAGGACCCGACCGGCACGGTCTCCGGGTACGCCGACGCGACCGGTCACCACCTGCCGCTCATCCAGGTGCGCAACGCGGTACGGACGCTGCGCGGCACCGCCGACCTGCTCGGTACGGATCTGGCCGGCCTCTCCGAGCTGGCCCTGCGATCGACGCCGGGTTCGTACGGCCTGGTCCTGCTGCCGTATCTGGAGGGCGAGCGGACCCCCGACCTGCCGCATACCGCGGGCACCCTGACCGGGCTGCGGCGCGAGTCGATGAAGCCCGAGCACCTGGCGCGGGCGGCGTTCGAGGGGATGCTGTGCGGTCTGACCGACGCGCTGGACGTGCTGCGGGACAAGGGCGTCACGGTGCGCCGGGTGTTCCTGCTGGGTGCGGCGGCCGAACTGCCCGCGGTCCAGGCGATCGCGCCGGCGCTGTTCGGCACGCCGGTGGTCGTGCCGCCGGCCGCGGAGTACGCGGCGCTCGGCGCGGCCCGGCAGGCGGCGTGGTCGCTGGGAGCGGTGCTCGGTTCGCAGTCGCAGGCCGAGCCGCCGCGGTGGCCACAGGCGCATGCGCGGCTGCTGGAGCCCGGTGAGGAGGCGGCCGTGGGCAAGGCCGTGCGGCAGCAGTACATCGCCGTGCGCGAACACACCCACCCGGGTGCCTTCGCGGCGCTGTAGCGCAGCGGCAGCGGCAGCGGCGAGACGGTGCACCCGCCCCGCGCGGCCGAGGCAAGACGATCCTCGGCCGCGCGGGCTGAGGCAAACGATGCTCGGTCCGCGCGGGAGCACGGCGACCGGCCACACGGCCGCGGGAGCACGGCCATCGGCGGCACCGGCCTTGAACGGCCCTCCCCGCCGACCCGCCGAGCCGGGCGCCGGTCAGCCCCCTTCGTCAGCATTACGTCAATTCGGCCGTCTGTTCACCACATGAGTTCCGCCCATGCCGGAAGATAGGGTTGCGCGCTGGTCGTCGGACCCCACCCCCCGTCAACCCGGCCCGGGGCCCCTGCGTCCTTCCGCGGTGAAAGCGTCCAGGCCACACCCGGCTCTTCCGCCGATCCCGAGGTAGTCAGTTGTGCTGATCCGACTCCTGCGGCCCCACCTGGGACCGTACAAGCGCCCCATCGGCCTGCTCGTGCTGCTGCAACTCGTGCAGACCATCGCCGCCCTGTTCCTGCCGACCCTCAACGCGGACATCATCGACAACGGTGTCGTCAAGGGCGACACCGGCTACATCATGGCCGTGGGCGCCACCATGCTCGGCGTGACCCTGGTCCAGGTCGGGTGCGCGATCGGCGCGGTCTACTACGGCGCCCGGACGGCGATGGCGGTGGGCCGGGACATCCGCGCCTCCGTATTCGACCGGGTGCAGAGCTTCTCCGCCCGCGAGGTGGGGCAGTTCGGCGCGCCCTCGCTGATCACCCGCACCACCAACGACGTCCAGCAGGTGCAGATGCTGGTGCTGATGACCTTCACCATGATGGTCTCCGCGCCGATCATGTGCTTCGGCGGCATCTTCATGGCGCTCGGCCTGGATGTGCCGCTGTCCTTGCTGCTGCTGGCCGTGGTGCCGGTGCTGGGCGTCGCGGTGACCCTGATCGTCAGCCGGATGCGCCCGCTGTTCCGTACCATGCAGACCAGGGTGGACACCGTGAACCGGGTGCTGCGCGAGCAGATCACCGGCATCCGGGTGATCCGCGCCTTCGTCAAGGACGACTACGAGAAGCAGCGCTTCCGGCTCGCCAACGACGCGGTCACCGAGGTGTCGCTGGCCACCGGTCGGCTGCTGGCACTGATGTTCCCGATCGTGATGGCCATCGTGAACGTCGCCAGCGTGGCCGTGCTGTGGTTCGGCGCCCACCGCATCGACAGCGGCAGCATGCAGATCGGCGCGCTCACCGCGTTCCTCAGCTATCTGATGCAGATCCTGATGTCGGTGATGATGGCCACCTTCATGTTCATGATGGTGCCACGCGCCGAGGTGTGCGCCGAGCGCATCGAGGAGGTGCTGAGCACCGAGTCCAGCGTCGTACCGCCCACCGCCCCGGTGACCACGCTGCGGCGCCGCGGCGAGCTGGAGCTGTTCAGCGTCGACTTCGCCTACCCGGGCGCCGAGGCGGCCGTCCTGCGCGGGGTGAACCTGCTCGCCCTCCCCGGCGAGACCACCGCGGTGATCGGCTCCACCGGCAGCGGCAAGTCCACCCTGCTCGGCCTGATCCCGCGGCTGTACGACGCGACCGGCGGCCGGGTGCTGATCGACGGCGAGGACGTGGCCGACCTCGATCCGGCGCTGCTCGCCGAGACGGTGGGGCTGGTGCCGCAGAAGCCGTATCTCTTCTCCGGCACCGTGGCGTCCAACCTGCGGTACGGCAAACCTGACGCGACCGACGAGGAGCTGTGGCACGCACTGGAGGTGGCGCAGGCCAAGGAGTTCGTGGAGACGCTGGACGGCCGCCTGGAGGCGCCGATCGCGCAGGGCGGCAGCAATGTCTCCGGCGGTCAGCGGCAGCGCCTCGCGATCGCCCGGGCGCTGGTGCGGCGGCCGGAGATCTACCTGTTCGACGACTCGTTCTCCGCGCTGGACTACGCGACCGACGCGGCACTGCGCCGGGCGCTGTCCCGGGAGACCGCGAACGCCACGGTGGTGATCGTGGCCCAGCGGGTCTCCACGATCCGCGACGCCGACCGCATCATCGTGCTGGACGAGGGCCGCGTCGTGGGCACCGGCACCCACACCGAGCTGATGTCGGCCAATGAGACGTACCGGGAGATCGTGCTGTCCCAGTTGACCGAGCAGGAGGCCGCCGCGTGAGCGACGCACGCGAGGCCACCAGGCCACAGCCGGCCAACAACCCGCGAAACCGCCGAGCGGGCGCAGAAGCGAACAAGAGAGGGTCAGCGTGAGCGACGACGGTGTGCGCAAGGCCCCCACGCGGCGGGGGCCGCCGCCCATGGCGGGGCCGGCGCGGTTCATGAGCGGGGGCCCGATCGAGCGGTCGATGGACTTCAAGGGGTCCTTGAAGCGGGTGGTCGGCCTGATGCGGCCGGACCGCTTCTTCCTCTGGACGGTGCTGGCCCTCGGCACCGCCAGCGTCGCGCTCGCCGTGACCGGTCCGCTCATCCTGGGCCGCGCCACCGACCTGATCTTCGCGGGCGTCGTCGGCCGCCAGGTGGAGGGCACGTCCAAGGAAGGCGCCCTGGAAAACCTGCGGGAGCACGGCAAGGGCGGCGTCGCCGACATGCTCTCGGGCGTCGACTTCACCCCCGGCCGGGGCATGGACTTCGGCGCCATCGGCTCGGTGCTGCTGCTGGCCCTGGGCGTGTACCTGTTCGCGGCGCTGCTCGGCGTGGCGCAGATGCGTACCGCCACCAAGATCATCAACCGCACGGCCCACCGGCTGCGCGAGGACGTCGAGGCCAAGCTGTCCCGGCTGCCGCTGTCGTACTTCGACCAGCAGCCGCGCGGTGAGGTGCTCAGCCGGGCCACCAACGACATCGACAACATCGGCCAGACCATGCAGCAGACCATGGGCCAGCTCGTCAACTCCGTGCTGACCATCGTCGGCGTGCTGGCGATGATGTTCTGGATCTCCTGGCTGCTCGCCCTGGTGGCGCTGGTGACCGTGCCGGTGACGCTGGTGGTGGCCACGCAGGTCGGCAAGCGCGCGCAGCCGCAGTTCGTGCAGCAGTGGAAGACCACAGGCAGGCTCAACGCGCACATCGAGGAGATGTACACCGGGCACTCCCTGGTGAAGGTCTTCGGCCGGGCGAAGGAGTCCGCGGAAATCTTCCGGCGGGAGAACGAGGACCTGTACCGGTCGGGCTTCCGGGCCCAGTTCATATCCGGCACCATCCAGCCGCTGATGATGTTCATCGGCAACCTGAACTACGTACTCGTCGCCGTCGTCGGCGGCCTGCGGGTCGCCTCGGGCGCGCTGTCCATCGGCGACGTGCAGGCGTTCGTGCAGTACTCGCGGCAGTTCAGCCAGCCGCTCACCCAGGTCGCGAGCATGGCCAACCTGATCCAGTCGGGGGTGGCCTCGGCCGAGCGGGTCTTCGAACTGCTCGACGCCGACGAGCAGTCCGCCGAGCCCGCGTCCCCGGTCCGCCCGGCGGAGCTGCGCGGCCGGGTGGCGCTGGAGGACGTGAGCTTCCGCTACCTCCCGGACAAGCCGCTGATCGACGGCCTGTCGCTGAAGGTGGAGCCCGGCAACACGGTGGCGATCGTCGGCCCGACCGGCGCCGGCAAGACCACGCTGGTCAATCTGCTGATGCGGTTCTACGAGGTCTCCGGCGGCCGGATCACCCTGGACGGCACCGACATCTCCGCGATGTCCCGGGAGGAACTGCGCTCCTCGATCGGGATGGTGCTCCAGGACACCTGGCTGTTCGGCGGCACGATCGCCGAGAACATCGGGTACGGCAGCGAGCGGGCCACCCGCGAGGAGATCGAGGCGGCGGCCAGGGCGGCGCACGCGGACCGCTTCATCCGGACCCTGCCGGACGGCTACGACACGGTGATCGACGACGAGGGTACCGGGGTCAGCGCGGGCGAGAAACAGCTGATCACCATTGCCCGGGCATTCCTGTCCGACCCGGTGATCCTCGTCCTGGACGAGGCGACCAGCTCGGTCGACACCCGTACCGAGGTGCTGATCCAGCGGGCGATGGCCAAGCTCAGCCATGGCCGTACCAGCTTCGTCATCGCCCACCGGCTCTCCACCATCCGCGACGCGGACGTCATCCTCGTCATGGAGTCCGGGTCGATCGTGGAGCAGGGCACGCACGACGAGCTCCTGGCGGCGGACGGCGCGTACGCCCGGCTGTACGCGGCACAGTTCGCGCAGGCGGTGGCGGAGGTGGACTGAGCGGGGTCCCTTGCCGAAGCGTACGCAACCGAATGGGCACTCACCCTGGACCGGCGCGACTTCCCAGCGTTACGCCGGCCCACCGGCCACCAGGCATTCCGGCTCCTGCCCGACGGCCTCTGACGAATCCCGTGATCCCCAACGCCGCGGAGGTCGCCGGGCCCCAGGCAGCGATCCCCTTCGGAGAGGCCGTCCGCACGGCTTCCCCGGACGCGAAGACATCGACGCCGTCCGGCACCTCTGGCGGTCTGGTCTGCCGGTGATCGCCAGGACAGGGTCCCTCAGCGCGGTGCCCGGCGGCGGTTCCGGAGTAACGACGATGCGGAGGTGACGGCGATTCAGCAGATCAGCGCCTGATCGGGGTCCCCGCTCACTCCAGATAGCCGCGTAACTGCTCGGCGAAGGCGTGGTCGCGCAGCTTGTCGAGGGTCTTGGACTCGATCTGGCGGATGCGTTCGCGGGTCACGCCGAAGATCCGGCCGATCTCCTCCAGGGTGCGCGGGCGGCCGTCCATCAGGCCGTACCGCAGCTGGACGACCTTGCATTCGCGCTCGCCGAGGGTGGACAGCACCGCGTCCAGGTGCTCCCGCAGCAGCAGGAACGCGGCGGATTCCACCGGGGACGCGGCGTCGCCGTCCTCGATGAGGTCGCCGAGCGCCACGTCGTCCTCCTCGCCGACCGGCGCGTGCAGCGATACCGGTTCCAGGGCGAGGCGCAGCACCTCGCAGACCCGTTCCTCCGGCAGATCGAGCCGGGCGGCGACATCCGCGGTGCTGGGCTCGTGCCCGCGCTCCTGGAGCAGGGTGCGCTGGACGCGTACCACCCGGTTGATCAGCTCCACGACGTGGACCGGCACCCGGATGGTACGGGCCTGGTCGGCAAGGGCGCGCGTCATGGCCTGGCGGATCCACCAGGTCGCGTAGGTGGAGAACTTGTAGCCACGGGCGTAGTCGAACTTCTCGACCGCGCGGATCAGGCCGAGGTTGCCCTCCTGAACCAGGTCGAGCATGGTCAGGCCGCGGCCGATGTAACGTTTCGCCACAGAGACCACCAGGCGGAGGTTGGCCTCGATCAGTCGGCGTTTGGCCATCCTGCCGAGCACCACCAGGCGGTCGAGGTCGACGGCGAGCTGCGAGTCCAGGTCCGGGAAGGCGGTCAGCTTCTCCTCGGCGAACAGCCCGGCCTCGACCCGCCGCGCCAGCTCCACCTCCTCCGCGGCGGTGAGCAGCGGTATGCGGCCGATCTCCCGCAGGTACTGCCGGAACAGGTCGGCGGACGGCCCCACCGCCTCCTCCCGCAACGGCCGGAACCCGTCCTCGGGTTCGTCCGGGATGGCCAGGGCGGGGGCCAGGGCGGGGGCCACGGACGCGGGCTCGCCGACGAGGGCGCCCGGCCCGTCCGCCCCGGCCGGTGCCGGTGGTACGGTGCCGGGTCCCTCGGCTGGTCCGTCGGCTGGTCCGTCGGCGTCGCCGGGGCGGTCGCCCGGGCCGTCCCGGCGCTGTTCGGGCACGCGGGGCCCGGCGAGCCGGCCCGGCGGTTGCGACGGGGGCCGCACCGCCGCCACGTCGGCCACGGCCGGAAGAGCCGGGAACTGCGGGGGGACGTCGGTCGGGATGCCGGTCTGGGTGCCGGACGGCTGGACGTCCGGCTGGATCTGGGTCTGCACGGAAGCGACCTCCGCGGTGAGCGCGACGTTGGGCTCAAGAGGGCTCTGGCGCCGTCACCCAGTCTGGCCCACGACGTACCCCCACTACGAGGGTCGTGCGGGCCATTTTTCACGCCACGTCACCATCGAGGGCCATCCGGTGACGCAATGGCAATTGCCGGACGCGGATGCGGTCCGGGCGCGGGCACTCAGGGATCCGGTCCCGGGCGATCGGGGGCGCCGGGACCCGGTCCCGGCGCGTACGGCGCGGCCTCGCGGTCCGCGCTCAGCGCGTCCTGCGGCCCGGCGCGGCCTCGCGGTCCGGGCTCAGCGCGTCCCGGCGCGTTCCGGTCCGGCCTGCGGCCCGGTCCCGGCGCGGCGGCCCGGGTCGGCCTCACGGCCCGGGCTCAGCGCGTCCTGCGGCCCGGTCCCGGTCCCGCCTGCGGCCCGGCGCGGCCTCGCGGTCCGGCGCGTTCCCGGTCCGGCCTGCGGCCCGGGCTCAGCGCGTCCCGGCGCGTTCCGGTCCGGCCTGCGGCCCGGTGCCGGCGCGGTCCGAGACCGGTCCCGGCGCGACCTCGCGGTCGGGGCTCAGCGCGGCGCCGCAGTCCGGTCCCGGCGCACCCGCCGCGCGGCTACAGCGCCGCCGCGCCCTGCTCGCGCAGCCGCTGACCGTACTGCTGGAGCGCCCACACCTCGCCCTGGACCGCCGACATCTCCGGGGCTGCCGGGGAGACGCCCTGAGCGGTGAGCCGCGCCTGGGTGGCGAGCACCTGGGCGACCCGGCGGTCGACCGCCAGCAGCCGCACCCGGACCAGGACCTCGCCCGCGTAGATCTCCGGGAGTTTGTGCATCACCGGTTCGACGGCGAGTTCGGTGATCATCATCCGAACGATGTCGTCCGGGGCGGCCTCGCGGACCCGGACCAGATAGTCCTCGTCCGCCCGCTCCACGCCGCCCGCCTCGTTGATCGCGCGCCGCACGGCTGCGTACGGCGGCCCGGTGAACTCGTCCTCGCCGTACGCGTCGAAGGCCGGGGAGACCAGGTGCGGGTGCTGGAGGGCGAGCTTGAGCAGTTCGCGCTCCACCCGGTGGGCGGGGCTGCGCAGGTCGAGGCGCGGGCCGCGGGGGGCGGCGCCGGGCGGTCCGTACGAGCCGGCGGCGGCGCGCGCGGGCGGCACGCTCCCCGTACGCACTCCCTCGCCCCGGCCCTGGCCGCCGCTCTGACCCTGCCTGCGGTCGTACTCCCACCGGGCGAGCTGGGAGACCCGGCGGACCACGAACTGCGTGTCGGTCACATAACCCAGCAGGCCCGACAGCATCACCGCGTACTTGTGGCGGACCGCCTGGTCCTTGATCCGGGCCACGATCGGCGCGGACGCCTCCAGCGCGGCGGCCTGCCCCTCCGGCGAGGCGTTGTCGTAACTCTCCACGGCCGACCGGATGGCGAACTCGAAGAGCGGGGTGCGGCCCTCGACCACCTGCTCCACCGCCGAGTCGCCCTTGGCCAGCCGCAGTTCGCAGGGGTCCATGCCGTCCGGGGTGACGGCGATCGACGTGCGGGCGGCGAACTTCTGGTCGTCCTCGAAGGCGCGCAGCGCCGCCTTCTGGCCGGCCGCGTCGCCGTCGAAGGTGAACACCACCTCGGAGCGGGAGTTGTCCATCAGCAGCCGCCGGAGGATCTTGATGTGCTCCCCGCCGAACGCGGTCCCGCAGGTCGCGATCGCGGTCGTCACCCCGGCGAGGTGGCAGGCCATCACATCGGTGTACCCCTCCACGACCACCGCGCGCCCGGTCCTGGCGATCTCCTTCTTGGCCAGATCGATCCCGTACAGCACCTGCGACTTCTTGTAGAGCGGCGTCTCCGGGGTGTTGAGGTACTTCGGTCCCTGGTCGTCGTCGCGCAGCTTGCGCGCTCCGAAGCCGATCACCTCGCCGGTGATGTCGCGGATCGGCCAGATCAGCCGACCCCGGAACCGGTCGATCGCGCCGCCGCGCCGGCTCTCCGAGGCCAGGCCCGAGACGATCAGCTCCTTGTCGGAGAAGCCCTGGCCGCGCAGGTACCGCACCAGGTGATCCCACCCGGCCGGCGCGTACCCCACCCCGAACCGCTCGGCCGCCGCCTGGTCGAACCCGCGCCCCGCCAGGAACTGCCGCCCGATCTCGGCCTCCGCACCGCCCAGTTGCTCCGCGTAGAACCGCGCGGCGGCCCGGTGCGCCTCGACCAGCCGGATCCGCTCCCCCTGCTGCCGCCCGACATGGCTCCCCTCCTCGTACCGCAGCGTGATCCCGGCCTGCCCGGCCAGCCGCTCCACCGCCTCGGTGAACGAAAGGTGGTCCACCTTCATCACGAACGCGAGCGTGTCACCCCCTTCCCCGCACCCGAAACAGTGGTAGAGGCCCTTGCTGGGGCTGACCTGGAAGGAGGGGGACTTCTCGTCGTGGAAGGGGCACAGGCCCTTGAGGTTGCCGCCGCCGGCCGGTTTGAGCTGGAGGTATTCGGAGACCACGGCGTCGATCGGGACGGCGTCCCGTACTGCCTTTACGTCTTCGTCCCTGATCCTGCCGGCCACGGGGGAAGTGTACGGCTCGGGTGGGACAGGGACGGCCGGGAAGGGACGGCGGGGTGGATCGACGGGGTGGATCGACGGGGCATGGCGGCGGGCTGGCGTCCGGGTATTCGGGCGTGTCCGGCGAGCGGGGGCCCCAGCCGGCGCTGGACATGAACGCGCCGGGGCTGCCGGCGTTCTACCTGTTCGGCCGGTCGTACGCGGCGGTGGGAAGCGGCTGTGGGAAGGTGTCGCCGCGCGAGTCCTCCGGATGGACGGGGGCCTCGCGCGGCGTCCCGGTGCACGGCACCGCCCACCGGAAGGTGAGGATCTCCTCACCGGCCCGGCAGCGGTCCACATGCGGGGTGCCTGTCCTGGTCTGTCCTGAATGTCCGCCCTGGGGTTGTCCTCGTCAGTCCAGGAAAGAGGTGAGGGGGACCGAAGGATCCGACAGTGCCTCGGGGTCCACCGGACGGCCGGCGCGGATCAGGTGCTGGATGGTCTCGGTGACGTCCCAGACGTTGACGTTCATGCCCGCCAGCACCCGGCCCTCGCGCAGCCAGAATGCGATGAACTGCCGCTTGCCGACATCGCCCCTGGCCACCACCTGGTCGTACGTGCCCGGGGCGGCGTGCCCGGAGAACTCCATGCCGAGGTCGTACTGGTCGGAGAAGAAGTACGGGATGCGGTCGTACGACACCGGGCGGCCGAGCATGGCGCGGGCGGCCGCTGGACCGCCGTTGAGGGCGTTCGCCCAGTGCTCGACGCGCAGCCGGACGCCGAGCAGCGGGTGCTGGGCGTTGGCGACGTCGCCGGCGGCGAAGATGTCGGGGTCGGAGGTGCGCAGCGAGGCGTCCACCGCGATGCCGCCGCCCAGGGCCGGATCGGCGAGGGTGAGCCCGGCCATCTCGGCGAGGGCGGTGCGCGGGGCGGCGCCGATGGCGGCGAGCACGTCGTGCGCGGGGTGCTCGTCGCCGTCGTCCGTCACCGCGGCCAGCACCATGCCGTCCTGCCCGGTGATCCCGGTGAGCTTCGTCCCGAACCGGAAGCGGACGCCGTGCTCGGCGTGCAGGTCGGTGAAGACGGCACCCAGCTCCGGGCCGAGCACGCCGTACAGCGGGGTCGGCGCGGCCTCCACCACGGTGACCTCCGCGCCGTAGCCGCGGGCCGCCGCGGCCACTTCCAGGCCGATCCAGCCGGCTCCCGCGATCACGATGTGGCCGTTCTCCCGGCCGAGGCTGGTCAGTACGCGCTTGAGCCGCTCCGCGTGGGCGAGGCGGCGCAGGTGGTGCACGCCGGCCAGGTCGGTGCCGGGGATGTCCAGGCGGCGCGGCTCGGCACCGGTGGCCAGCAGCAGCTTGTCGTACTGCAGGACGGTGCCGTCGCCGAGCCGTACCGTCCGGGCGGCCCGGTCCAGGTGGACCACGGGCTGGCCGAGGTGCAGCTCGATGTCGTGCTCGGCGTACCAGCCGGTCTGCTGCACGAAGACGGAGTCGCGGTCCGCGCTGCCGGTCAGGTACGCCTTGGACAAGGGTGGGCGTTCATAGGGATGGTCGCGCTCGTCGCCGATCAGTATCACCCGGCCGGTGAATCCCTCGGAGCGCAGCGTCTCCGCGGCTTTCGCCCCGGCGAGCCCTGCTCCGACGATCACGAAGGTCTGGTGTGCGTCCACCACGGTGCGCCTCCCCTGCCGGTCGTTCGTTATACGCGAGCGTCCCGCACGTCAGGGCCGTCCGGAAGAGCGCCGCGCCGGTCCGTTGTCCCACCGCTCGTCTGCTGAGCGGACTTTTATGCCTGCTCAACGGCTCGGGCGGGGTGTGGGGTTACGGGGCGGGGGTGCGGAATCTGGGGCTGAAGCGGGTTCCGCCTGGGGTTCGGACCCGGGTTCGGCCGCGGGTCCGGGCCCGCGATCGGCGCCGGGGGCGGGCTCCGGTTCGGCTCCCGGCCGGATTCCAGCACGGCCTCGCGTTCAGCTTACGGCCCGGATTCCGGTGCGGGCGTCGCGTTCAGCTTCCGGTCCGGAATCCGGTCCGGGCGTCGCGTTCAGCTTCCGGTCCGGCAGCGGGTACGGTGCCGCCGACCGCGCGCCAGACCAGGGCGGCGGCCCGTTCCGGCCAGTGGTGCGGTGGCGGTGAACCGGCCGACGCGCGCCCGTACCGGCTCCGGGTACACATCGTCACCGCGACCTCGATGTCGGCACCGACATCGGCGACGCCACCGGCATCGACCAGGCCGATCCGACGCGCGCTGCGGCCGCCCGCGCCGCCGACCCACCCCCGGCCAGGAGACAGCCACCCCGTACGACCGCTCAACCCCTCCCCATCCGCCGCGCGTGCAGCGCCGACACCGCCGCGTCCGCCAAGCACGCGACCTCGTCGACCACCGCCCGCCGCCGGGCCACCCCCGGCGAGGAGACAGCCACCCGTACGACCGCTCAACCCCTCCCCATCAGCCGCGCGTGCAGCGCTGTCGCCGCCGCGTCCGTCAGGGACGCGATCTGGTCGACCACCGCCCGCCGCCGGGCCCGGTCGTCGTCGGCCGCGTCGAATATCGCCCGGAACTGCGGGTCGAGGCCGTGCGGGGCGCGGGCGATCAGCTCCTGCGCCAGCTCGCCGATGACCACTCGCTGCTCGGCCCGCCGCCGGGCCTGCGCGGCGCGCTGCATGACGTAACGGTCGGCGACCGCCTTGAGCACCGCGCACTCCAGACGCTGCTCGCGCGGCACGACGAATTCCGCACCGTACCGCGTGAGCCCAGCCGTACCGTGGCGCCGCCGGGTGGCGCCCTCCGCGGCGAGACAGAAGCGGCCGATGAGCTGGGAGGCGGCGTCCTTGAGCCGGGCCTGGTCGAGGGCGGAGCCGTCGTACCGCCGCGGCCACCACGGCTGGGCGATCAACCGGTCGAGTGCGGCAGCCAGTTCGGCCGGGTCCGTGCCGGGCGGGGCGTAACGGGCCGCCGCACACCCGAAGACCTCGGCCCGTTCGGGTCCGGCCAGCAGCGCCCGCGGGTCGATGTGCCCGGCCTGCAACCCGTCCTCCACGTCGTGCACGGAGTACGCGACGTCGTCCGCCCAGTCCATGACCTGCGCCTCGAAGCACCGCTGCCCGTCCGGCGCGCCCTTGCGCAGCCAGCGGAAGACCGGCAGGTCGTCCTCGTACACCCCGAACTTGGGGCTGCCGGGTGCTGTGGGGTGCTCGCCGCGCGACCACGGGTACTTGGTGGCGGCGTCCAGCGCGGCCCGGGTGAGGTTGAGCCCGACGCTCACCAGCCTCTCGTCCGGGGCGGCTGCCCGGTCCGAGGCTTCTCCCCCGCCCGCGGCGCCCCCCGCGTCCACGAACCGCTTCGGCTCGAGCCTGGTCAGCACCCGCAACGACTGCGCGTTCCCCTCGAACCCCCCGCATTCCTCGGCGAATTCGGCGAGCACCACCTCCCCGTTGTGCCCGAACGGCGGATGCCCCAGGTCGTGCGCGAGGCACGCGCTCTCCACCAGGTCCGGATCGCAGCCCAACACCGCGCCCAACTCCCGCCCGACCTGCGCGCACTCCAGCGAGTGCGTCAGCCGGGTCCGCGGGCTGGTGTCCGTCACCGCGCTCCCGGCGCCCCCCGGATCGACCACCTGCGTCTTCCCGGCCAGTCTGCGCAGCGCCGCCGAGTGCAGCACCCGCGCCCGGTCGCGCTGGAACGCCGTACGGCCGGGCCGCTTGTCCGGCTCCGGCACGTACCGTTCCACGTCCGCTTCGCTGTAGAGCCCGTACGGCTCGTACGGTCCCGGGAGCGCGGATGCCGCGCGGGGCGGCTGGTGGTTGTTCCCTTCCATGCCAACGACGGTAACCGGCCACGCCGACAGTACGGTGACACCCCGATGTACGGGTCAGCTACGCCCGGCGACCGAGCAGTCGCCGCACCGGGCCGCCGTACGACGCGGTGACGCCCGGGCCGAGGGCGGCACGGGCGGCCCCGGCCGCTTCGTCATAGCGGTGCAGCACCAGCCGGGCCATCGCCTCGTGGGCGCCGAGCGGCGCTGCGACGATCCACGGCGCGGCGCTCGCGGCCTGCGTCGCGAACAGACCGGGCGCGGTGAAGTACGAGGCGACCGCGACACGGCGCAGCCCTCGGGCGGCCAGCGCGGCGACCGCTTCGGGCACGGTCGGCGCGGCGGCGGAGGCGTACGCGGGCAGTACCGGGACGCCGCCGAGCCGGGCGCTGAGCAGGGCCGCGGTACGGCCGGTGTCCACGGCGGAGTCGGGGTCGCGGGAACCGGCCGCGGCGAGCACCACCGCCTGGCCGCCCGCCTGCCACCCGGCCTCCGCGAGCCGGGCGTCCAGCGCCTCCGCGAGCAGCGGATGCGGGCCGAGCGGCGCCGCCACCACGCCCCTGACGTGCGGCGCGCCCGCCAGCGCCGCGGGCAGGTCCCGCTTGACGTGGTGCCCGCGACCGAGCAGCAGCGGCACCAGCACCGCATCGCCGCGCAGGCCGGCCAGGGTGTCGTCGAGCAGCGGCTCGTTCAGCTCGACATGGCCCAGGCGCACGTCGAGCTCGGGCCGCCGGGCCCGTACCCGGTCCAGCAGCGCCTGTACGGTCCACAGGGCCCGCGGGTCACGGCTGCCGTGCGCGACCGCCACCAGGGTGGGCCGCGGTACCGCCGGCGTTTCCATACGGGCCTCCGTTCGGCTTTCCATACGGCGATCCTGCGGCGCCGACATTGCGGTGGAGTTGCGGGTGAATAACGGCTCATGTCGGTGCACTCACCGCCGAACGGAGGCACTGTGAGGGTTCTTGCCGGAATTTCCGGTGGGGCGCCTTTATGAATTCCAGGAATCACTTCACGGGGCGCCGCAGCCAGTCCCCGTCCTCTATTCGCACACCGGAAACCAGCAGCTCACGAGTAATACGGTCGGCGGCGATATAGACCCATGCATGTACCTCGCCGCCCGGCGTACGCACCTGCACGGCCACCCTTTCGTAAAGGTTCGCCGCGTTTCCGGGAACGTAGTCCTCCAGCCTGTCGAGTTCCGCCAGCACCTGCCCGTACACCTCTTCGGTGATCACCGCGACTTCTCCGTGCACGGTTCCGGCACCGTCCGGGTCGGGCACCGCGTAGGGGTATCCGGGTCCGTGGAAGAGCAGCGTGCCGGGCAGGACGGCGGGCGTCCAGGAGACCGTACGGCCGTGCAGCAGGTGGTGGTTGCGCTCGCCGGGGAGCAGGGTGCCGTAGACGAAGACGGGCAGGTGACGGGGGGTCACGGGGCCTCCGGGGACGCGTTGTCAGTGGTGGTCGGTCGGTCTTCCTGCTCGCTCCCCGCGCGGGTGGCCTCGTTCCTCGCCCACTCCGGGAGCTCGGGCGTCAGCCCTCCGCGGGGGTTCTGCGGTGGTTCACACCGTGGGCCGACGGCGTCGGCGGGGACGGCAACCGCGGCGCCGCCCTCGCGTCGGCCACAGGAGAGTCGATCACAGGAGACCGGCGGCCGGAAGGCGAATCCGGCAGCGCGACAGGCAGGGGGACCATGATGGGCACGCCGACCGGGAGGACCTGGCCCGCGCGGCTGCGCGTCCGGCTGCGCCCGCCACGGCTTCCCCGTACGCGCGCACGGCGTGCCCCGGGGCAAGGTCGTCCTCTGGCCCCCCACGCCCACCCCGCCCCACCGCACGTCCTCACACCGCACGTCCTCACACCGCGCGCTCCGGGCCGCTGAGCTCCCGGTCCCCACCGCGTAACCCTCCGGGCCGTACTCCGAAACAGACCCCGCGCAGGCTGGGCGCATGAGCTCACCCGCGGCCACCGCCGACCCGCAGGCGTCCGGACCCCGCGCCGACGTGGACACCCACTGCCCGTACTGTGCGCTCCAGTGCGGCATGACGCTGCGGGCGGGCGCGGGCGGGCGGACCGAGGTGGTGGAGCGGACGGCCTTCCCGGTGAACAAGGGGGCTGTGCGGGAAGGGGCGGGCCTCCGCGGAGGTGCTGGACCCGGCCGTGCGGCTGACGGAGCCGTTGGTGCGGGGCGAGGACGGGACGCTGCGGCCGGCGAGCTGGGGCGAGGCGCTGGACCGGGTCGCCGAAGGGCTGCGCCGAACCGGGGCCACGTACGGGCGGGACGCGGTCGGCGTGTTCGGCGGCGGTGGGCTGACGAACGAGAAGGCCTACGCGCTGGGCAAGTTCGCCCGGGTGGTGCTGCGCACCTCGCAGATCGACTACAACGGCCGTTTCTGCATGTCGTCCGCGGCGATGGCGCACAACAGGGCGTTCGGGCTCGACCGGGGGCTGCCCTTCCCGCTGGCGGACGTGGCCCGCACCGGCTGCGTCGTCGTCGTCGGCTCCAACCTCGCCGACACGATGCCGCCCGCGCTGCGCTACCTCACCGAGCTGAAGGAGAACGGCGGCACGCTGATCGTGGTCGATCCGCGCCGGACGCGCACCGCCGAGCAGGCGGACCTGCACCTCCAGCCCCGGCCGGGTACGGATCTGGCGCTGGCGCTCGGCCTGCTGCACCTGGTGGTGGCCGAGGGCCGGCTCGACCGGCGCTTCATCGCCGACCGCACCAGCGGGTGGGAGCAGACGCTGCCCGGCGTGATGGCGCACTGGCCGGAGCTGGTGGAGCGGATCACCGGGGTGCCGGTGCCGCAGTTGCGGCAGGCGGTGGCGATGTTCTGCGACGCGCCCGAGTCGATGGTGCTGACCGCCCGCGGCCCCGAGCAGCAGTCGAAGGGCACGGACACGGTCAGTGCCTGGATCAACCTGTGTCTGGCGACCGGGCGGGCCGGGCGCCCGCTCTCCGGTTACGGGTGCCTGACCGGGCAGGGCAACGGCCAGGGCGGACGCGAACACGGCCAGAAGGCCGACCAGTTGCCGGGCTACCGCAAGCTGGACGACCCGGCGGCCCGCGCGCACGTCGCCGCGGTGTGGGGGGTGGACCCGGACGAGCTGCCGGGGCCGGGCCGCAGCGCGTACGAACTGCTGGACGCGCTCGGCCACGACATACGCGCCCTGCTGGTGATGGGGTCGAACCCGGTGATGTCCGCGCCGCGCGCCGGGCATGTGGCGCAGCGGCTGGCGGCCCTGGACTTCCTCGCGGTGTGCGATGTGGTGCTGTCGGAGACGGCCGCGATGGCGGATGTGGTGCTGCCGGTCACGCAGTGGGCGGAGGAGACGGGTACGACCACCAACCTGGAGGGGCGGGTGATCCTGCGGCGCAAAGCCGTGGACCCGCCGCCCGGGGTGCGGTCCGACCTCGCGGTGCTGGAGGCGCTGGCGGGGCGGCTGGGCTGGGACAAGGGCTTCCCGGCGGACCCCGAGGAGGTCTTCGGGGAGTTGCGGCGGGCGTCGGCGGGCGGGCCGGCGGACTACTCCGGGATCACGTACGAGCGGATCGTCGCGGAGGACGGGGTGTTCTGGCCGTGCGGCGAGGACGAGGGACGGGAACCTCGGCCGGCGGAGGAGCGGGACGACCGCGTGGGCGGGCGGAACGGCACGCCCCGGCTCTTCCTCGAACGGTTCGCGACGCCGGACGGACGGGCCCGGTTCACTCCCGTGCAGCACCGGCCGGCCGCGGAGGAGCCGACGGCGGATTATCCGTACTACCTGACGACCGGGCGGGTGCTGGCCCAGTACCAGTCGGGCGCGCAGACGCGGCGGGTGCGGGAGCTGAACGAGGCCGCGCCCGGACCCTTCGTCCAGCTCCACCCGCGGCTGGCCGCACGGCTCCGCGTCGCGGACGGGGAGCCGGTGGCGGTGACCAGCCGGCGCGGGCGGGCGGTGGCCCCGGCGCGGGTGTCGGCGGCGATCCGGCAGGACACGGTGTTCATGCCGTTCCACTGGCCGGGTGAGGGGCGGGCCAACACGCTGACCAACCCGGCGCTGGACCCGGCGTCGCGGATGCCGGAGTTCAAGGTGTGCGCGGTGCGGGTGGAGAAGGCGTAAGAGGGGGAGCCGAGGCCGGTCAGCGGTCCGGTGCGTCCGCCCGGCCTCGGACCCGCCGATAGCTCTGGACCAGCAGGGCGAACAGGAGGACGCCGGACAGGATCAGCGCCGCACCGGTGGGCCAGCCGCCGGAGGGCAGATCGGGCATCAGGCCCCACACCACACCCGCGCCGACCAGGACCGCACCGGTGAGTACGGAACCGGCGAGCCGCCAGCGTGAGGTGACGCTGTCCTCGGCCGCCTGAATCGCGCGCGCCCTGACCGGCTCGACATGGCGCTCCAGCCGGGGAAAAGCGCGAGCCAGCACGATCATGCCGGCCAGGACGAGGAGCAGACCCGGGCCGGGAAGCACCAGCAGCGCCACTCCGGCCACCAGCAGGATCGCCCCGGCAACCGCGAGGGCCGCGTTCTTGATGTCCATCCTCCCTCGTTCCGCACTCGGGCCGACCGCCGGCGTCGTCAGGGCCGCGGTCGTGCCGCCGGCGCACCGCCCCGGCCGGGGAAGCGGTTCTCCGCGCACCCTGCTTTCATCCTCCCGCACCGCGTCCCGTACCGCACAGGACGCGCGGCCGGGGTACCGGGATCCTTCCCGGGCCCGCGGCGCGTACCGTGGCGGTGCGGGCAGTGAGCACCGCCGAACGTCGGAGGAGGAGCGCGCCACCATGGCGGCAGCCGGGCAGCACACGTACGAGACCGAGGTCGTCTGGACGGGCAACCTCGGGACGGGGACCAGTACCTACCGCTCCTACGGCCGCACGCACGAGGTGAGGGCGCCCGGGGTCCCCCCGATCCCGGGGTCGTCCGATCCCGCCTTCCGGGGCGAGCGTGACCGCTGGAACCCCGAGCAGTTGCTGCTGGCCGCGCTGTCGCAGTGCCACATGCTGGCGTACCTGCACCTGTGCGCGGTGAACGGGGTGACCGTGACGGCGTACACCGACCGTGCGAGCGGCACGATGCAGGAGACCCCCGGCGGTTCCGGGCACTTCACCCGGGCGACGCTGCACCCGGTGGTCGAGGTGGCCGCCCCGGAGATGGTCGCGAAGGCGGTCGCGCTGCACGCCGAGGCCCATGACGTGTGCTTCATCGCGAACTCCGTGAACTTTCCGGTGGACCACGAGGGAGTCGTGACGTTGGCCGCCCCTGCCCCTTCCGCATAGTGCGGGCACGCGGGTGGGCGCACGCGCGGTTGGGTCGCCCACCCCGCGTGCACCCCCCGCGTACCCTCGCTACGCGGACGCAGGAGGCGATCCCGGCGGAGGTGACCACCCGCCCGTCGACGACGTGCAGCACGTCCCGTACGACCGTCGCGCGCGGAAACCGCTGGACCGGTTCCTCCTGGCGTCGTGGTGCGTGGTGCACCGCCGCCCGTCGAGCAGTCCGGCCCGGCCGAGCGCGTCGGGGCCCGCGCAGACGCTGGCGACCGTGCTACCGCCGGCGTGGTGGTCCCGCAGCCACCGCGGGGTGGCCGGCTCCAGCGCCCCGGTGTCCCGCGGGTGGGTGACCGCCGGCCCGGGACGACGATCAGGTCGTCCGCGCCGAGCACCGGCCGCTCGGCGCGCGCCCGCAGCGCGACGCCCCGCGCGGTGGGCACGTCCTCCCGCTCGGCCACGTGGTGCAGCGTGTAGCCGAGACCGTGGTCGGCCGCGGTGGAGAACACCGGGGCCGGACCGGCAAGGGTCCAGCAGGTGCAGCCGCGGGACGAGCAGGAAGACCACCCCGGTCACGATCCGGTCAGTTCCTTGACGGTGGTGACGGTGGCGAAGCGTCCGGCCAGGGCGTACTGCGTCCGCTCGATGACGTCGCCGGGCAGCAGGGTGCGCGGATCGGCCAGCACCTCGGCGAGAGGCCGCCCGGCGGGCGCGTCCCGGTGCGGGATCGGCTCCGTGGCGGTCGCGTCGACGACGAACGTGACGTCGTACCCGAGGTCGGAGGCGAGCCGCGTGGTGGTCTCCACGCACTGCTCGGTCCGCACCCCGCAGGTGATCAGCGAGCGGATGCCGCGTCCGGTGAGGATCTGCTGGAGGTTGGTGGTGGTGAACGCGTTGTGCGAGGTCTTGGTGAGCACCGGCTCCCCGTCCCGCGCGACGAGCCCCGCCATCAGCCGGACATGGCCGAGGGCCGGGTCGAAGACGGTCCCGGTGCCGGGCTCGGCGTGCAGCACCCACACGACCAGGTCACCGCGTTCCCGGGCGAAGTCGACAAGTCGCCCCACCTGCACGGCCACCTCGGGGTCGGAGGCGGCCTGCCAGCTCTCGCGCTGCCGGAAGGACTCCTGCACGTCGATGACGATCAGGGCGGAGGCGCTGTGCGCGGGGTGGCGCGTGTCGGCGGGCGCGTTCCCGTACGAGTCGCCGTTCGCGCTGCCGTACGCGTCGCCGTTCGTGTTCTCGGTCATGCCCCCGATCCTGGCCTGCCTTGGCGCCCCGCCGGTAGACACGAACGCGCCCCGCCCCGGAATGATCCGGTCGCCACCCGCCCATCGGCTCACACCCGGCTCCCCACAACGATGAGCGCACCGTTGCTCCCGGGTAATGGCGGGGATGCGGACGGGAAACAGCGGCCACGCACGCTCAAGGGCATGGAGATCGTGGTGATCGGCGGCGGCATGGCGGGGGCCCGCCTCGCGCAGCAGCTCGCGCCGTACGAAGCGGCGCGCCTCACCCTCGTCACCGAGGAACCGCACCCCGCGTACAACCGCGTCCTGCTCGCCGAGGTGCTGGCCGGACGCTACGGTCCGGAGACGATCGCCCTGCCCGCCGCCGGCACCCCGCACCCCGCACGGGCGGTCCGCGTGGACCGCCCCGAGCAGGTTGTGATCTGCGACGACGGTTCCGTGATCCGTTACGACCGCCTCGTGCTGGCGACCGGCTCCAACCCCGTACTGCCGCCGCTGCGCGGCCTGTTCGAGGAGGGCGCCGACGACCTGCCCGCCGGTGTGCATGCCTTCCGCACCATGGACGACTGCCTCGCGCTGTCGGAGGCCGTGCGGGACGGCGCGCGCGTGGTCGTCGTGGGCGGCGGACTGCTCGGCGTCTCGGCCGCCCAGGCGCTGGCCGTCCGCGGCGCCCAGGTGGTGGTCGCCCAGCAGGGCGAGCATCTGATGGAGCGGCACCTGGACGAGCCCGCCGCCGCGCTGCTCCGCACCCACCTGGAGGCGCAGGGCGTCGAGGTGCACACCGAGTGCCGCGTCCGCGGCCTGCGCACCCGGCCCCACCCGGGACCGGCCGGCCGCGCCGTACAGTCCGTCGAACTGGCCGACGGCTACTGCCTGGACGCCGATCTGGTGGTGCTGGCCTGCGGAGTACGTCCGCGCACCGGACTCGCCCGGGCGGCCGGCCTCGATGTCGCCCGGGGCATCGTCGTCGACGACGAGCTGCGCACCAGCGACCCGGCCGTCTTCGCGATCGGCGACTGCGCGCAGCACGCGGGCACGGTGTACGGCCTCGCGGGTGCGGCCCGCGACCAGGCCGACGTCCTCGCGCGCGTCCTGGCGTACGAGCCGGCCTCCGAACCGGCGCCGGGGGAACCGAAGGCGCGCCCCGCTTCCGGCCTTCCGGCCGGCGCCGCCGGCGTCCCCGCCGCCCCGGGCGCCGGCTCGGGCGCCCCCCGCTACCTGGGCACCCGCGCCGTGACCCGGCTGACCCTCCGCCCCACGCGGAACGCGCCCGGGGCCGGAACCGGGCCGACGTCCGGAACCGAGTCCGGGCCGACGCCCGGGGCAGCCCCCCGCCCGGCCGGCGGGGCCGCCCCCGCAAACGCCTCCCGGCCCAGCGCCGCAGGCACCCCCTTCGACCTCGCCGCCTTCGGCGACCCCGTCCCCGTCCCCGGCGACGACGTCCTGCGGCTCGCGGACGCCACCCGCGGCGCGTACCGCAAGGTCGTGGTCCGCGGGGACCGGCTGGTCGGGGGCATCCTGCTGGGCGATCTCGCCGCTGTCGGCGCGGTCGCCCGCACCTGGGAGGGCGACGAGCCCCTGCCCTCCGCACCACTGCTTCATCTGCTCACCGACGACGGAGGTTTCTGACCATGGGTGCGAGCGCGCCGAAAACGACGATCGTGCTGGTCGGTCACGGAATGGTCGGCCAGCGTTTGCTGGTGGCG
>NZ_DATDBG010000238.1:0-6707 GCF_036524955.1 Streptomyces sp.
GCCGACCCGGCCGGCGGTCGCCGCTGTCGGCGGGCGTGCCGTTCTCCCCGGGAGCGGGCCGCGCCGGGCGGTCGGTGCGGCCCGCCCCGGCGGCGGTGCCCGTCGGCGGGCGGTCGGGCTGCGGGCGGTCGGTCACAGTGCGGGCCTCCGTGGAGCGGTGGAGCCACGACTCACAGGGTCGTCCAGTCGTGGTCCGGATAGCGGTGCAGTGGCGCCGACACGTCGTCCAGCGCCAGGCAGATCTCTTCCGGAAGCGTAAGGGCCTCCACTGACAGAGCCGCCGTGAGCTGCGCGGCGTTGCGGGCGCCGAGGATGGGCGCACAGACTCCCGGACGGTCGCGTACCCAGGCCAGGGCGACGTGCAACGGGGAGACGGCCAGACCGTCGGCCGCTATCGCGAGCGCGTCCACGATGAGACTCGCCGTCTCGTCGAGGTAGGGGGCGACGAACGCCGCCATGTCCTCCGAGCCGCCCCGTGAGCCGGGCGGCGTGCCGTTGCGGTACTTCCCGGTGAGGACGCCGCGCCCCAGCGGGGACGAGGGCAGCAGCCCGACCCCGAGGTCGAGGGCCGCGGGCAGCACCTCCCGCTCCACGCCGCGCTGGAGCAGCGAGTACTCCATCTGCGTACTGGCCAGCGGCGTACGGCCGGCCCCCGCCAGCTGCCAGGCCGCGGCCTTCGCGAGCTGCCAGCCGCAGAAGTTGGACACTCCGACGTACCGGGCCCGTCCGGAGCTGACCGCGATGTCCAGGGCCTGAAGCGTCTCCTCCAGCGGGGTGCCCGGATCGAAGGCGTGCACCTGCCACAGGTCCACGTAGTCCGTGCCGAGCCGCTGGAGCGACGCGTCCAGCGCGGACAGCAGGTGACCGCGCGAGGTGTCGAACCGCCGGTCGGGATCGGGCACGCTGCCCGCCTTGGTGGCGATCACCAGGTCGGCGCGCGGCACCAGGTCCTCGACGATCCGCCCGAGCAGGTACTCGGCGCCGCCGTCGGCGTACACGTCGGCCGTGTCGACCAGCGTGCCGCCCGCGTCCCAGAACGCCTTGAGCTGGTCGGCGGCGTCGCGTTCGCCGGTGTCGCGTCCCCAGGTGAGCGTGCCGAGCCCGAGCCGGGACACGCGCAACCCGGTGCGGCCGAGGTGCCTATGCTCCATGGACGCTGAGGCTAGCGCCCGCACCGGCCGAATGGGCGGCAGTGACGTACCTGACAGGCGCCGGTGCCGCACCCGGACGCTACAGTCCGTGGGGACAATGACGTTACTGGCCGGTAAAGGGGAGCGGTATGCGGCTCGGGATCAACCTCGGCTACTGGGGCGCGGGCATGGACTCGGACAACCTCGCCGTGGCGCGGGAGGCGGACCGCCTGGGGTACTCGGTGTGCTGGGCCGCCGAGGCGTACGGCTCCGACGCGCCCACCGTGCTGGCCTGGGTCGCCGCGCAGACCGAGCGGATCGACGTGGGCTCGGCCATCTTCCAGATTCCGGCGCGCACCCCCGCGATGACCGCGATGACCGCCGCCACACTGGACTCGCTGTCCGGCGGCCGGTTCCGCCTGGGTCTGGGGGTGTCGGGCCCGCAGGTCTCCGAGGGGTGGTACGGCGTCAGGTTCGACAAGCCGCTCTCCCGTACTCGCGAATACGTGGAGATCGTCCGCAAGGCCATGTCCCGCGAACGGCTGACCTACCAGGGCGAGCACTGGACGCTGCCGCTGCCCGGCGGCCCCGGCAAGCCGATCAAGCTGACCGTGCACCCGCAGCGCGAGCACATCCCGCTCTACATCGCCGCGATCGGCCCGAAGAACCTGGAGCAGACCGGCGAGATCGCCGACGGCGCGCTGCTGATCTTCCCCTCCGCCGCCCACCTGGAGGAGACCGCGCTCCAGCATCTCAGGGCGGGCCGCGAGAAGGCCGGACTGACCCTGGACGGCTTCGACGTCTGCCCGACGCTGCCGCTGGCCCTCGGCGACGACGTCCCGGCGCTCGCCGACCTCTTCCGCCCGTACACCGCGCTCTACGTCGGCGGCATGGGCAGTCGTGAGCAGAACTTCTACAACCGGCTCGCGCGGCGCATGGGGTACGAGAAGGAGGCCGCGGAGATCCAGGAGAAGTACCTCGGAGGCGACAAGGAGGGCGCCGCGGCGGCCGTACCGCGCGAACTGATCGACTCCACCTGCCTGCTGGGCCCGGTCGCGCGGATCGCCGACCGGATGCGGGAGTACGCCGAGGCCGGCGTGACCACCCTCACCCTGGCTCCCGCCGGCTTCTCCCTGGAGGAGCGGACCGCGGGCCTGCGCGCGGGCGTCGCGGCACTGGAGCGGGCGGGCCTGGCGTAACGGCGGTCGGGGGCGGCTCGACAGACCCTCAGCCCGGGACCAGCCGCCCCAGCAGACGGCCGAAGTCGATCAGCCGGGCTATCTGACCGGCGCCGCCGTCGTCCAGCGACTTGCTGAAGCGGAACGCCTCCGGGCGGAACTTCGCGGACGTGACCGGCAGCGGCGCGTCGGGGTCGGCCGACACCGCGGACAGCTCGTGCGGCATCGCCGTGGCCAGCACCAGGTAGACCCCGCGGTCGACCCGCCGGCCCCGCTCGTCCCGCCCGACCAGCGTCCGCATGCCCACGTGCCCGAACGAGTCCAGCGGCAGCACCTGGAGCGAGGAGTCCAGTACGGTGCCGCCCGGCGCGTCGTCGTCCGCCAACTCCTCGCTGTGCCACAGGATCAGCCGCCGTCCGTCGCAGACCGCGGCCTCCTGCCAGACCGAGGCCCCCGCCTCCGTCAGGTCCACCACCCGCTCCAGCGTGAAACCGCGAACCCGGCGTCGGCCCAGCACCCCGGCGATGGCGTCCAGCGCGACGTCGGCGTGGAGGAAGTACGCCCCCGCGGCGTCCTCGAGGCGGGCGTAGGGTGACCAGTCCGCCCCCGCGGGACCCGGTCCGGTCACGGCCGGCGGACGGCTCCTCGTCGCCCTGCTGAACATCTCCACCTGCTTCGCGATCCCGACTCCAGGAGGCCCCCTCGACCCCTGCTGCACCTTACCCAGGGGGTGGGACGGCAACGAGACGTCGGAGACAGCGGATCACGGAAATTCCGCGGCCGTGGTGGGGGCTCGGGGGGATCTTCCCCGCCACGGCCGTCACCCAGCACAACGGCCGCACCCCGGAAGGGTTACGGTGGCGGGCATGCCCACCGCGATCCTTGTCCGGCACGGCCGGTCGACCGCCAACGCCGACGGAGTGCTGGCCGGGTGGAGTCCGGGCGTCGCCCTGGACGCCACCGGCCGGGCCCAGGCCACCGCGCTCGCCGCCCGGCTCTCCGCGCTGCCGCTGGCCGTCGTCGTCAGCAGCCCGTTGCAGCGCTGCCAGGAGACCGTACGACCGCTGCTCGACACCCGGCCCGATCTGACGCTGCGCACCGACGACCGGATCGGCGAGTGCCACTACGGCGACTGGACCGGCCGCAAGCTGAGCGAACTCGCCGAGGAACCGCTCTGGGCCACCGTGCAGCGGCACCCGTCCGCCGCCGTCTTCCCCGGCGAGCACGGCGAGTCGATGCGGGCGATGCAGGCCCGGGCGGTGGACGCGGTACGGGAGTGGAACGCGACGGTGGAGGCCGAGCACGGCCCCGACGCGCTCTACCTGCTCTGCTCGCACGGCGACATCATCAAGGCCCTGGCCGCCGACGCCCTCGGCATGCACCTGGACCTCTTCCAGCGGATCGGCACCGACCCCTGCTCGGTCACCGTGATCCGCTACACCCCGCACCGCCCCTTCCTGCTGCGGCTCGGCGACACCGGCGACCTCAGCCCGCTCGTCCCGCGCGAGCCGCAGGTCGAGGGCGCCCCGCACGACGCGGTGGTGGGCGGCTCCACCGGCGCCCCGTGATCAGCTTCCGCAGTAGGGTGGGTCACCGGCAGCGCAGCCGCGGACCGCGCACCACCCGTAGCACCCAGCACCACCACCGCACCCCCCAGCAGCCGATCAGTCGATCAGTCGAGCAAACGGAGCAGGACGTGCCCCGCCAGGTCTTCTTCTACGAACAGCCGGACCGCTTCGTGGCCGGGACCGTCGGCCAGCCGGGCCAGCGGTCGTTCTACCTGCAGGCATCCGGCGAGGGCCGGACCACCAGCGTCGCGCTGGAGAAGACCCAGGTGGCCGCACTGGCCGAGCGGATCGACGAGTTGCTGGACGAGGTGGTCCGGCGCACCGGCGGCAGCGCCCCCGTACCGGCCGTCGCCCCCACCGAACTCGCCGACACCGGGCCGCTCGACGTGCCCGTCGACGAGGAGTTCCGGGTCGGCACCATGGCACTGGCCTGGGACGGCGCCCATGAGCGCATGGTCATCGAGGCCCAGGCGCTGGTCGAGCTGGTCGGTGACGACGAGGAGGACCTGGAGGCCGCCGAGGAGGACCTGCTCCAGGACGACGAGAACGGCCCCCCGCTGCTGCGCGTGCTGCTGACCGGTGCTCAGGCCCGCTCGTTCGCCAAGCGGGCGCTCGACGTGGTCTCCGCGGGCCGGCCGCCCTGCCCGCTGTGCAGCCTCCCCCTGGACCCGGAAGGACACGTATGCCCGCGTCAGAACGGGTACCGGAGGTCGGCCTGAACCCCGACGGCAGCCCCGGCCCGGAGGTGCTCACCACCGGTGAGCTGACGGTACGAGGACAGGTCCGAGAAGCCTCCAACGCCGTGCTGTACTGCGAGACCGTGCACGAGGGCCGTACCGTGGCCTGCGTCTACAAACCCGTCGCGGGGGAGCGCCCGCTGTGGGACTTCCCCGACGGCACCCTGGCCCAGCGCGAGCTCGCCGCCTATCTGGTGTCCGAGGCCACCGGGTGGGGCCTGGTGCCGCCCACCGTGCTGCGGGACGGACCGTACGGCCAGGGCATGGTCCAGCTCTGGATCGAGTCGGCGGGGGACCAGGACGGGGCGCTGCTCGCGCTCACCGAGGACGCCGAGCCCGCGCCCGGCTGGAAGGCGGTCGCCGAGGCCCAGGTGGAGGAGGACCGCACCGCGCTGCTGGTGCACGCCGACGACATACGCCTGCGGCGGATCGCCGTACTGGACGCCGTCATCAACAACGCCGACCGCAAGGGGGGCCACCTGCTGCCCGCCGCGGACGGCCGCCTCTACGGCATCGACCACGGGGTGACCTTCCACACCGACGACAAGCTGCGCACCCTGCTGTGGGGATGGGCGGGCGAGCCGCTGCTCGCCGAGGCCGTGACCGTACTGGAGAAACTCGCCGCGGAACTGGACGGGTCGCTGGGGGAGCGGCTGGGGGAGCTGCTGACCACCGCGGAGACGGCGGCACTGCGGGCGAGGGTGCGGCGGCTGCTGGAGACCGGGGCGCATCCCGTGCCCGGCGGGCAGTGGCCGTCGATCCCGTGGCCGCCGGTCTGAGACCCGCGCTCGTTTCCCCGTCACCAGCACGGTTAACCTCATGGCATGCATGCCTGGCCCGTTTCCGACGTCCCTGCCCTCCCCGGCACCGGACGTGTACTCCGTCTTCACGACACCTCGACCGGTGGACCGGTGACCGTCGACCCCGGCCCCGTCGCCCGCATCTACGTCTGCGGCATCACCCCCTACGACGCCACCCACATCGGCCACGCGGCGACGTACAACGCGTTCGACCTGGTGCAGCGCGTGTGGCTCGACACGAAGCGGCAGGTGCAGTACGTACAGAACGTCACCGACGTCGACGACCCGCTGCTGGAGCGGGCGGCGAACACCGGCGACGACTGGACCGCGCTCGCCGAGCGCGAGACCGCGCTGTTCCGCGAGGACATGACCGCCCTGCGGATGCTGCCGCCGGCCCACTACATCGGCGCGGTCGAGGCCATCCCGGGCATCGTGCCGCTGATCGAGCGGCTGCGGGAGGCCGGGGCGGCGTACGAGCTGGACGGCGACGTCTACTTCTCGGTCGAGTCCGACGCCGAGTTCGGCAAGGTGTCCGGTCTGGACGCCGCGGCGATGCGCGGACTGTCCGCCGAGCGCGGCGGCGACCCGGACCGGCCGGGCAAGAAGAACCCGCTCGACCCGCTGCTGTGGCTGTCCGCCCGCGACGGCGAACCGAGCTGGGACGGCGCGTCCCTGGGGCCCGGCCGCCCCGGCTGGCACATCGAGTGCGTCGCCATCGCCCTCGACCACCTCGGCATGGGCTTCGACGTCCAGGGCGGCGGCTCGGACCTGGCCTTCCCGCACCACGAGATGGGCGCCTCGCACGCCCAGGTGCTGACCGGCCAGTACCCGTTCGCCAAGGCGTACGTGCACGCCGGGATGGTCGCGCTGCACGGCGAGAAGATGTCCAAGTCCAAGGGCAACCTGGTCTTCGTCTCGACGCTGCGCCGCGCGGGCGTGGACCCGGCCGCGATCCGGCTCGCCCTGCTCGCCCACCACTACCGGTCGGACTGGGAGTGGACCGACGCGGTGCTGGCCGAGGCGGCGGACCGTTTGACCCGCTGGCGGGCCGCGGTCGCCCGACCCGACGGCCCGTCGGCCGACGCCCTCGTCGAGGAGATCCGTGACGCCCTCGCCGACGACCTGGACGCGCCCCGCGCCCTCACCGCGGTCGACCGCTGGGCCGCCGCCCAGTCCGCGTCCGGCGGCACCGACACCGGCGCCCCGGGCCTCGCCTCCCGCGCGGTGGACGCGCTGCTGGGCGTGGCGCTGTAGCGGGCCGGAACGTGGCAGGGGCGCCCGCCGCCGGAGAACT
>NZ_DATDBG010000239.1:0-20312 GCF_036524955.1 Streptomyces sp.
GCGCGCCGCCAGCCGGTGCCGTCCGCAGCCGTGCCCAGCGCGATCATGCCGGTGCCCGCCGCGACCACCACGCCGGCCCGCAGGCCCAGCGCACCCGCGTAGGCCGTCACCGCGTCCCCGGCGAGCGCCAGTTCACATACCCCGAGAGCGTCCCGCAGGGCTGGGGGCAGCCGGGCACGCAGGTCGTCGCCGAGCGAGGCCATGCCGGCCGCGCCGACGCAGGCGGCGGCGATCCGCCGAGCCCCCGCCGCGCGCATCAGCCCCTCGGCCAGTGGCAGTACGAGGTCGAGCAGACTGGTGGCGTCGACACCGCGTTCGCCGATCACGGCCGGGCGGTCGGCGACGGCGGGCGCGGACGCCTCGGAGCCGTCGGCACGCACGAGGGCCACCCGTACCCCGGAGCCGCCGGAGTCGACGCCGAGCACCCAGTCGGCGGCGGGTGACGGGGCGTCAGGCGGGCCGGGGGCCGGTGCGGCGGACGCGGGACCGGGCACCGGCTCAGCCGAACCCGCGCGAGTCCTGCTTGAGCGCGGTGTCCACGGTGAGCGCGGAGGCCACGACCATGCTCAGCAGCGGGTCGGCGAGCGGCCGGTGGATCTGCAGCACGTAGTTGTCCGCCGTGGTGAACATCGTCTTGGCAAGACCTTCCCAGGTCTTGGTGATCCGGGCGATCTCGGTCTCGGTGTGGTCCACGATGGCGAAGTTCCACGCCCGCCAGTTCTCGGCCTTGATGGCGCCGATCTTCTGGCCGTTGTACACGAACGCGAAGTTGATCTTGCCGATGGCGTTCTGCTGCACGATCTCGCCCAGCGGCTCGCCGTTGGCGCGGTGCACCAGCACCTTGGACTTGATGAACTTCGCGGGCCGGGTGAGCACCAGGTGCGGCTGGCCCTGCGCGTCCCTGACCTCCAGCTTGTGGGTGAGGAACTGGTCGACGCTGGAGACGAACCGCAGCACCTTCTTCACGGTGCTCTGGCCTACCTCCACCACCGAGCCGAGGGTGCGGCCGTTCTGGTCGAAGACGCTGTACTCGTTGACGAGTTCGATCAGCTTGGCCTTCTGGTTCACCACCAGGACCGGCTCGCTGAACAGCGTGCCGCCGCCGAACCCGGTCGGCGCTATCCCCGCCTGCTGCTGCACCTGGCGCTGGACCTTCGCCGCGTCGGGCTGCCTGCTGACGGGCACCTCCCAGGCGCTGCCGCCGGCCTGCTGCGGAGGCTGGGGCACCTGACCGGGGTTGGTGTGCTCGGTCCACTGGGCGCCGTCCCAGTACCTGAGCAGGTTCGGAGTGCCTTGCGGGTCGGCGTACCAGCCCGCCGGGGTATCGGAATGCGTCGTCACCCGGGCAGAGTACCGTCAAGTACCGCTTACGGGAGCTGCCAGTCCACCGGCTGCGCGCCCTGCCGCGCCAGCAGTTCGTTGGCACGGCTGAACGGCCGTGAGCCGAAGAACCCCCGGTCCGCGGACATGGGAGAGGGGTGCGACGACTCGATCGCCGGCAGGTCGCCGAGCAGCGGTCGCAGGTTGCGCGCGTCGCGGCCCCACAGTACGGACACCAGCGGGCGGCCCCGGGCGGCCAGCGCCCTGATCGCCTGTTCGGTGACCTCCTCCCAGCCCTTGCCGCGGTGGGCGGCGGGCCGCCGCGGCGCGGTGGTCAGCGCCCTGTTGAGGAGCAGGACGCCCTGCCGGGTCCACGGGGTCAGGTCGCCGTTGGCGGGCTGCGGCAGCCCGAGATCGGTGCCCAGCTCGCGGTAGATGTTCTCCAGGCTGCCCGGTAGCGGGCGGACGTCCGGCGCCACCGAGAAACTCAGGCCCACCGCGTGCCCCGGTGTCGGATACGGGTCCTGGCCGACGATCAGCACCCGTACGTCGTCGAACGGCTGCTGGAACGCGCGCAGCACGTTCGCCCCCGACGGCAGATAGGTGCGGCCTGCGGCGATCTCCGCGCGGAGGAAGTCCCCCATCGCGGCGATCCGGTCCGCCACGGGGTCGAGCGCCTTCGCCCAGCCCGCCTCGACGATCTCGTGCAATGGTCGTGCTGTCACGGACCGTCACTCTACTGGCTCAACGGCCACTGCCGCGGACGGCGCCGCCCGGACCGGGCTGGGACGGGCACCCGCACACGCGACCCGCACCCGCGCGCTGCCCGCCCGTTGGGCCGTGAGCCGGACCGCTCACACGACGGCCGCCCGTACACAGAGGACGTCCGGCAGGTGGGAGACGGCCGTCTCCCACGAGTCGCCCTGGTCTGCGCTGGCGTACACCTCGCCGTTGCGGTTGCCGAAGTACACCCCGCCCGGCTGGGCGTCGTCGGTGCACATCGCGTCGCGCAGCACCACACTGTAGGACGGATCCTGGGGCAGCCCGTCGGACAGCGGAGTCCAACCGGCGCCCGCGTCCTCGGTGCGGTAGACGCGGCAGCGGTAGTCGGGCGGCATCCGGTGGGCGTCCGCGCTCAGCGGGAAAACGTACGCCATGTTGCCGCGGTGCTTGTGGGTGGCGACCGCGAAGCCGAAGTCGGCGGGCAGGCCGGCGCCGATGTCGGTCCACTTGGCCCCGGCGTCGTCACTGCGGTAGACCCCGCCGTGGTTCTGCAGGTAGAGCCGGTCGGGATCGACCGCGTCCTGGGCGACCTTGTGCACGCACTGCCCGAACTCCGGGTAGCGCTGCTCCTCGGGCAGGAAGGTGGCCTGCACGCCGCTGTTGGACGGCGCCCAGGTCGCGCCGCCGTCCTTGGATCTGTAGACCCCGCCGGTCGAGACGGCGACCGTGACCAGATCCGCGTTCGAGGGGTGGGTCACCACGGTGTGCACGGCCTGCCCGCCGAATCCCGCTGCCCACTCGGGGCGCTGCGGGTGCTCCCACAGGCTGCGGACGAAGGAGAAGGTCTCGCCTGCGTCGTCCGACCGGAAGAGCGCGCCGGGCTCGGTGCCGGCGTACACGACGTCCGGTGCGGCCGGGCCCGCCGGGTGGAGCTGCCAGACCCGCTCCAGCGAGGTGCCGGTGTCCTCGGGGAACTTCACCGCCGGCCGGGCCGGTTCGTGCCAGGTCTCGCCGAGGTCGTCGGAGCGGAACACCGAAGGACCCCAGTGCGAGCTGTCCGCGCCGACCAGCAGCCGCGGCACGGCCCGCCGGGTGTCGATCGCCACCGAGTACACCGCCTGCATCGGGAAGTGCGGCCCGGTGAACCCCCAGCCCCTGCCGCCCCTGCGCCCGAGGAACAGCCCCTTCTGCGTACCCACCGCGAGCAGCACATCGCTCATGACGCCTCACCTCCGGATGTCCATGGTGTCCGACATCACAGAGTCTGCACCCGACCACTGACAATGGCCCTTTCAGCGCGGATCGCCGCAGGTCGGACGCGCCGGCCGGCGGCAGGCCCGCCCTCAGACCGCCGTCCGGGCAGCCGCCAGCAGCCCTGCCCAGTCCGGGATCTTGACCGTGCCGCGGTCCAGGGAGTGACCGAGAGCCGCCTCCGCCGCCTCGATCGCCAGCCAGCCCGGCCACGCCACCGGGCGCAGACCAGCCGCGCGCAGGGCGGTCAGCGGGTCGTCGGCCACCGGCCGGGAAAGGAGCGCGGGGGCGTCGGCCAACAGGGCCGCGGCGGTCTCCTTGGCGCAGGGACGGTTCGTACCGATCACCCCCGTCGGGCCGCGCTTGATCCAGCCCGCCACGTACTCGCCGGGGGAGGCGGCAGCGTCCTGCAGGACCCGGCCCGCCTCGTTCGGCACCACGGCGCGCACCGGGTCGAACGGCAGGCCCGGTATCGGCACTCCCCGGTAGCCCACGGAACGCAGGACGAGCTGCGCGCCGATCTCCTCGCCGCCGGCCGTGTCCATGACGCCGCCGCGCCCGTCGGGGGCGGTCCGTACGAACCGCGCCGCGCCCACCCGGCCGTCCGGTCCCGCGGTGAGTTCCGCGGGGCGCAGGAAGAACCGCAGGTGGATACGGCGCGAGCGTCCGCCCGGCGGCCGGTCCGCCCAGCCGCGCAGCACCTCCACATTGCGGCGCGCCGCGGCCGGCAGCCCGCCCGGGTCCGCGTACGCCGGATCGAGCGCCAGTTCCTCCTCGTGGACCACGACGTCCGCGTCCGCCAGCGCCCCCAGCTCGCGCAGCTCCTTCGTGGTGAACTTCGCCTGCGAGGGACCGCGCCGCCCCACCATGTGGACGTCCCTGACCTCGCTGGCCGCCAGCGACCGCAGCGCCGCGTCCGGTACGTCGGTGTGCCGCAACTCCTCCGCGCCGCGCGCCAGCACCCGGGCCACGTCCACGGCGACATTGCCGACGCCGATCACCACCGCGGACCGGGCCTGCAGCGCGAAACCGTCCGGCGGCTCGTCCGGGTGCGCGCTGTACCAGGACACGAACCGGGTCGCCGAGTAGCTGCCCGGCAGATCCTCGCCCGGCACCCCGAGCCTGCGGTCGGTCGCCGCACCCACGCAGTACACCACCGCGTGGTACATGCCGAGCAGATCCGCGGGGGTCAGCGCGGGGCCCACCTCGACATTGCCGAGGAAGCGGATCCGCGGATGTTCCAGCACCTTGCGCAGGGCGCCCTGCAAGGACTTGATCTTCTCGTGGTCGGGCGCGACCCCGTACCGGACCAGCCCGTACGGGCACGGCAGCCGGTCCAGCACGTCCACCGCCACCTCCGGGCCCGTGCGCTGGCCGACCAGCGCCTCGGCGGTGTACACACCACTGGGACCCGACCCCACGACTGCGACGCGTAGCACGGCGGTGCTCCCTTCCGCGGCCTGTGTTCAGCATGCGCCACCGAACGCCGTTTCGGCAGGGGGTCACGTTCCGCTGACGTTCCGCTGTCACTCTCCTGTACGGACTCCGTCCGGGTGCCCGGCGGCCCGCACCCCCGGCTCACACGGACGGGAACTGCTCGGGTGACCCGGTGCCGACCGCCGGGACCGCCGTCCCGGCCTCGTCCGGCGGCACGCCCGCGGACCACTTCAGGCCGTAGCGCTGGAAGAGCTCCGCCCGCAGCCGGGCGACCGGCATCGGCGCGCCCGGCAGCAGCAGCGCCACCATCGCACCCATCAGCAGGGCCCGCAGCAGCCGGTACTCCTCCTCGGGGTCGGCCGCCCCCCACGCGTCGACCGCGTCGCGCAGCAGGGCCGCCAGCCGCTGCTGCTCGGGGCACTGGATGAAGCCCTCCTGCAGGATCGACGCCATGTGCGTCCGCATCAGGGTGGTGTGCGTCCGGCTCAGGGCGAGGACCGCGTCGATGGCCCGGGCCAGCACCTCCTGGCCGTCCTCGGCGGGCCGGTCGCCCTCCAGGGCCGCGGCCACCTCCCGGCTCATCAGCCGGTGCACCGCGGACTGGAGCAGCGCGCGTTTGCCGGAGAAGTAGTACGAGACGAGGCCGCGGGCAGAACCCGCGCGTCGGGTGATATCGGCCAAGGTCGTGGCCTCGTAACCGCGTTCCTCGACCAGCTCCACGGTGGCCTGCAACAGCCGTTCCCGGGAGCGCTGACGCATCGCTTCATTGACCGATGCGCTCCGAGGGGACATGCTTTACTCCTGCGTTGACTGGCTCCGAGCCAATATACTCAGCGCGACTCACCGGACCGCGGTCCGTGTGGGGTATCGGGACCGGATGCCGGTCCCGGCGACGCGGGGGATCGCCGGGACCGGCATCCGGCGTCTCCGGCGTCCTCCTTCCACCATCCGCCTCATCGGCCGAGCAGGTCCAGACCCGGCAGGAACGCGGCCGGTACCTCGGTGGCGTCCGGAACACACGCGGCCCCGCCCGTCGGCTCCCGGTTCGCGTCCATGGTCAGGCGAGAGCGCCGATTCCGGGGCCGAACGCGACCACTAACGGGACGGCGGGCACCAGCAGGGCACAGGCGGTCAGCCGCACCCGGCGGGCCAGTGGGAGCCGCGGGGCCGGGTCGAGCAGCCGGCTCACACGGCCGGGCACCGCGGCGAGCGGGGCCGGGCCCGGACCGAACACCCCGCGCTCCTCGTTGAGCTGGACCAGGGCGAGCGCGGTGTTCCGCCGTCCGACGCGCCGCGAGGCGGTGTCGTCCGCGGCCAGCTCCACCAGGTGGTGCACCTGGTCGCGGAAGGCCGCGAAGACCGGCACCTGCGGGAAGCCGCCGGCCAGTGCGCCCGCCCAGTGGAGCAGCACATGGTGCCGGGCGCGGGCATGGCCCTGTTCGTGTTCCAGCACCGCGTCCAGCTGACGGCCCTTGAGCCGGCTCAGCGCCGCCGTGGTGATGACCAGCTGCGGGTCCGCCCCCGACAGCCACCAGGCGTCCGAGCGCGGGTCCTCCAGAACCACCAGCCGCTCGCCGGGCGGTACCGTCTCGCCGGGCAGCCGGGGTGCCCGGGCGCGCAGTTCGGCCGCGCGCCGCCGCCGCCGGGTGCGGGCGGCCCGCACCTCGCGGGTGAGCATCGCCGCCGTCCACGCCCCGCCGAGCGCGAGGAGGACCGCCAGGGCGCCGGCCCCCTGGCCGTACTCCGAGAGCGCGTACGCCTCCACGACGCCCCGCGGCGCGAAGGCGAAGACATGGCCGCGCACCTGTGACCAGGCTGCCGAGGCGGTGAGTGTCAGCGCCGAGACGCAGCACAGCAGCACGGCGGCGACCACGCACTGCCAGACCCACAGGGCCAGCACCGGTTCGCGTTCCGGCCAGTCGGCACGGCCGAGCAGACGCGGCGCTGTCGCCGCCGCAAGTGCGCCGAGGATCAGCAGCACGTACGGGACCGTCATATGCCTCACCCTAGGAGGCGGCGGCCGGGCCGTGTACGGGCCTGGACTCGATGTGACGCATCACTCACAGGACGTGTCGGTCACCCCGCCAGCAACAGCATGGCGAACATCCCCAGCGCCATCGCCACCCGGCAGGCGACGGCCACTTCGGGCGCGTGCCGCAGCGGTACGGTGCCGCCGGCGCCGGATATCAGCGGCCGGTGGGCGGGCTCGGCGACCAGCAGCATGCCGGTACGCAGCACGTATCCGGCGAAGTACAGCAGCAGCGGGCCGGTCAGCAGCGGGGTGCCCGCGCTCGCGTGCTCGGCGTGGCCCGCGTGCGACGGGCCCGCCCGCGCCATCGTGACCGCCATGTAGACCATCGCCGCGGCGCACACCGCATGGTGCAGATGGTGACCCGGGCGGTGGCGGGTCAGCAGCAGGGCGCGCGCCAGAACCGGCGCGTACACAGCGGCGAAGACCGGGGCGCCCCACGGCCGCGGGTCGAAGACGGACAGCGGCACGGCCATTGCGGCCATGCCGGCCCCCATCAGCGCCTCGTCACCGGCCTCCGGCCGTACCAGGCAGGACACCGAGGCGGCGGCGCAGAGCACCACGAGGAGCCACGCCACCAGCGGCGGTCCGTGCATCAGCCCCTCCCCGAGCGCCCCGTCCCGTTCCCCCTGCCGTGAACGGTGACCCGCCAGGGATCTGCCCGGCCCCGAGGGCGCACACCCAAGCGCACGGGGTTGCCCCGGGGGCGTGCGGCCACCTTGTGCGCCCCCCGGCGCCGCCCTGACCGGACCGGGCGCTGTCAGTCGGCCGTAATACCCTGCGGCCATGAGGACCGGTACTCCCGTATTCCGCCCCGCCACCGCCGACGACGTGCCCGCGCTCGTCGCGCTGATCGAGTCCGCCTATCGCGGTGACTCCAGCCGGGCCGGGTGGACGACCGAGGCGGACATCCTGGAGGGCCAGCGGACCGATCCGGAGGGCGTGCTGGCCGTCGTACAAGGGGCGGACAGCCGACTGGTGGCGGTGGAGAACGGCAGTGGGCTGGTGGCCTGCTGCCAGCTCGAACGCCGGGGGGACCACGCGTACTTCGGGATGTTCGCGGTGCGGCCGGCGCTCCAGGGGGCGGGGCTCGGGAAGGCCGTGCTCGCGGAGGCGGAGCGGTTCGCCCTGGAGGAGTGGAAGGCCGCCGAGATGCACATGACGGTGATCTCGGTCCGGGAAGAGCTCATAGCCTGGTACGTCCGGCGGGGCTACCGGCGCACCGGTGAGACCAGTCCCTTCCCGTACGGGGACGCGCGGTTCGGGGTGCCGACCCGTGACGGCCTGGAGTTCGAACTGCTGACCAAGGAGCTCGCCTGAACAATCGGGTTCGGTGAACAGGCCCGTCCCGTGGACAAGCCCGTTCGGGCTCCTGCGGCAAACCGCCAAGGCGCCTGCGCCGCCCGGTGGACGACGCCTGTCGTACGGGGTGGGGCACGGCTTGTCCGGGGTGTGGCCCGGCGCCGGTGTACGGCTACGCCGCCGCTTCCTCCGGCAGGTCCGTGGCCGCCCCGTCCAGGCCCAGCGCGCGGGCCAGCGCCCACTCCTGCGCCGTGTTGACGGTCCAGGCCATCACCGCGATCCCGGCGGCCTGGCAGCGCCGTACGACATCGAGGCTCAGGTGCGTCAGGTCCAGGCTGACCAGCCGGGCGCCCACCGCCTGGGCGCGGGTGACGATCTCCGGGCCGAGCCTGCTCGCGACCAGGACCGTACGCACCTCGGGGAGCAGCGCGTGGGTCTCGGCGAGCGCCTCGTCGTGGAAGGACAGGACGCTGACCCGTTCGGTCTCGCCGCGCTCGCGCAGGGTCTCGGCGAGCACGCGGGCCGCAGCGGCGTCCTTGATCTCGGCCTGGATCGGACTGCTCACCGCGTCCAGCACCTCCTCGAAGACCGGGACCCGTTCGCCGAGTCCGGCGTCCAGGCCCCGGATCTCGGCCAGCGTCAGGTCGCGGATGTGGCCGCTGCCGTCCGTGGTGCGGTCCACCGTCGCGTCGTGCATGACGACCAGCGCGCCGTCCTTGCTCAGGTGCAGGTCGAGCTCGATCTGGTCCAGTCCCGCCCGCTCGGCGCGACGGAAGGAGCGCAGGGTGTTCTCCGGCTCGACGCCCATGACCCCGCGGTGACCGACGGTGAGGAAGCTCATGGCGGCCACCCTAGCGAGCGCGGGCCGCCGCCCGTTGAACGCCCGGTGACGAGTTGTCGTCGCCCCCTCACCCATTCGGCGCGATATCGCAACTTCTGTTGATCCAATCCGGGGATCGGCCGGAAGAATTGCGGCCTCACTACCGTGCGACAGGATGAATTCCGCCGGCTCCGCTTGAAGTGGAAACCATCTCGTGGCTACGGTGGTCAGACGGAAGGTTCTTTTGCGAGGAGGGGTCATGAGTGAAGTTCTTTCACCGAAGGTGACCGGTGAGGGCCGGATGTCCGGCGACGGGATCACCGGACACCCCCAGTGGACAGTGCTGAGGGAGGCCGTGGAGGCCATCAGACCCTGGCAGCGCAAGGACGGCTCCATCGACTTCGACGCCGAGGACGCGCCCAGCCGGGGCGACGCCGAGCGCGCTCTCGGCCGGGTGGTGGACGCGGTCGAGCAGCTCTCCCCACTGCTCCCGCACGACGCGGCCTACCACCGCGCGCTGGTGACCGACCTGCGCCGCTGGGCCGACGGCGGCTTCGCCGTCCCCGACTTCCTCGACTCGCTGCTGGCCTTCCAGCCCGCCGCGGACCGCCGCGACGGCCTCCAGCACCTCGTGGTCTTCCCGATGTACACCCAGAACGGCAATCCCGACCGCAACCTCGAAGCGATCGTGCTGAGCGTCGTATGGCCGGAGTGGCTGGCCGAACTGGAGCGCACCCGGTACGACAACCCGCTCTTCGTGCCGATCACCTTCGAGGACTTCACTCCGGGCTACGACACCAACTCCGCGGTGCTCTTCCCGGAGACCGTCGCCGTCCGTGAGGCCCCCGAGCGCTGGACCTGGGGCGCCATCTTCTGCGACCGCGAGGCGGCCCGGTTCCGTACCGTGACCGCCGCCGCCGTCACGACGCTCGGCCTGGAACTGCCCGAGGACGCCGCCCGGCTGGTCGAGGACCAGGAACTGGCCCAGCAGACCTATGTGCTCTGGGACATGATCCACGATCGCACGCACAGCCACGGCGACCTGCCGTTCGACCCGTTCATGATCAAGCAGCGCGCGCCGTTCTGGATGTACGGCCTCGAGGAGCTGCGCTGCGACCTGACCAGCTTCAAGGAGGCCGTGAAGCTCCAGGCCGAGGGACACCCGATGGGTCTCGGCGTGCAGTACGCGATCCTCTTCGACCGGCTGTTCCGCTTCCCGGTCACCGGCGCCCGCGTGCGCAACTACGACGGGCTCGGCGGGCAGCTCCTCTTCGCCTACCTGCACAAGCACGACGCCGTACGCTGGACGGACAACACCCTGCACATCGACTGGGAGCGCGCGCCGCAGGTCACCAACCAGCTCTGCGCCGAGATCGAGACCCTCTACCGGGACGGTATCGACCGGCCCAAACTCGTGCACTGGTTCGCCGCCTACGATCTGGTCGCGAAGTACCTCTCCCCGCATCCCGGCTCGGTCTGGGCCAAGGGCCCCGAGGCCCTGGACCTGTCGCTCCCGCCCCGCAAGCTGGTGGACGACGTGCTGCCGGACGAGTTTCCGCTCAGCATGTTCTACGAAGCCCTTGCGAAGAAGCTGCGCGACGTGATCGCCTCGACCAAGGGGATCACCGGCGACGGCGTGCAGCGGGGCGCCGCGTGACCGGTCAGGCCCAGGAGGCGGAGATGACGACCGACACGTACACAGGCGGACTCGACGGAGCGGTGATCGCGGTCGCGGGCGCCGGCGGACCGGCAGGCCGCGCCGTGCTGCAGCGGCTCGCCCGGGCCGGCGGCCATGTGATCGCCGCCGACGCCGACCCCGAGCGGCTGGCCGAGGCGGTGGACGCGGCGCGGTACGACGCCGGAGGCGCGGACATCACCGGTGAGATCGTGGACCTGCTGGATCTGGAGGCCACCCAGGACTGGGCGGGCAGGATCGAGAAGGACCACGGCCGGGCCGACGGACTGGTCCACCTGGTCGGCGGCTGGCGTGGCTCGGCGTCGTTCCCCGAGACCGAACTCGCCGACTGGGACGTGCTGCACAACCTGCTGATCCGTACCGTCCAGCACACTTCGCTCGCCTTCCACGACGGCCTGATGCGCAGCCGCGGCGGCCGGTACGTACTGATCAGCGCAGCCGGCGCCAGCAAGCCCACGGCCGGCAACGCCGCCTACGCCGCGGCCAAGGCGGCAGCCGAGGCGTGGACGCTGGCGCTCAGCGACTCCTTCCGCAAGCTGAGCGGCCCCGACGGTCCCACGGCGGCGGCCACCGTACTGGTGATCAAGGCATTGGTGCACGATGAACTGCGGGCCCAGCGCCCGAACGCCAAATTCGCCGGCTTCACCGACGTACGCGACCTCGCCGACGCCGTCGCGGACATCTGGAACCGGAGCCCTACGGAAGTGAACGGGACCCGACAGTGGCTGACGCCCCCACCGTGACCGAGCAGCTCGCCACCGACGCCGTACGGCGTCACGATCCGCGGGTGCGCGGATTCGCCAGTGACAACTACGCGGGAGTGCACCCCGAAGTGCTCACCGCGCTCGCCCTCGCCAACGGCGGCCACCAGGTCTCCTACGGCGAGGACGACTACACCAGGCACCTCCAGGAGGTCTTCCGCCGCCACTTCGGACCGCGGGCGGAGGTCTTCCCGGTCTTCAACGGCACCGGCGCGAACGTGGTCGCTCTGCAAGCCGTCACCGAGCGCTGGGGCGCCGTGGTCTGCACCGAGTCCGCGCACATCAACGTCGACGAGTGCGGCGCACCCGAGCGGGTCGGCGGGCTGAAACTGCTCACCGTGACCACCGAGGACGGCAAGCTCACCCCCGAGCTGATCGACCGGCGGGCGTACGGCTTCACCGACGAGCACCGTGCGCAGCCGCAGGTCGTCTCGATCACCCAGACCACCGAACTGGGCACCTGCTACACCGCCGAGGAGATCAAGGCGATCTGCGACCACGCCCACCAGCTCGGCATGACCGTGCACCTGGACGGCGCGCGCATCGCGAACGCCGCCGCGACCCTCGGCGTGCCGCTCGCCCGGTTCACCACCGAGGCGGGCGTGGACATCCTGTCCTTCGGCGGTACCAAGAACGGGCTGCTGCTCGGCGAGTGCGTCGTCGTCCTCAGCCCCGAACGGGTACGCGGCATCCCGTATCTGCGCAAGATGTCCATGCAGCTCGCCTCCAAGATGCGCTTCGTGTCGGTGCAGTTCGAGGCGCTGCTGGCCGGCGACCTGTGGCTGCGCGGCGCCACGCACGCCAACGCGATGGCCCGCCGCCTCGAGCAGGCGGTACGGGACATCGACGGAGTCACGGTGCTGCGGCCGGTGGAGTCCAACGCGGTCTTCGCGGTGCTGCCGCGCGAGGTCGGCGAGCGGCTGCGGAAGCGCTACCGGTTCTACTTCTGGAACGAGGCGACCGGCGAGGTGCGCTGGATGTGCTCCTTCGACACGACGGAGGCGGACGTGGACGGCTTCGCCGCGGCGATCGCGGAGGAGCTGGCGTCGGTGGCGTGAGGGGCGGCCCGGCGGCCGGCCGGCGGGGGATCCGGGTGACGACGGACCACGCGTCAGCCGGCCTGCGGCTGCTGGACGCGCTCGCGTTCGGCCGCCTGCTCCGGCGTCGGAGCGGTACCGCCGAGGTGTGAGGGCAGCCACCAGCGGTCGTCCGGGCCCGAGGGCCGGCCGGGGTAGGAGCGCTGCGCGTCCTCCAGCAGTTCCTGCACGCGCAGCCGCACCCGCCGGGTGAGAGCGCCCGGCTTCTCGTCCTCGTTCGGCCGCATCTGCTCGCCGACCCGCAGCGTGATCGGGAACTTGGTCCGGCCCAGGCTGCGCGGACGGCCCTTCGTCCACAGCCGCTGCGTGCCCCACAGCGCCATCGGCAGCAGCGGCACGCCTGCCTCCATCGCCAGCCGGGCGGCGCCGGACTTGAACGACTTCAGGGTGAAGGACTGGGAGATCGTCGCCTCCGGGAACACCCCGATGATCTCGCCCCGGCGCAGCGCGTCCAGCGCGTGCCCGTACGCGTCCATGCCCGCCGCGCGGTCCACCGGGATGTGCTTCATCGCGCGCATCAGCGGCCCCGACACCTTGTGCCGGAAGACAGACTCCTTCGCCATGAACCGCACGAGCCGCCTGGCGGGCAGCGCGGTGAGCCCGCAGAACACGAAGTCCAGGTAGCCGATGTGGTTGCTCACCAGCAGGGCGCCGCCCTCGCGCGGCACGTTCTCCGTGCCGCGTATGTCGAACCGCAGCCCCTGCACCCTGAACATCGTGCGGGCGAAGCCGATCACCGGCGGGTACACGAGTTCGGCCATGGCGGGCACCTGCTCTTTCCGGGGCGGCACCCCGCCGACGTTACGCGCCCGTGGGTTATATCGGCCGCTGAGCGATGGTGCCCTGACGGCGGGCCCCGTGTCATCCCGCGCGCCCGCGTTGCGGCGAGATTCTTCTCACGTCAGCGCCGCGTCCGCGGTACGTCAGGCGTACGTCGATTCGCCGTGGCCCTTGTTCCTGCCCGTTGCCCGCTTCAGCAGCAGGTACGCCTCGCAGCCCAGGCAGTACGCGAAGGCGGCGTTGAGGAAGGCGGCGGCCAGAGCGCACGCCGTCGCGGCAAGGCCCAGCCACTGCGGCCCGACGATGTAACCGATCACCCCGACCACCGAGAAAACCAGCCCCACGGCCTGCGCGAACCGCGGCGGCGCCGCGTCCTCCATCGCGGGCGGCGGCCCGATCCTCGGCCGCACCAGCGTGCGGAACAGCCAGCCGTACGGCGAGTTCGTCACCCCGGCTCCCGCGCCCACCGCGAAGACCGCCGACTGGACGGCCAGCAGCGGGCCGCTGCCGGTGATCAGCACGGCCGCGAGCACCACGGTGGTCAGCGTCGCGGCGAACCGGGGCCCTCGTACATCGATCTCCATGCCTGACAGCATGGTCCATCGGGGCGGGATCGCACCCACGGGAATCATTGCGGGCCCGTGAACGCTGGAATCCGTTGTGGCTGTGACGGTGTGCGCGCGGCGGCGGGCGGCCGAAGGCGTGTGACAGAACAGCGTGTGACAGAACAGCGAGCGGCGGAACAGCGGAGTGTCGTACGACGGAGTGTCGTACGACGAGGAAGGACGGTCATGACAGGGCTGATCGTCTGCCTGGCGGTGCTCGCCGTCGCGAGCGCGTACGGGCTCATCCATCGGCGCGGGGAGGGGAGAATCCGGGTGCGGGCCAAGGACGCGGACGAACGGCTGACGGTCGCCGATCTCGGGGGGCCGCTGGGGGAGCGGGCCACACTGGTGCAGTTCTCCAGCGCGTTCTGCGCGCCCTGCCGGGCGACGCGGCGCGTACTCGGCGAGGTGGCGGGGATGGTGGAGGGCGTCCGGCACGTGGAGATCGACGCGGAAGCCCATCTGGACCTGGTGCGGCGGCTGAACATCCTCAGGACGCCCACGGTGCTCGTGCTCGACGCGGGCGGTTCGGTGGTCCGCAGGGCGGCGGGCCAGCCGCGCCGGGCCGATGTGATCGCGGCGCTGGGGGCGGCGGTCTGAGCGGCGGCGGACGGGCGCCGGCGCGGCGGGGCGCGCACGGGCGTGACCCGAGTGACGCACGGTGTGACAAACGAGCACGTGGTCGGGGTAAACCACATCGCCGCAGGTGTGACGGACATTCCAGATGCCGGTCCGGGCCTTGACGATCCGCCGCCCCCATCGTCACTCTGACGTTATGTCGCGAGACCCCCTTCTGTCCGCGCGCGCCGACGTCGACCTCGGCCGGCACTCCAGTTCGCGCTGTCAGAACCGCTGAGCACCCCCGCCCCGCCGCGCCGCCGGCCCGCTGCTCCAGCCAGCTCCAGAAGGACGAACCTTGTGACTGCTCCGACCCACCTCCGGAACAACCGCCAGGCCGATCCCGCGACGGATGCTCCGTCCCGTCCCACCGCCGACCCCGCGCCGCCCACCGCCGACCCCGCCTCCGCGCCTGATCAGGACCCCCCCGGCACGCCGGACCTCGATTCCGCCGTCTTCCGCTCGGCCTTCCGCCGCCACGCCGCCGGAGTGGCCGTGATCACCGCCGCCGGCCCGGCGGGCCCCGTCGGCTTCACCGCGACCTCGCTCACCTCGGTCGCGGCCGAACCGCCGCTGCTCTCGTTCGGCGTCAGCCTGGGCTCCTCGTGCTGGCCCGCCGTCGCGGAGACGCCGTTCGTCGGTGTGCACATGCTCGGCGACCACCAGGAGGCGCTGGCCGCTGTCTTCGCCCGCAGCGGCGCCGACCGCTTCGGCCCGCCCACCGCCTGGTCGCCCGGTCCGCACGGCGTACCGCTGCTCGACGGCGTCTCCGCCTGGCTCGTCGCCCGCGTGCTGAGCCGGGTTCCCGCGGGCGACCACCGCATCGTGGTCGCCCAGGCCGTGGCCGGCGACCCGCACGGCCCCGGCCGCCCCCTCCTGTACCACGACGGCGGCTTCCACCGGCTGCCCCGCTGAGGCCCCCGCCCGAGTCCCCCGTCGAGGCCCGCCCGGCGGACTCGCTGACCCGGCCGCGCCGGTGTGCGCCCCGGCAGCGTCGGACAGGTCACAGTTCACAGACCTTGCGGATGGGGAAGCAGCTCTGTGTACTGGCGAGTAATATTTCGGTCGGGACAGTTGCCGTGCCCCGCTGGGGAGCCGCCACCATGGGGCCTATGCTGCCAATCCGGGACACCTTCCCGGGCCTGACCGGGGTGGTTGACCCGGGCGGGGGCAGCGGGTCGCAGCAGTCGACGTAGACGTGCAGGACGACGCAGTAGGAGAGCAGGCGTGAGCTTGAGGATCGTTGTCGCAGTGAAGTACGTGCCCGATGCCACGGGTGACCGTCACTTCGCCGAGGACCTGACCACCGACCGTGACGCGGTGGACGGCCTGCTGTCGGAGCTGGACGAATACGCCGTGGAGCAGGCGCTGCAGATCGCGGAGGCCGCGGACGACGCGGAGATCACCGTACTGACGGTGGGGCCCGAGGACGCCAAGGACGCGCTGCGCAAGGCGCTGTCCATGGGCGCGGACAAGGCCGTGCACGTCGAGGACGACGCACTGCACGGCACTGATGTCATGGGAACGTCGCTGGTGCTGGCCAAGGCGATCGAGCACGCGGGATACGACCTGGTGGTGTGCGGTATGGCGTCCACCGACGGCACGATGGGGGTGCTGCCCGCGCTGCTGGCCGAGCGGCTGGGCGTCCCGCAGGTGACGCTGCTGTCCGAGGTCGCGGTGGAGGACGGGAAGGTCACCGGGCGGCGGGACGGGGACGCCGCCAGCGAACGGCTGGAGGCGTCGCTGCCGGCGCTGGTGTCGGTGACCGACCAGTCCGGTGAGGCGCGGTACCCCTCGTTCAAGGGCATCATGGCCGCGAAGAAGAAGCCGGTGGAGTCCCTCGACCTGTCCGACCTGGGCATCGACGCGGCCGAGGTCGGCCTGGCCGGCGCGTGGACCGCGGTCGAGGAGGCCACCGCGCGCCCGCCGCGCACCGCGGGCACGGTCGTCAAGGACGAGGGCGAGGGCGGCAAACAGCTCGCGGAGTTCCTCGCGAGCCAGAAGTTCATCTAGCCGCACCTCGGGTGGCCCACGCTCGTGCCGTACGGCGGCACAGGTGGAACACCACCCGGCCCCCGCCCCGCACGCACACCTTTTCTTCTCCGCAGGAGCATTCCCATGGCTGAAGTCCTCGTTTATGTCGACCACGTGGACGGTGCCGTCCGCAAGCCGACCCTCGAACTGCTGACCCTGGCCCGCCGGATCGGCGAGCCGGTCGCCGTTCACCTCGGCCCCGGCGCGGACACCGCCGCCCCGGTGCTCGCCGAGCACGGCGCGGTCAAGGTGCTCACCGCCGAAGCGCCGGAGTTCGCCGACTACCTCGTCGTACCCAAGGTCGACGCCCTGCAGGCCGCCGCCGAGGTGATCTCGCCGGTCGCCGTACTGGTCCCGTCCTCAGCGGAGGGCAAGGAGATCGCGGCCCGGCTGGCGCTGCGGCTCGGTTCGGGCGTCATCACCGACGCGGTGGACGTGGAGGCCGGAGAGCAGGGCCCGGTGGCGACGCAGTCGGTGTTCGCCGCCGCCTTCACCACCAGGTCCCGGGTCAGCCACGGCACCCCGGTCATCACCGTCAAGCCCAACTCCGCCCCCGTCGAGCCGGCCCCCGCGACCGGCACCGTGGAACCCCTGGAGGTGACCTTCGGCGAGCTGGCCACCGGCACCAGGGTCGTCTCCCGCACTCCGCGCCAGTCCACCGGACGCCCGGAGCTCACCGAGGCCGCGATCGTGGTCTCCGGTGGACGCGGCGTCAACGGCGCGGAGAACTTCTCGATCATCGAGGCGCTGGCCGACTCCTTGGGCGCGGCCGTCGGCGCCTCCCGCGCGGCGGTGGACGCGGGCTGGTACCCCCACAGCAACCAGGTCGGCCAGACCGGCAAGCAGGTCTCCCCGCAGCTCTACATCGCCAACGGCATCTCCGGCGCCATCCAGCACCGCGCCGGCATGCAGACCTCCAAGACCATCGTCGCCGTCAACAAGGACGCCGAAGCCCCCATCTTCGACCTCGCCGACTACGGCGTCGTCGGCGACCTCTTCCAGGTCGTCCCCCAGCTCACCGAGGAGATCAAGGCCCGCAAGGGCTGAATCCGCGCGCACCCTCCCGGCCTCCGCCCGCCCCCGGGCGTGCGGAGGCCGCTGCCGTACGCTGTTGACCAGCCAGTACGCCCCCCGCTAGCGTCGCTTCAACGATCTGTTGAAGTCCGGGAGGGTGGTCCATGGCTCAGGCGGCCGTTACGACACTGGCCGATGCGGTACGTACGGAGATCGGCGCGTCGCTCGCCGCCACCGACGCCGAACTGGCCCGCCGCTACCCGGGCGACCCCGGCAGCCGGCAGCCGGTGCACACCGTGTACGTACCCGCGGACGCCTTCACCGCCGGGACCGTACGGGAGTGGGGCGACCGGGCGCTGGCCGCCCTCGACGCGCACGCACCGGACGCCGCCGGGCTCGCCGCCGTCCTCGGACTGCCTGCCGGCCCGGCCGCCGAGGTGCACGACCGGGTACGGGCCAAGCTGCGGCGCGAACCGGTCGAGGACCTGCGGATCGACTTCGAGGACGGGTACGGGCCCCGGCCCGACGCGGAGGAGGACGCCGCCGCGGTGTCAGCCGCCCGCGCCGTCGCCGCCACGGTGGCCGACGGGACCGCGCCCCCGTACATCGGCATCCGCATGAAGTGCATGGAGGCGGCGGTACGCGACCGCGGCATCCGTACGCTCGACCTGTTCCTGACCACGCTGCTGGACGGCGGGGGCCTCCCGGACGGGCTCGTACTCACGCTGCCGAAGGTCAGTTTCCCCGCGCAGGTGGCGGCGATGGCGCGGCTGTGCCAGGAGTTCGAGCGGGCGGCGGGGCTGCCGGACGGGCGGATCGGGTTCGAGATCCAGATCGAGACCACGCAGTCGATCCTGGGCCCGGACGGCACGGTCACCGTGCCCCGGCTGATCGACGCCGCGCGGGGCCGCGCCACCGGACTGCACTACGGCACCTTCGACTACAGCGCGGCCTGCGGGGTCAGCGCCGCCCACCAGTCCATGGAGCACCCCGCCGCCGACTACGCCAAGGCCGTCATGCAGGTCGCCGCCGCGGGCACGGGCGTACGGCTCTCCGACGGGTCCACCAACGTGCTGCCGGTCGGCCCCACCGGGAACGTCCACTCCGCCTGGCAGCTCCACTACCGCCTCGTCCGCCGCTCCCTCGCCCGCGCCTACTACCAGGGCTGGGACATGCACCCGGCCCACCTGCCCACCCGTTACGCCGCCGTCTACGCCTTCTACCGCGAAGGCTTCGCCGCTTCCGCCGACCGCCTCGCCGCGTACGTGGCCAGGGCCGGCGGCGACATCATCGACGAGCCCGCCACCGCCCGCGCCCTGAGCGGCTACCTGCTGCGCGGCCTGGACTGCGGCGCCCTCGACCCGGCCGAGGTCGCGGGGCTCGCGGGACTGGGGCGGGCGGAGCTGGAGGGTCTTGCGGGGCGGTAGGCCGGCCGGCGCGGGCCCGATCCCTTCGTGCCGGGGCGGACCCCCTCTCGGATCGGCGGGTTCGAAGCAAACGAAGTTGTCGAATGGGTCGAACGGGTCGAATCCGGCCAGGGGGATCGGCCGTGGCTGCCCGGACACGGGGTCGCGGGTGCGAGGATTCCCTGCGGCCAGGAGGGTTCCGGGAGCGGTCACCGCGGCCCGTACGACGACAGGAGATCCCCCAGCGATGCACCCACACGGCGAGACCGGTCCGTTCGTGGGCGCACTCGACTTCGGCGGTACGAAGGTCTCCGGGGCGCTCGTCGACGCGGAGGGGCGGCTGCGGGTGCGGGTGCTGCGGCCGACGCCCGCGGGGGAGAGCGGCGAGAGCGTGATGCGCGCGGTCCTGGAAGTGCTGGGCGAACTGCGGGCCGCCCCCGAGTGGCCGGCCGTGGTGGCCGTCGGTATCGGCAGCGCGGGGCCGGTGGACGCACGGCGGGGGACGGTCAGCCCGGTCAACGTGCCCGGCTGGCGCGACTTCCCGCTCGTACCCAGGGTGTCGGCGGCGGTGGGCGGGCTGCCCGTGGTCCTGACCGGCGACGGGGTCGCCATGACCGCCGCCGAGCACTGGTTCGGGGCCGCCCGCGGTTACGACAACGCGCTGTGCATGGTGGTCTCCACCGGCGTCGGCGGCGGCCTGGTCCTCGGTGGAGCCCTTCTGCCGGGCCCGACCGGGAACGCCGGGCACATCGGTCACATCAGCGTCGACCTCGACGGCGACTCCTGCCCGTGCGGCTCCCGCGGCTGCGTCGAACGCATCGCCAGCGGCCCCAACATCGCCCGCCGCGCCCTCGACAGCGGCTGGCGCCCGGCCGCCGGGACCGCCCCGACGGCCGCCGCCGTCGCCGACTCCGCCCGCTCCGGCGACCCCCTCGCCCGGGCCTCCTTCGACCGCGCCGCGCAGGCCCTGGCGGCCGGTGTCGCCGCCATCGCCACCCTCGTCGAGATCCAGGTCGCCGTCGTCGGCGGCGGCGTCGCCAACGCGGGTCCCGTCCTCTTCGACCCCCTTCGTGGCCACCTCTCCCGCTACGCGACCCTTTCCTTCGCCGCGCGCGTGAAGGTGGTCCCGGCCGGACTCGGCACGGACGCCGGCCTGGTCGGCGCGGCGGCGGCTGCTGCCGGGGCGCTGGGGATCAAGGCGTTCACCCTGCCGGGGTGAGGGGCGGCGTGGCGTTCTTTTGAGGGACGTTCCTTTGAGAGACGTTGGCCGTACGGAAGAAGCCGCCGGGCGGGGCCGGCGGCTTCTTCCACGGGGCGTGGGCGCCCGTTCCGGTGGGATCGGAGAGCCCACGCCGGGCCAGGCCCCGGGCATCAGGACGCTGCCGACGATGTAGACGGCCGGGTTGGTGTGCGGACGTT
>NZ_DATDBG010000240.1:0-6814 GCF_036524955.1 Streptomyces sp.
GGCCCTGGCTGGGGGGAGTCGCCAGGGCCGCCGGGGTATGGGGGTTGGATGGTGAGGAGGTGATGCGGGGTCAGCGGTCTGTGGTCGTCGGATGAGGAAGAGGACGGGCAAGCGGAAGGAGCGGACGGCTACGGCTATACGGCTACGTCGTGCGTGCGGAGCCACGGCAGCGGGTCGACGGGCTCGCCGCCGCCGGGCCGGACCTCCAGGTGGAGGTGGGGCGTCGGTACGTTGCCGGTTGCGCCGACTCGGCCGATCGTGTCGCCGGTGGTGACCCTGCCCGAGGTCACCACCATCGTGGACAGGTGGCAGTACCAGAGCTCGGTGCCGTCGTCGAGGGTGAGCACGACCCGGTAGCCGTAGCTGCCCGCCCAGCCGGCCGAGCTGACCGTACCGGTGTGGATCGCGTGCACGGGCGTGCCGGTGGGGGCGGTGAAGTCCTGTCCGCTGTGGAGGTTGGCCCACAGGTCGGCCTCGCCGAAGCCGGCGTCGAGCGTGGACGAGGCGAGCGGCTTGATGTACGAGCGGGCGAGCTGGGCCAGGCGCTCGGCCTCGGCCTTGGCGGCGGCTTCCGCGTCGGCCTTCGCCTTCGCCTCGGCGGCGGCCTTCGCGGCGGCGGCCTGCTCGCGTACCTTGCGGGCAGCGGCCTCCCGGGCAGCTTCTCGGTCGGCGGCCTCCCGTTCGGCCTGGGCGACCGCCTCCCGCTGGGCGGCCACCTGGCCGAGGATGCGGGCGCGCAGGGCCTCGCCGGGGTCGGTGGGCGCGGGAGTCGGGGCGGCGGCGCCCTCGGCGAGCTCCGCAGCGGGGTTCGTGGCGGGGTTCGTGGCGGGCGAAGGGGCGGCGCTCTCCGCGGGGGTCGCGGCCGGTGCGGGGATGGCGGCCGGCGCGGCGGTGGCGGGGGTCGTACGGTCCGGAGTGCCGGCGTCCTCCTGCGCGGTCTGCGGCACGGCGGTCCGCGGCGCTCCGGAGACGCCGGGCGCGGGCAGTTCGTCGGCGAAGGAGTGGACGTCCGGGGCCGATATCGGCGCGGGTCCGGCGTCCGGGGCGGGGGCGGCACCGGGTGCGGCGGCCACCGCCACCCCTCCGGCCCCGACCGCGGCCATCGCCGCGATCCCGATGACGGTGGAGCCGCGCGCGATGTTCCGCTGGCGCGGGAGCCGGTTGCTGCCGCTCAGCGCGGCGCCGTAGGCGGTTGATTCGACGGAATCGGCTGATCCGGTGAATGCCGGGGAGCCGGGGAAGGAGGAGAGGTCCGGAGAGTCCGGGAGGCCGGGGGAGCCTGGGGCCTCCGGGAGGCGCGAAGCGCCGGAGGAGGCGGCGAAGTACGAGAAGTCCGGGGAACTCGGCGGCTCCGACGGAGAAGCCGGGAACTCGTCCCACTCCCCGGCGGTGTCGCTGCCCGGAGGGGCAGGGGCGTAGGCAGGCTGGTTGGACGCCACGGTGGGCGCTCTCCTTTCCTTCCTTCTCGCCTACCGGGTTAGCTGACGGGTTCGGAGCAGGAAGGTCTCCTACGGGCCCGCGTGCTGCCCGATTCACCCCTTGTAGTTGGTTCCCCGGTTCCCGCGGACGGGATTCGGCAAGCGCACGGTGCCGCCTCTGCGGCGGCGGTGACGACCGCGCTGCGTTATCGAACGTTAATAGAGGCTGACAGGTTTTCCAAGCCGAATCGAAGAGTTGGGGAGGCGGAGCAATGGGTCGGGGCGGGCCCAGAAGGGGTGAAGCGGGCACCTGGCGTGGCCGAGTGGTGATGTGAGCGTGTGTCAGTTGTTATGCGGAGGGGACGGATGTGATTACAGTGCGTGAATGGACGCGTCCGGTTTTCCGGCGAGTACGGGGTGGCACCCGGCGGTGGTTGCACGGGAGGCGCCACCGGTCTGGACCTCTGCCGGTGCGCGAACCGCTTGGCAGGTCACGGGCACGGGCCGCACGATGGACGAGCCCGAGCTTTTTGTCATGCACTCGCCTGTTCGTTGACGCCCCAGGGAGCCCGCCATGGAACGCCCCAGCCGTCACCCACTCCCCCACGCACCGGGCCAGTTCAATCCGTGGGACCCGACCGGTCAGTCAGCCCCGGCCGACCCGTCAGCCACCGCCGGCACCACCGCCCCGGCCGGTGACTCCGCCGCCCCGGCCGGCACCTCCCCCACCCGCCGTTCCCTCCTCCGCGGCGGTCTCGCGCTCGGCGCCGCGGCCACCGGGGCCCTCGCGGGCGACCTGTGGGCCGGAAGCGGCACCGCCGCCGCGGCCACCGTCGACTACCCGTCCGCCGTCTGGGCTCCGGCAAGCACCTCCAACTACACGGTGTCCAACCGCCCTTCGACGTATCCCGTCAACCTGGTGGTCATCCACGTCACCCAGGAGACGTTCAGCGACACCATCCGGCTCTTCCAGGACCCGAACCACGCGGCGGCGGCCCACTACGTCGTACGGTCCTCCGACGGCGCCATCGACCAGTGCGTCCGCGAGAAGGACATCGCCTGGCACGCGGGCAACTGGGGCTACAACACCCGCAGCATCGGCATCGAGCACGAGGGGTGGGTGGACCAGCCGTCGTACTTCACCACGGCGATGTACCACGCCTCGGCCGCTCTCACCGCGGCGATCTGCGACAAGTACGGCATCCCCAAGGACCGCAACCACATCATCGGCCACGTCCAGGTCCCCGGCACCACCCACACCGACCCCGGCCCCAACTGGGACTGGGTCCGCTACATCCGCCTGGTCAACGGGGTCTGAGTCCCGCCGCCCGGGGGCGGCCCGGCGTTCAGTGGTGCGCCCCCATCGGGAACATCGCGCTGAGACGGGGCAGGCGGCGCGCCGCCTCGGGTTCGTCCAGGACGCTCCAGCGGGAGCCGGAGGGGGCCGCGGGGCGCAGCCGGTAGGGGCGGTCGGCATCGAGGAAGGCGGTCGTGGCCCGGTAGAAGGCGTCACCGTCGTCCGTGGCGCCGGTGACCGCGTCGTACGCCTCCGGCGCGAGGTAGCTCAGGGAGTCCCACTCCGGCCACGCCTCTCCCCACGTCTCGCGCGGCAGGCCGGACAGGCGCAGGACTTCCGGGGCGTACGCGAGGGTGTCGGCGTCGAACACGGCGGCCTCGAACACCTCGCGGCCGAGGCCGATCATCCACCGCTGGAAGTAGCAGAAGGTGTCGTCCGAGCACCAGCCGCCGAAGATCCGGTCCGCGGCGGCCCACAGATTCCAGGTGAACGCCTGGTCGGTGACGTGTTCCAGACACGCCTGGAAGTGGACGATCCCCTCCGGCGACAGCAACCGCAGCTCGTCCCGGAGCCAGCCGTCCCGCTTGTCGCCGCTGAGCCCCTGATGCCGGCACTTTGCGATCAAGGTCCAGAAGGGGTCGGTGTCCATACCCGGACTATGCCAGGGCTCACCGACAAAGCACCCCCAATTCCACCTGGCGGACGCCCGGCCGACCGTTGGACCGGCGCTACGAGGCGGCGGCGGCCTCCTCGTACCCTTCGAGCCGCCGACCGCCCGCGCGCCGGCGGCGGTCAGTGCGCGGCAGGCGGCGACCTGGGCGTCCACCCGTGCGCGCGCGGCTCCCCTGACACCACGTCAGCTACAGGCCCTCCGGGCAGACGGCTACTCCTCGACCGCGCCGCCGAGCAGCCGCAGGTGCCTGCGGAAGTGGTACGTGGGGTCGTCCGCGCGGCGCTTGAGGTACTCCCCGAACGATGTCTGGTCCCGCAGCGTCTCCCCGGCGCGGATCCTGCGTACCTGCTCGCGCTCGGTCCGCTGGATGCCGTGCGCCGTCGCCAGCACCGCCTCCACCCGGTCGGCGGGGACGAACAGCACCCCGTCCTCGTCGGCGAACACCACGTCCTCACCGGTCACCAGGTGGTCCCCGAACCGCGCGCTGGTCAGCGCCTCGGGCTCCCGTTCATCCAGCCGCGCCGGCCCGGCCGGACAGCTCCCGTAGCTGAAGACCGGCACCCCGATCTCCACCAGCTCCGCCGTATCCCGGTGCAGCCCCCACACCACCAGCCCGGCCAGCCCCGCCGCGCGGGCCTCCAGCACCGTCAGATCCCCCACGCACGCCTCGTCCTCCCGCCCCCCGTTGTCGACCACCAGTACATCGCCTTCGCGCGCCAGCCCGTACGCCTCCAGGAAGACGTCCACGCTCCCGTAGTGCCGCGCCGCCAGCACCCTCCCCGCCACTGTGGCGCCGCCCACGACGCCGCGGATCCCCGCGGGCGCGACCCGCAGCGCCACTTCTTCCCGCACACACGCATCCGCCACGACCGCCGTGGTCAACCCGGCAAACCCGTTCAGCACGACTCCTTCTCCTCCCGTACACGGACGAAGCTCTCAGTATCGTGCCGGGGAGCGACCGTCACGCCCCGCTCGGTGACGGAGAATCACGGCTGACGGGCCTGACGGGGCCTGGCGGGGCCGGAGTTGCGCGCGGGGTGCTTCGGCCGGTATCCACAGCGGTAACGCTGCGGGGGGAAAGGTGACGCCATGGCCGGACTGACGGGCGCCTGGAAGCGGTCCGCAACCGGGCGGTTGTGGAAGCAGGCCAGCCACATCGAGTTAATGCACCGTTCGATGGGGTTCGCCGCGCTCGGCTTCGTCACGTTGATGCCGCTGCTGGTGGTGGTCGCCGCCGCCACGCCGTGGGAGCACAGCCCCGGTTTCGCGCAGTGGGTCGTCGACGGTATGGGCCTGGACTCGCACGGCGCGCGCAGCGTACGCAGGCTGTTCGCGGCGCCCCGCAACGTACTCAGTGCCACCAGCGCGTGGAGCCTGGCGTCGCTGGCGTACTTCGGGCTGTCCTTCGTGGCGAGCGTGGAGACCGGCTACCGCAAGATCTGGGACATGCCGTCCGGGCCCTGGCACCGGGACTGGCGCCGTACGGTGTGGCTGGCGGTGCTGACCGCGTACCTGTTCTGCGAGTCGCAGAGTGCCGCCGTCATGGGCAGCGGCCCCCTGGTCAGCACGGTCCGGATCGTCCTCACCTTCCTGCTGGGCGTGCTGTTCTTCGCCTGGGGCCAGCACTTCCTGCTCGGCGGCGGGGTGGACGTGCGCACCGCGCTGCCGGGCGCGGTCTTCACCATGCTCGGCCTGGTCGGCCTGCGCGTCTTCTCCCACCTCTTCTTCGCACCCCTGATCGTCAGCAACGCGGTCACCTACGGCCCGGTCGGCACCGTCCTCACGGTCGAGACCTGGCTGGTCGGCGTCGGCTTCGTGGTCTTCGGCGGCGCCCTCCTCGGCCGCCACGTGCGCGACGGCCGCATGCTCCGCCGGGGCGGTGAGATCCCCCGTCCCCGCCAGCCCCAGGGCTGGTACGAGACCCCCGACAAAGCCACGCCGGGCGCGCTCTGGCGCTCGGACGGCTCGGGCGGAACCACCGACTGACCACAGGCCCCCGTTCCTCGCCGGCGGACCCGACCGCCGTGCCCCACGTCGTAGCGGCACGTCGTAGCGGCACGTCGTAGCGGCACGTCCGCTCACGCATCGCTTCTCCGTCGCTCACGCATCTCGCCGACCGCCCGGCGAGGGGCCGCCCCTTTACGACGACGCGAATTGCGGTCGCACAACGTACGTGAAATACAGGGCGTTCTCGTATCCTGCGCGCACCTTTCCGTCGAGCGCCGCGCTCCCCAGTAGTGTGCCCGCCGAGGTAAGGAATGCGGTGCCCTTGATCTTGACTCCGTCTTTTCCGTATGCGTTGCCGTACAGGTGGGCGCTGCCTTCGACGTATGCCAGGTTGAAGGTTCGGGAAGACGTGAAGGTGATGCTGCCCCACATCTCATTGGGGAACGTGTTGCTGGCTTTGACGAAGGCGTTGGAGCCGATGCTCAGGCCCGAGCAGGTGGGCAGGTTCACCGCCAGGTTGACATCGCGTGCCACCGCACGGTCGGAACCGGCGTTGTTGTGGATGTAGGCGCGCACCACGTAGCGCTTGCCCGGCTTCACTTCCAGATCCTGGCTCCACGGGGCCGTGGAGCCTTCCTCGCGTACTCCATAAAAGGCGCGCTCATCGCCGATATTGGGATTTTCCCACAAGGAATCAAGTGTCGCATACGGACTGCTGTCGGAATCATAGAGGGGACGGGCGGGACCCCATCCGCTCATGCTCCGGTCAGGATCGTCCGTGCACATCGTGCTTCCCGGCTCCGGGGATTTCGTCGCAGCTGGAAGATTCGATGGCGCGGGGACGTCGACTATGGCCCTCACGGTCGGAGTATGGGAGCGGAGAACGCCGAATATGGTGGCCGATGCGCTCAGGAGGGCGATCACGACGGAGACGACCGTGATCGTCGTGTTGATCCGCCAGTGCCGATGCCCCGGGCTCCAGCCCGATGGCGCGCCAGTGCTCACAGTTCGGTCCTCCCCGCTGTCCGTTTGTGCGCCCGTCGAGGGATCCGCCGCTGTGGCGCCCCTCCGGGCTCGCCCGACCGTCCCCCCGGTGCTGGCGTTACCGTACGTCCTGGCCTGCGGGCTTCGGGGAGAAACCCGCAGGAAGGTGCACATGGCGACCGTCGAGCACGACCTCGACCGCGGCTGGCACGATGCCCGCGTCCAGCCCTTCGGGCCACTGCCGATCCTGCCGGGCGCGTCCGTTTGCAGTACGCGCGGGAGGTGTTCGAGGGACTGAGGGCGTACCGGCATGCCGATGGCAGCGTGTGGACCTTTCGCCCCGGGCGGAACGCGCCCCGGCTGCGCCGTTCCCCGGCGCACTTCTCGCTGCCGCCGTCGGCTGGACGGGGCTGGACGGGTGAGGCCACGTGCGGCGGCGACTACGCCGCCGGCCTCGAACCGTACGCCGAGGCGAAGGCCAACGGCTGCGGGCAG
>NZ_DATDBG010000241.1:0-8685 GCF_036524955.1 Streptomyces sp.
CGGCGTGTAGGTGTGCACAGTGACGGCGCACAGGAGTCATGTAGATGCGCCAGTGCGCCCCACGAACAGGTGAAGGCTCCGCGTTCTACTTGCGTATGTAGATGGTGGCCGTAGATAGTGCTCCTGTGACGAGTCCCCCACCCGCAGGCGAGGACGTCGCCGCCCTGGTACTGCGGCGACTCGGCGAGATGCAGATGACCCAGCGCGACTTGGCGAAGGTCACAGGCATCCCGTACTCGACGCTCAATGCCTGGCTGACCCGCCGCCGCGGCACCGGTGGAGGGATCTCTCCCGATCACCTACGCGCCCTTGCCAAGGGAGTGAGGCTCACTGTCCGCGAGATGTTCGAGGCGAACGGGCGACAAGTGCCTGGCGACCTCGATGCGGAACGTGAGGCCAAGCTGCTGAGGATCTACCGCAACTTGCCCGTGGAGGGGCAGCGGGCGCTGATCCAGACCGCCGAGGCGCTCGGCCGAAGCATGAGGGCTTCGTGATGATCAATATGTGACGGTTAGTCAGGGTTGCCTAACCGATGGGAAGTTCATCGCAAAACAAAAAATTGAGCGTGTGTGCGCATTTATGGATGCCGTACTACGCGGGTCGATGTAGCGTGCGGAGACCGCTGTCCTCCCGGAGCGGTGCATTCCATTGCATCCACCCCTGGGGGTCCTATGTGCGTGCGCATTGTCGTGGTCGACGTCCTGCCAGCAGCCGTTGCGGCCTGGGAGCCGGACGACGTCACGATCCTCGTCCGACGCGGCGTGGACTGGGAGGGCGTGCTCCTCGATGAGGTGCGCGCGATCCTCGCCGACCTGGACGCTCCGCTGCCTTCTATCTCGGGTGTCCCTCTGTGCTTCTGCGGGGATCCCGTTCCCCTGCCGGCCGAGCTCACGGCAGGCGCCCGGCGGCGCCGTACGCACAACAGTCAGCACGTATGGCAGGTATCCCGTGGGGCGTAAACCCACCAACAACCCCCGCATGATCGCGAGCGCGGCGTGCGGTTGCGAGTTCTGCAAGGGCAAGATCCCGACGCCGGAGAGGCCAGCAGAGAAGGACCACTCCGGGAGCTGGCAGGCCCGCTACACCGGGCTGGACGGCCGAGAACATCACAAGAACAAACCGACCTACGACGAAGCCGTCGCGCTCCTGGAGGAGATGCGGACCGCCGTCCGGCAACGGACATGGCTCGACCCTGCCCGCGGCGAGATCACTCTCTGCGCCTGGCATGAGATCTGGTGGCCGGTCCAGGTTGGCGAGGAGGCGACGCTGGACCGGGACGAGAGGATGTGGCGGACGCACGTCGCGCCGGCCTTCGGATCGCACCGGCTGTATGAGCTGGGCTATATGGAGATCCAGGCGTGGGTGAACCGGCTGCACGACGGGAACGGCGGTCCGCTGGCTGCCGGCAGCGTCATCAAGGCCTTCCAGATCCTGGACCGCATGCTCACCTCGGCCCGGCTCGACCGGCGGATCCCTTTTAATCCGGCTGAGGGCGTGAAGCTGCCGACCGTGAAGAAAGCCCACCCTGAGGACCGACGGCCGCCGACCTACGTCCAGCTCTGGCGGATCCGGGCGCACGTCCCGGACTACCACCACGCTTTCCTGATCGTCGCCCAGGAGACCGGTCTGCGGTTCGGCGAGCTCGCGGGTCTGCGTGCGTGCTGGGTGGACCTCGACCGCCGGCGACTGCAGGTCCGTGAGGTCCTGACTGAGGTCCGCGGCGTCGTTCGCCGCAAGGCGTATCCGAAGAGCAACGCTGGCCTACGTACGGTGCCGCTCACTGGTCTCGCGTGCCGAGTGCTCGCCGAGCTCCTGGCGGACGAGAAGCCGAGCACCGCGCGCACCGATCCTAAGGAGGGATTGCACCCGGAAGAGCTCGTGTTCCACGGGCGCAACCGTCGCGGCCGGGACGGTCAGCCGGCCCGGGCGCCGATGCGCCGGAGCGGATGGCGGCGTATCTGGACGCGCGCCATCGAGGACGCCGGTGTGGTGCGGAAGACGACGAAGGAGTGGATAGAAGAGGAGAAGGACGTGGCAACGGGTCGGACGCGGAAGGTTGAGCGCAGCCGCACGTTCTGGTGGCCCGAGTTCCACGACGTACGTCACGCGTATGCGAGTCGGCTGCACGACCGCGGCGTACCCGAGGCGATCACCCAGGAGCTGCTCGGCCACGAACGCGCCGGCGAGGTGACGTGGCTCTACACGCACGCCGCTGCGGACTACGCCGGGCAGGCCCTCGCCGCGCTGGAAGACGGGACGATCGTCGGTCGACGTCGGGCCCGCTTGCGGCTGGTGGCGGCGTGATCAGCATCCGGAATCTGTCCGGAATCTGTCCGGACAGATTGCGTTCGCAAACGACTATCAGCCGGTGTCTACGTACTCCCGTGGATGTAGATGGCTGTAGATGGGATGAAATCGGGACATCGCCTTGACCTGCGGTGTTCGCCATTTTTGAAGCGGTCCCTGATAAGGAAGAGGCCACAGGTTCAAGTCCTGTTAGCCCCACCCAGCACGACAAGGCGACGTACGTCCGTGACACCGCGGACCACGTCGCCTTCGTCGTTCGCTGCTCGGCTCAGCCAGGCGCGGCGGAGGGCTCCGAACCCGCACTCCGGTACGGGGTGGCCGTTGGGCCGCCGTTCAGGTGACGTACGTGTGGCGGGCGCGGGCCGTCAAGATCACCGTTCGGTATCGGCCGCTGTGTATAGTCGGGCGCGTCAGAGCACGTCCCACATATGAAGGAGGTCACGCGGTGAAGAAGTTTCTCCTGGTCGCACTGGCCGCTGTCGCCGGCCTGTTTGTGTACCGACAGATTCAGGCGGACCGCGCCGAGCAGGACCTGTGGACGGAAGCCACTGACGCCGTCCCGGCGGGTTCCGGCACCAACGTCTGAGGCGCGCGTGAGATGCCGGAAGGCGTCGGCGTGTTCTCCGGGCCCCGGTCGCATCGTGCGGCCGGGGCCTTCGCCGTATCCGCAGCCGTACGGCCGCACCCCCCGACCCGGGAACCGCCCGCGGCAGGCGCCCTCGTAGCCTCTGTTGCCGTACCGTGACACCAGTCACTTGAGTTTGCATGAGCAAATGGATACTTTGCTTGAGCAAATGACATCGTCGTGGGGTGCGAGGGGGATGTGACGTGGACCGACGACCACCGCCGTGGCGGGCCGCCGCCGTACTGGGGGCCGCGCGGGCCGCAGCGGTGACGGTGGCCCTGACGGCTGGTCTCGCGGCGGCGCCGCCCACCGCCTCCGCCGCGCCGCCCGCCGGGCCGGACGGCAGCCTGATCATGGTGCTGGACTCCTCCGGCTCGATGGCCGGGCCCGACGGCTCGGGGCACACCCGGATCGTTTCCGCCCGTACGGCCGTCGGCTCGGTGGCGGACTCGCTGCCGGACGGCTATCCCACCGGGCTGCGGGTCTACGGCGCCGGCAAGCCGCACGGTTGCGACGACACCAGCCTCGTCCAGCCCGTCACCGCCCTGGACCGCGGTGCGGTGAAGCGGGCCGTGGCCGCCGTCCGGCCCAGGGGCGACACCCCCACCGCGCTCGCCCTGACCAAGGCGGCCGGTGACCTGCCGCCCGGCGGGCGGCGGACGATCCTGCTGGTCTCCGACGGCGAGTCCAACTGCGGCGCTCCCCGGCCCTGCGAGGTCGCCGCCCGGCTCGCCGGCGACGGCCTCGACGTGCGGATCGACACCGTCGGCTTCCAGGTCGAGGGGGCGGCCCGCGAGGAACTGGAGTGCATGGCCCGCGCCGGCCACGGCGCCTATTACGACGCCCCGGACGCCGCCGCGCTCGGCCGTCAGCTGGTCCGCGCCTCGCAGCTCAGCGCGGACGCCTACCGCCTGCGAGGCACCCGCGTCACCGGCGGCCCCGGCCCCGGGAAGGCCGCCCCGATCCGTCCCGGCCAGTACCTGGACACCATCGGCCCCGGCGAGACCCGCTGGTACGCCGCCACGCTCGACGCCGCCGCCACCGCGGACCTGTCGGCGACGGCGGTTCCGCAGCCGGGCGTGCGCGTCGAGTACGGCGACGGCCTGGAGCTCAAGCTCGCCTCCGCCGGCACCTCGGGCTACACCTGCGACACCCGGTCCACGCACTTCGGGCAGGACGAGGGCGCGATGACCCTCACCGGCGCGGTCAGCCGCGTCCCCAGCCACGGCCACGACGGCGAGTGCGACCAGGCCGGGCGCTACCTGCTCTCCGTGCACCGCACCAGCGCCGTCACCTCCGACCAGGGCCGCTGGCCGATCGAGCTGCGGTACGACACCGAGGCGCCGCTGCCGGACGGCACCGTACCGGCCGCCGCCCGGACCGACTACGGGACCGCGCCCGCGCCCGTCACCGGCACCCCGGAAGACGTCACCGGCGGCACCGGCTTCAACGACGCCGTCCCGCTCACCACCGGCGTCTGGCGGGACCGGCTGCTGCCCGCCCAGACCCGCTACTACCGGGTGCGCGTCGGCTGGGGCCAGCAGCTCACGTACGCGGCCCAGTTCGCCAACGAGCCGGTGCTCGACGCCCCCTCGGCCGGCGCCACGACCTTCGTCACGACCTCCGCGTACGCCCCCGGCCGGCTGCCGGTCGAGGACGCCTCGGGCGCCCGCGAGAACCGCCTGTACGACGGCTCCCCGGTCTCGGTCGGTCTCGGTACGGTCCCGGTCACATGGACCAATCGCTGGGTGAACGGCGAACCGGCGCACGCCGCGCACAGCGCGGGCGACTACTGGATCGCGGTGGGCCTGGGCCCGAACGCCGCGCGGCTGGCCAGGAACGCGGCCGTCGGCGTCATCCTCCGGGTCCAGGTCACCGGCGAGGAGCTGACGGGCCCGCAGTACCACGCGCCGCCGCTCGCCCGGCAGGGCGGGCACCACGGGGCCGCCTCCTCTCCGAGCGCGGCTGCGGCGGCGGCCGACGGTTCGCCCGGCTCGGGCGGCCGCGGCGGCATCACCGGCACGGACCTGATCGCGGCCGGTACGGGTGGGGCGGTGGCCCTCACCGGAGTGGGAGCGGTGGCGCTGGTGCACCGCACGCGGAACCGTACGACAAGGGGTGGGGTATGACGCGACGTCAGGGCACGAGGCGCGGCCGGGAGACGGGCGGTCAGGGCATCGGGCCCGGTCGCGGTATGACGCACGGTCAGGAACCGGGCGCCCGCGGCAGGACGCGGCGCACCGCGTTCACCGCGGTGGCGGCTGTGCTGGCGCTCACCGCCCTCCAGGGCCGGGCCGTCGCCGACAGCACGCCGTCCCCGTCCGGGGAACCGGCCGCGCCCGCCGTATGGCAGCCCGCGGGGAAGGCGCTCGCCGGAGCCGCCACCACCGTGGACGCGCCGCAGATGCAGCCCGCGACCACGTACCGGGACACCATCGGTCCGGGCGAGACCAAGTACTACGGGATCGCGCTCGACGCGAGGACTTCCGCCTACGCGTCCGCGTTCGCGGTGCCGGCGAGCGGTTCGCGGGTGGCGTACGGCGACGGCATCGAGCTGAAGCTGGAGAGCGCGGGGGGCGAGGACTGTGACAGCGCCGACTCCCACTTCCAGGACGAAGGCGACGTCCGGCCGATCGGCACCGCGGTCTCCCGGCTGATCGGCGTGGCCTCCTCCTGCCAGGGCGCCGACCAGTACACCCTCCAGGTGCACCGGACCAGCGACGGGACCTCCGACCCCGGGGCGTGGCCGCTGGAGCTGCGCTATGTCGGCGAGCCCGCACTCGAGCCGGGCACCACCGCGCGGCCCGCCCCGGGCTTCGGCACCGCCTCGCCGACGCCGCTCACCACGGGCACCGCACGGCAGGCCCGCGGCGGCACGTCGTTCGGGACCGCAGCCGCGGTGAAGACCGGCATCTGGAAGGACCGGGTGCTGCCCGGTGAGACCCGCTTCTACCGGGTGCCGGTCGACTGGGGCCAGCAGGTCACGGTCTTCGCGAACTTCTCCAGCGCCCAGGTCACCGACGACTCCGCCTACGTCAGCTCCGGGGTGCGGCTCGCGGCCTACAGTCCGGTGCGGGAACTGATCGACAGCGAGAACCGCGCGTACGAGGGCGCGCAGACCTCGATCAGCGAGCAGCTCGCGCCCGTGTCGTACGCGAACCGGGCGGCGAGCGACGACCAGGTCGCGCGAGTGCGGTACGCGGGCCCGTACTACTTCGCGGTCACCGTGCACCCCGAGGTCGCCACGGCGGTGAAGGGCCCGGTGCCGGTCGTCCTGCGGATCCAGATGGAGGGCGCGGCGCAGGCGGGGCCGGCGTACGACGGCGACCCGGGCGTGGCCGGCATCGGCGTCGACGCGCACGACCTGTCCTCGGCGAACGGGGCGCCCGCCGGCGGTGCCGCGTCCTCGGGCACCTCGGGGCTGCGGTTCCTGGCTTTCGCCGCGCTCGGCGCCGGCACGGTGCTGCTGCTCGGCCTCGCCGGGTGGATCGCCTCCGCGCGGCGGCGGGCGGCGCGCACGGTCCGTACCCCGACTGCGGAGGCGCCGCAGTCGGGGTACGGACCGCCGCCCGCCTGGTAGGCGCGCTGAGCCCCGTCTTCGCACGGCAGACGTCAGGACACGGCCAGGGCCACGAAGCCGATCGTGAAGCAGATCACGGCCAGCACCAGAACCGGGATCACCACCTTGGCGGGCGGTCCCGGTTTCGGCCTGCGCGCGGGCAGGCGCGCCGACGCGGTGTCGGCGGTCTGTACGGGGTACGCCCCAGCCGGCTGCGGCTGCGGCTGTGATTGGGGGTGGGGCGGGGGCTCGGGCTGCGGCAGGGGCTGGGCCGGTGCCGCAGCCGGTGCCGCTGGGGGCGGGAACTCGGCCCTGGTCCTGGTGTGGGTGATCGGTCCGGACGCGGGGAGCGGTGCGGCGTGGCGACCGGCCGGGCGGGGTGGGGCGCTCCGGGGGACGGGCGGCGGTGTGGCCTGTGCGGCGGACCGCGGAAGGGATTCGGGTGCGGCCTGCGGAACGGATCGGGGTGCGGCCCGCGGTACGCCCGGCGCGGCGGCTTCCGGCTCGGCCTGCGGGCCGGCCAGTGGGGCGGCCAGCGGGAAACCACGGGTCAGGTCGGCGGACGGCGGGGCCTGCCGCGCAGCGGCCCGCACCAGCGGGCCGTCCGGGCCGAAGCCCTCGGGCAGCGGTCCGATCTGGTCGAAGACCTCCACGGGCTCCTCGCCGGGCCCGCCCTCCGGGATCAGCTCGATCGCGGCGGCGAGCGCCTTGCGGGCCCCGGTCGCGGTACGGAACCGGGCGTGCGGGTCCGGCTGGAGCAGCGCGCCGACCACCTGCCACAGCGGCTCGGGCACCCCCGTCGGCGCCGACGGCATGCCCATCGCCACAAAGCGTTCCCTGATGGCCTCCGCGTCCGGTTTCCGGCCGCTCAGCAGGAAGAGGGCGACCAGGCCCACCGCGTACAGGTCGGCGGGGAAGTCGGGCTCGGCGCCCAGCATCTGCTCGGGCGCGAAGTAACCGGGCGTCCCGACCACGTAGTCGGTCTCGGTCAGCCGGGCGTCGCCCTTGCGCATCGCGATGCCGAAGTCCGACAGCCGTACGTGCGGGGTGCCGGTGCCGGTCGCCTCCAGCAGGATGTTCGCCGGTTTGATGTCGCGGTGCACGACGCCCTCGGCGTGCACGGCGGTCAGGCCGGCGAGCAACTGGTCGAGCAGCACGCAGACGTACGGGGGCGGCAGCGGCCCGTAGTCCCCGATCAGGTGCGACAGCGAGCCGCCGCGCACCAGGTCCATGGTGAACAGCACCTTGTCGTCGTCGGCCGCCCAGCTCGCTGGGGCCAGCACGTGCGGATGGTCGATGCGCAGCGCCTGCTCGCGGACGAACCGCAGCAGCGCGTGGGCGTCGCTCTGCTGGAGCACCTTGGCGGCGACATAGCGGCGTCGGCGGTGGTCCCAGGAGCGCCAGACCGCGCCGACGCCACCCCGTCCGATCGGGTCCACCAGCTCGTACCGGCCCGCGAAGACCTCACCCATGGTGTGCCGTCCGTCCCCTCGCCCTCGTGCCCTGCGCCGCCTCGCCCTGGACTTCCTCGTGCTTCCTCGTGCGGTCGGTCCCGGTGGCCCGCTTCCGTCGCTCAGTCCTGGTGCGCCTCGTAGTGCGCGAGCGCGTCCCCGGTCCGCCCGGCGCCGTACACACGGAGGAACTCTGCCAGTTGCGGGTGGGCGGGCGCGAGGGCGTGTGCGGCCCGCTCGATCTCGCCCGCCGAGGCCACCGCGCGCAGCACTGTCTGGATGCCGCGGACGACCTGACGGGGGGTCGCCGCCCCCGACTCGCCGGACGCGGAGTGCGTGGTGGTGCCGAGCACCGAGGAACCCGCGGACTCGCGGATCTCCGTCATCCGCGCCGCCGCCTCCATCGCGCCGGTCCGCCCGTCGGCGACCTGCGAGGCCAACTCCTGCAACGACTGGAGCCGCTGGACCACCGCCGGATTGCCGATCTTCGCCCGCTGCCCGCTCATCAGCTGCGACAGCATCGGCGCGGACAACCCGAGCACCCCGGCCAGCCGCGCCTGGTTCAGCCCCAGGTCCGCGATCAGCCGCCGGAACAGGTCCCCCAGCGGCTCCCCGTACCACCCCCGCTGCAGCTCCCTGGCCTCCTGCGCGCGGTTCGCGGAGTCCTGCGCCGACGTCTCCATACGCGCTCCCGTTTGCGCCTGCGAATACGCAAACCATCCTACGGACCCCGATACCCGCTC
>NZ_DATDBG010000242.1:0-46139 GCF_036524955.1 Streptomyces sp.
CAGATCAAGGGCGGCGAGCATGTGCATCACGCCGTCGTAACGGTTGTAGGTCGCCCGCAGCCGGCGCGGTGAACCCTGCGGTCGCCATGCCTTGCCCTTGCGGGGCATCAGGTTCAGCGGGCCGAACTCGTCCACGCACACCACGCGGCCGTCAGACGGCGGAGTGTCGTAGAGCGCCAGGACCCGGTGCATCTTGGCGATGAAATCCGGGTCGTTCGAGGCCTTCCACGTCGTGGTGCACTGCCACGAGACCTTGCCCTCGCGCAGTATCCGGCGCAGCGTCTCACGGCTGACCGCCGGCACGACCGCCTGTTTGACCAGGTGCTCGGCCAGTTTCGTCAGGCTCCAGGTGGAAAACGCGGTGATCTTCCAGTCGGCGGGGGATGTACGGGCGATCAGGCAGATGTGCTCGCGCACCTCGTCACTGATCGCCCGGGGGCGTCCCCCGCTCCATTTTGGGTCCAGCGCGTCAAACCCCCACTCGTCGAACGCATGGATGACATCGCGCACGTAGTCCTCGCTGACCTGCATCAACAAGGTGATGTCACGGACTGACTGACCCTGAGCGGACATCATCACGACGATTGCCCGTCGCAGCTTCACCGGGTCCTTCGCGCTCCGGCTGATCCGCTGCAGCCGTCGACCCTCGTCCATGCTCACCGGCCGGACGAACACTCCCGGACGACGCCCCACGACCACCTCCAAGATCAGACCTGGAGCCAGCTTGTCCGCCGAGGGCCAATCGATCAATTACCCGGTCGACCATCCGAGCCGAGCCACTAGCTCACCAGCCCCAACTCCCTCGCGATCAGCATGCGCTGCACCTCACTCGTACCCTCGCCGATCTCCAGGATCTTGGCGTCCCGCCACATCCGGGCCACCGGGTACTCGTTCATGAAGCCGTACCCGCCATGAATCTGGGTGGCCTCGCGTGCGTTGGTCACCGCGATCTCCGACGAATACAGCTTCGCCAGCGCGGCCTCTTTCTTGAACGGCTCCCCGTGCACCAGCCGCGAGGCCGCATCCCGCCATGCCAGCCGCGCGGTGTGCGCCCGCATCTCCATGTCCGCGATCTTGAACTGGATCGCCTGGTTCGCCCCGATCGGCCGGCCGAACGCCTCCCGGGTCCGGGCGTACGTCAGCGACTCGTCCACACAGCCCTGCGCCAGCCCGGTCGCCAGCGCCGAGATCGCGATCCGCCCCTCGTCCAGGATGCGCAGGAACTGCGCGTACCCCCGGCCCTGCTCGCCGAGGAGGTTGGCGGCCGGCACCCGGCAGTCGGCGAAGGACAGTTCCCGGGTGTCCGACGCGTTCCACCCGACCTTGCTGTACTTCTTCGACACCGTGAAGCCGGGCGTCCCGGACGGCACGATGATCGACGAGATACGGGGGCGGCCGTCCTCGGTCCGTCCGGTCACCGCGGTCACCGTGACCAGGCCGGTGATGTCGGTACCCGAGTTGGTGATGAAGCACTTGGTGCCGTTGATCACCCACTCACCGGTCGTCTCGTCCAGCCGCGCGGTGGTCCGGGTCCCACCCGCGTCCGAGCCGCACTCCGGCTCCGTCAGCCCGAACGCGCCCAGCATCTCGCCCGAGCACAGCTTCGGCAGCCAGGTCCGCTTCTGCTCCTCCGTACCGAACCGGAACACCGGCATCGCTCCCAGCGACACCCCTGCCTCCAGGGTGATCGCCACCGAGGAGTCCACCCGGGCCAACTCCTCCAGCACCAGGCACAGTGCGAAGTAGTCACCGCCCATCCCGCCGTACTCCTCCGGGAACGGCAGCCCGAACAGGCCCATCCGCCCCATCTCCCGTACGATCTCGTACGGGAACTCCTCGTGCTCGTAGAACTCGCCGATCTTCGGGGCGATCACATCTTGGGCGAACTCCGCGACGGTCGTGCGCAGTTCCTCGTGTTCGTCGGACAGACGATGGTCGATCGACATGGCTACTGCTCCTGGTGGGTCAGGGCGCGGACGGTACGGGACGGGCTGGGCCGTCCCAGGTGCTCCGCCATCCACACGCTTGTGGCGGTGAGGCGGGCGAGGTCGACCCCGGTCCGGATGCCGAGCCCGTGCAGCATCCAGACGAGGTCTTCGGTGGCGAGATTTCCGGTGGCGCTCTTGGCGTACGGGCAGCCACCGAGGCCTCCGGCGGAGGCGTCCACGACGGTGACCCCGCACTGCAGGGCGGCCAAGGTGTTGGCCAGAGCCTGGCCGTAGGTGTCATGAAAGTGCACGGCCAGCTTCTCCACGGGGATTCCGCCGCCGGTGGGGGAGGGGACCGAGGCCCGGGCGGAGGTGCCGCCCGCGCCGCTGGTTGAGGTGCCGCCCGGCTCGCTGGTCGGGTCGGCGTCCGGGCCGGCATACGAGCCGCTGACCGCGCTGCCGCGCCTGCCCCTGGTCAACTCGTTCAGCAGCGCGATGACATGCCCGGGTGTTGCCACTCCGACGGTGTCCCCGAGGCTCAGTTCGGTACAGCCCAGCGCATACAGCCGCCGGGCCACTCGCGCGACCTGGGCGACCGGCACCGGGCCCTCCCATGGGTCGCCGAAACACATCGACAGATAGCCGCGCACCCGCATCCCGGCCGCCCTCGCCCGGCCGACCACCGGCTCGAACATCGCCAGCGACTCATCCACCGTCCGGTTCAGGTTCGCCCGGGCGAAGGACTCTGTCGCGCTGCCGAACACAGCGATCTCCCGCACCCCGAACTCCAGCGCCCGCTCCAGACCGCGCTCATTGGGCACCAGCACCGGCAGCCGCACTGCGGGGTCCACTTCGGCGAGATCCGCGAGCAGTGGCATCAACTCGCCCGCGTCCGCCAGTTGGGGCACCCACTTGGGGTGCACGAAGCTGGTCGCCTCAATCGTGCTCAGCCCCGCCTCGGCCAGCCGGTGCACGAACTCGGCCTTCACCCCGGTCGGCAGCGTCACCTGCTCGTTCTGCAACCCGTCCCGCGCCCCGACCTCATGAATCCGGACAGCCTCGGGCAACCCCGGCAACGGCGCCTCCATCGGCAGCCCGGTGGGTGGGCCACCCGCGGACGCCGCCCCACCGGTGCGTGTGCCTGCTTCGTAAGGGCCCCCGACGGCCCGGCCACCCGTGCGCCCGTTCACGTCCCTCATGACGCCTCCCCCGGCCGCACCAGCGCACGCTCGCCCGCGCCCACCGCCCCGTCCCCGGACCGGACGCCCACGGCGCCGTTTCCGGCAGGCCCCGCCGCACCGCCTCCGGCGGGAGCGGCCGAACGGACCCCGGCACCCCCCACCGAACTCCCGCCGGCTCCCCTCCGCGAGCCACCTCCCGCGGTGCTATCTTCCGAGTAGTCCTTCGCGGCCACGCCCACCGAACCGTCTCCTGCGGGCGCAGCCGGTGTCACCACCGCGAGCACTTGGTCCATCGCCACCGCCGCGCCCGCGGCGACGTCGATTTCCGAGACCGTCCCGTCGTGCGGGGCGGTGGTGACGTGTTCCATCTTCATGGCCTCCACCACCAGCAGGCTCTGCCCGGCCACCACCTCATCGCCCTTGGCGACCTTCACTACGGTGACCGTGCCGGGCATCGGCGCGGTCAACGCGCCGCCGCCCGCGCCCGCTGCTGCGCCGCGCAGGGCCGCCGCCACCGGGTCGTAGGGCCGCACCCGCCAACTGTCGCCGTCGCGTCCCAGCCACTCGCCTGCGTGACGGAAGGCGAACACCGTGCCCTCGCTGTGCAGCAGCACCCGCTCCCCGTCCACGGCGAGCCGTGCCTCCATTGCCGGGGCATCCCCGATCCGCACGTGTCCGCCCCGCACCCGCACGGTCACCGGGTCGCGTCCAGGCACCCGCAGGTGGTGCACCGTCCAGGCCGGTTCCCCGCCGAGCCGCCATCCGCTGGGCACCGAGAAGGGGTCGGTCCAGCCGCCCTCGACCGGTCGCGGTGCCAGCGCCCGCTGCCTGAGCAGCGCCGCTGTCGCGTACACCTCGTCCGGAACCCCGGACGGCACGAGACCGGCCGCTTCCCGGTCGATCAGCCCGGTGTCCAGCTCGCCCGCCACCACCGCCGGATGGCCCAGCAGCCGCCGCAGGAACCCGGTGTTGGTGTCCATGCCCAGCACCACCGTGTCCGCGAGGGCGGCCCGCAACCGGCGCAGGGCCGTCGCCCGGTCCGGGCCGTGTGCGATCACTTTGGCCAGCAGCGGGTCATAGGCGGTGCCCACCTCCGTACCCGGCGCCAGCCCCGAATCGACCCGCACCCCGGGCCCCTCCGGTTCGCGCAGCTCCAGCACGGAGCCGGACGAGGGCAGGAAGTCCACCCGGCCCTCCCCGGCGTGTGCCGTCTCCGCGCAGATCCGCGCCTCGACGGCGTGACCGGTGAGGACGATGTCCTCCTGGGCGAAGGCCAGCCGCTCCCCGCAGGCCACCCGGATCTGCCAGGCCACCAGATCGAGACCGGTGACCAGTTCCGTCACCGGATGCTCCACCTGGAGCCGGGTGTTCATCTCCATGAAGTAGTAGGAGGCGGGGTCGGCGCCCGGGACGATGAACTCCACGGTCCCCGCACCGGCGTATCCGCAGGCGCGCGCGGCTTGCACCGCGGCCTCGCCCATCGCCGTCCGGGTCGCCGGGTCCAGCAGGACCGACGGCGCCTCCTCGATCACCTTCTGATGCCGCCGCTGCAGCGAGCACTCGCGCTCGCCCAGGTGCACCACCCCGCCGTGACCGTCGGCCAGCACCTGGATCTCGATGTGCCGGGGCCGGTCGATCCACCGCTCCACCAGCAGGGTGTCGTCGCCGAACGAGCCCCGCGCCTCCCGCCGGGCCGCCGCGATCTCCTCAGCCAGCAGCGCGGAGTCCCGGACCAGCCGCATGCCCTTGCCTCCGCCGCCCGCAGACGGTTTCAGCAGCACCGGCAGGCCGATCTCCAGCGCCGCCTCGGCCAGTTCGGCGTCGGAGAGTCCGCTCCCGCTGCTGCCGGGCACTACCGGTACACCCGCGGACCGTACCGTCCTTTTGGCGCGGATCTTGTCGCCCATCAGCTCGATCGCCTCGGCGGGCGGTCCGATGAAGACCAGTCCGGCCTCGGCGCAGGCCCGGGCGAATCCGGCGTTCTCCGCCAGGAAGCCGTAGCCGGGGTGTACGGCCTGGGCGCCGGCCACCCGGGCGGCCCGCACCTGCTCGGCGACCGAGAGGTAACCGGTCACCCGCACCGCTGTGTCGGCCTCCCTGACGTGCCGGGCGTCGGCGTCCGCGTCGGTGAAGACGGCCGCCGACCGTACGCCCAGCTCGCGCAGGGTGCGCAGGACGCGGACCGCGATCTCGCCGCGGTTGGCGACCAGAACGGTCTCGAACATGCTGCTCGGTGTCGTTACGGTCATCACGGCCCTCACATCCGGAAGACGCCGTAGCCCGGCGCGGTCGGATCGGCTTCGGGCAGCGGGGCGTTGGCACAGGCGGTCAGCGCCAGACCCAGCACCGTGCGGGTCTCCAGCGGGTCGATCACCCCGTCGTCCCACAGCCAGGCGGTGGCGTAGTAGGCGTTGCCCTGCGTCTCGTACTGCTCGCGGACCGGCGCCTTGAACGCTTCCTCCGCCTTCTCGCTCCACTTCTCCCCGGCCGCGGCGAGCTGATCCCGCTTGACGGTGGCCAGCACCGAGGCGGCCTGCTCGCCGCCCATCACCGAGATCTTGGCGTTGGGCCACATCCACAGGAATCGGGGGCTGTAGGCCCGGCCGCACATTGAGTAGTTCCCGGCGCCGTAGGAACCGCCTATCACCACGGTGAGTTTGGGCACCCTCGCGCACGCCACCGCGGTGACCATCTTCGCGCCGTGCTTGGCGATGCCGCCCGCCTCGTACTGACGGCCCACCATGAAGCCCGAGATGTTCTGCAGGAAGAGCAGCGGGATGCCGCGCTGGTCGCACAGCTCGATGAAGTGCGCGCCCTTGAGCGCGGATTCGCCGAACAGGATGCCGTTGTTCGCCACGATGCCGACAGGGTGGCCCTGCACATGGGCGAAGCCGGTGACCAGGGTCGTGCCGTACTCCGCCTTGAACTCCGCGAAGCGGCTGCCGTCTACCAGCCGCGCGATCACCTCGCGCACGTCGTAGGGGGTACGGGAGTCGACCGGCACCGCGCCGTACAGCCCCGCCGGGTCCACGGCGGGCGGCTCCGCGGGGCGTACCGCCCAGGGCGGCTCGCCCTTGCCGCGCAGGGTGGAGACGATGTCGCGGACGATACTGAGCGCGTGGGCGTCGTCCTCGGCGAGGTGGTCGGTGACGCCGGAGGTCCTGGAGTGCACCTCACCACCGCCCAACTCCTCCGCGGTGACGACCTCGCCGGTGGCGGCCTTCACCAGCGGCGGGCCGCCGAGGAAGATCGTGCCCTGGTTCCGTACGATCACCGCCTCGTCGCTCATCGCCGGGACGTAGGCACCGCCTGCCGTGCAGGAGCCCATCACCGCGGCGATCTGCGGGATGCCGCGGGCGGACATGGTGGCCTGGTTGTAGAAGATGCGGCCGAAGTGGTCGCGGTCGGGGAAGACCTCGTCCTGCCGGGGCAGGAAGGCGCCGCCGGAGTCCACCAGGTAGACGCACGGCAGCCGGTTGTCGAGGGCGACCTCCTGGGCCCGCAGATGCTTCTTCACCGTGATCGGGTAGTAGGTGCCGCCCTTGACCGTGGCGTCGTTGGCGACCACGACCACCTCGCGCCCGGCGACCCGCCCGATCCCGGCGATCACGCCCGCAGCGGGGGCCTGCCCGTCGTACATCCCGTCGGCGGCCAGCGGAGCCAGTTCCAGGAAGGGCGAGCCGGGGTCGAGAAGCCCGTCCACCCGGTCCCTGGGCAGCAGCTTGCCCCGCGCGGTGTGCCGCACGCGAGCCTTCTCGCCGCCGCCGAGACGTGCGGCGGCCAACTTGTCGCGCAGCGTCGCGCTGAGGGCGGCGTGTGCCTCCGTGTTGGCGCGGAACGCTTCCGACGCCGGATCGGCGGCGCTGGACAGGGCGGGAGCGGTCATGGTTCGGCCCTCGGAATGTTAGCGAGCGTTAACCTGGTGACTCCACGTTAACGCTCGCTAACCGGATTGTCTAGACTCCATTCCATGAACCCGACGAAGGCTGTGGAAAACCGCCGCGAGCAGATCCTCAGGGAAGCCGCGCGGCTCTTCGCCGAGCGTGGATTCCACGGCGTCGGCGTGGACGAGATAGGCGCCGCGGTCGGCATCAGCGGCCCTGGCCTGTACCGGCACTTCGCGGGCAAGGACGCCATGCTCGCCGAACTGCTGGTGGGGATCAGCGGTCGGCTGCTGGCCGCGGGGAAGATGCGGGTGGCCGAGACCGCTGACCCCGCGCGGGCGCTGGACGCGCTGATCCGCGGCCACATCGACTTCGCGATCGACGACCGCCCGCTCATCATCCTGCACGACCGCGAGCTGGACCGGCTGCGCGAGTCCGACCGCAAACTGGTCCGCCAGCTCCAGCGGCAGTACGTGGAGGAGTGGGTGGGCGTGGTCCGGCGGGTGTACCCCGAGGCCACCGAACTGGAGGCGCGCGCCGCCGTCCACGCCGTCTTCGGGCTGCTGAACTCCACCCCGCACCTGGGTGGCCAGAGCGGCCTGCCGGACCGGTGCGGCACGGCCACCCTGCTGCACCGCCTCGCACTGGGGGCCCTTGAGGCTCTGGACAGTCGCGCAGACCCACGGGTAACTTACTGAGCGCTTGCTTATTCGTCACGCCCGTCGATGGGAGGCGCTGTGCGTCGTACGGTGTTCAACGAGGACCACGAGGCGTTCCGCGAAACGCTGCGTGCCTTCATCGAGGCCGAGGTCGTCCCCGTCTACGACGAGTGGCTGGCAGCCGGCCAGGTTCCGCGCGACTTCTACTACAAGCTCGGTGAGCTGGGAGTCTTCGGCATCGAAGTGCCCGAGGAGTACGGCGGCGCGGGGGAGAAGAGCTTCAAGTTCCAGGCTGTCCTCAGCGAGGAGTGCGCCCGTGCGGGCGTCAGCTTCGGCGGCAGCACCGTCCACGTCGGCCTCTGCCTGCCCTATGTGATGGCGTACGGCACCGAGGAGCAGAAGAAGCGCTGGCTGCCCGGCTTCGTCAGCGGCGAGACGATGTTCGCCATCGCCATGACAGAACCCGGCACCGGCTCCGACCTGGCCGGCATGAAGACCACCGCCAAGCTCTCCGCCGACGGCACCCACTACGTGCTCAACGGCGCCAAGACCTTCATCACCGGTGGCGTCCACGCCGACCGTGTCATCGTCTGCGCCCGGACCACCCCACAGAGCCCCGAGGACCGCCGGGCCGGCATCTCCATCTTCGTCGTCGACACCAAGTCCGAGGGCTACGCGATCGGACGCAAGCTCGACAAGCTCGGCCTGAAGGCCTCCGACACCGCAGAGCTCTCCTTCTCCGAGGTGAAGGTGCCGGTCGAGGACCTGCTCGGCGAGGAGGGCAGGGGCTTCTCCTATCTGGGCCAGAACCTGCCGCAGGAGCGGCTGGCCATCGCCATGGGTGCCTACGCCCAGGCCGCCGCCGCGATCCGCTTCGCCCAGAACTACGTCCAGGAGCGCACCGTCTTCGGCCAGAGCGTCGCGTCCTTCCAGAACACCAAGTTCGAGCTCGCCGCCTGCAAGGCCGAGGTGGACGCCGCCGAGGCTGTCGTCGACCGCGCCCTTGAGGCCCACGACAGGCGTGAGCTGACCGCCGCCGACGCCGCCTCCGCGAAGCTGTTCTGCACCGAGGTCGCCGCCCGCGTCATCGACCGCTGCCTCCAGTTGCACGGTGGCTACGGCTACATGAACGAGTACCCGATAGCCCGTCTGTACGCCGACAACCGCGTCAACCGTATCTACGGCGGCACCAGCGAGGTCATGAAGTCGATCATCGCCAAGTCGATGGGCCTGTGACCCGCACCCGACGCACCCGCCGGCCGGCCGTCGCGGTTCGACACGGACCTCCGCCCGGCCCGGGCCTTCTCAGGCCTCCTCGTCCGGACCGGCCAGACCTGCCGCGGACAGCAGATACGCGGTCAGCGGTGTGTAGAGGTGCGGCGGTACGTTGTCGTCCAGGGGCACGGTCACCAGGACGCTGCCCTCGGCTTCGGCGACGAACAGGGCGGGGTCGTTGCAGTCCGCGAATCCCACGGTGTCGATTCCGCGACTGCCCGCGTGCCCGGCCCAGCCGTGGTCGGCGATCACCAGGTCGGGCAGCGGCTCGCCGTCCCGCTCCAAGGCGTCCAGGATCTCCCGCATCGGGTCGGGCGAGTGGGTGTGCACCAGGCCGCCGCCCCGGTGCAGCATGAAGACCTCGGCGAGGTGGCGTACTTCGCCGCCGTCCGCGTAAAGGCGCTCGACGGGTTCGACCAGAGTGCAGCCGGCCTCCCGCAGCGCGGCGGCCACCGAGTGGTGCACGGCGAACAGTCCCGCCGGGTGCCCGGTGGCGAACAGCACCCGGGCGCTGTTCTCCGCCGCCTTGTGCAGCACCGCGGCCATCCGGTCGAGAGCGTCGACGGTCAGCTCGGGATCGATGGTGTCCTGCCCGTGCCGGTGCTCGGGGTCCGCGACGACCCCGCAGCGCTCGGCCATCAGCTCCAGTACCGCCGCCGGGTCCTGCCAGCGGTCGCCGAGGTCCAGCCCCAACCAGTAGTAACGGTTGCCCTCGGCAAGCTCTCGGTAGTGGTCGAGGTTGTTCTCGCGGCTGGTGGCGACGTCCCCGGCTATCCGGGTGCGTATCAGATGATCGGTGAGGGCTTGACGGGAAGATGCGGCGGGCGCGGGGTCCATGGACATGCGCTCATTCTCCCGCCTCGCCGTACGGGCGTGCGACGTTCTGCGGATCGACGCCGAGGCGTGATCGGAACCACCGCACAGCAAGAAACGCACATTCCGGCGTCCTACTGGGCGGCGCAGCGTCACGGGGTGCGGACATCCACCCTGCGGCCGAAGGCGCTGGCGTCGGACAGCCGCACCCCCGCTTGTGGTCCGGTTCATGGCACTGGTCCATTACCCCGGACCACGGACACCGTGCCCCGGGCCCAGTCCTCGAGCGCGCCGGGAAGATCAGCACACCAGGAAAGAGGCAGCCAGCATGAGCAGCACCCCTCCGCGCGGCCCCGTCGACTCGTCGCGAACACCCCGCTATGCCGGTCCGGCGACGTTCGCCCGGCTGCCGCGGCTCGACGAGGTCGGCGCCGCGGACGTCGCCGTGGTCGGCGTGCCCTTCGACACCGGGGTCTCCTACCGGCCGGGGGCCCGCTTCGGCGGCAACGCCATCCGCGAGGCGTCCCGGCTGCTGCGCCCGTACAACCCGGCACAGGACGCGTCGCCCTTCGCGCTCGCCCAGGTAGCGGACGCCGGCGACATCGCGGCCAACCCGTTCGACATCAACGAGGCGGTCGAGACGATCGAGGCCGCCGCCGACGACCTGCTCGGCACCGGAGCCCGGCTGATGACGCTCGGCGGCGACCACACCATCGCGCTGCCGCTGCTGCGCGCGGTCGCCCGCAGGCATGGCCCGGTCGCGCTGCTGCACTTCGACGCGCACCTGGACACCTGGGACACATACTTCGGTGCCGCCTACACGCACGGGACGCCGTTCCGCAGGGCCGTCGAGGAGGGCCTCCTCGACACTGCCGCGCTGTCGCACGTCGGCACCCGCGGCCCGCTGTACGGCAAGAAGGACCTGGACGACGACCAGAAGCTGGGCTTCGGCATCGTGACCTCGGCCGATGTCATGCGGCGCGGTGTGGACGAGATCACGGCGCAGCTCAGCGAACGGATCGGTGACCGTCCGCTCTACATTTCCGTCGACATCGACGTCCTCGACCCGGCGCACGCGCCCGGCACCGGCACTCCGGAGGCGGGCGGCCTCACCTCCCGCGAACTGCTGGAGATCCTGCGCGGCCTGGCCGGCCTCCGGCTGGTCTCGGCGGATGTGGTCGAGGTCGCACCTGCGTACGACCAGGCGGAGATCACGTCGATTGCCGCCTCGCACACGGCCTACGAGCTGACGACGATCATGAGCAGGCAGATCGCGGCGGGGCGCTGAGTCGGCCCGGAGCCCTTGGCAGGCACGTACAGGGGCCCGGGTCGCTGATTCACCCGAAGGGATTACGACCAAGGTCGCACTCTTGTGCGACCTTGGTCGTTGATTTGTTGCAGGAGGATGAAAGCCGCAGCCCAGTGCGTTGGCAGCGACGAACGACGATCGGTGGGAGGACCGCGTGACGACGGCGAGACCGGTGACGGCGGCGAAGGACGACCCGGAGCAGGGGTGGCTCCGGCGGCTGACCGCGCACTGCTGGCGGTACAAGCGCAATGTGCTGCTGGCACTCGGCGCGTCACTGGCCGGCATGGCGGTCACCGCGCTGGTCCCGCTGGTGCCCAAGCTGATCATCGACGACGTGATCGTCAAGCACGACAGACCGCTCCTGCCCTGGGCGGTCGCCCTGATCGCCGCCGCGGTGGTGGTCTACGTACTGACGTACATGCGCCGCTACTACGGTGGCCGGCTCGCCCTCGACGTCCAGCATGACCTGCGCGACGAGATGTTCCGCTCGATCATGCGGCTCGACGGCCGCCGCCAGGACGAGTTGAGCACCGGCCAGGTCGTCGGCCGGGCCACCAGCGACCTGCAACTGATCCAGGGACTCCTCTTCATGCTGCCGATGATGATCGGCAACCTGCTGCTTTTCCTGCTCTCGCTCGTCGTCATGCTGACGCTCTCACCGCTGCTCACCCTGATCGCGCTGGCGGTCGCGCCCGCACTGTGGGTCATAGCGGACCGCTCGCGCAAGCGGCTCTTCCCCGCCACCTGGTATGCGCAGGGCCAGGCGGCAGCGGTCGCCGGGATCGTCGACGGCTCGGTGACCGGTGTCCGCGTGGTCAAGGGCTTCGGGCAGGAACACCAGGAGATGGACAAGCTGCAGGCGGTCAGCCACAGACTGTTCGCGGGCCGGCTGCGCACGATCCGGCTCACCGCCCGCTACAACCCCGCGCTCCAGGCCGTGCCGTCCCTCGGCCAGATCGGCATGCTCGCGCTCGGCGGCTGGATGGCCACCCGCGGCCAGATCACCCTCGGCACCTTCGTCGCCTTCTCCACCTACCTGGCCCAGCTCACCGGCCCGGTCCGGATGCTCACCGTGATGCTGACCGTCGGCCAGCAGGCCCGCGCCGGCGTCGAGCGCGTCCTCGAACTCATCGACACCGAGCCGACGCTGGAGGAGGGCACCACGACACTGCCCGCGGACGCCCCCGCCACCGTCGACTTCGACCACGTCACCTTCGGCTACAGCGAGGACCGGCCGGTCCTGGACACCTTCGACCTGAGCGTCGTGCCCGGCGAGACGGTCGCTGTCGTCGGCGCCTCCGGGTCCGGCAAGTCCACGGTCTCCCTACTGCTGCCCAGGCTGTACGACGTCACGGGCGGAGCCGTCCGCATCGGCGGCAGGGACGTACGGGAGCTCACCTTCGACTCCTTGCGGTCCGCGATCGGCATGGTCCCCGAGGACAGCTTCCTGTTCTCCGACACGGTCCGCGCCAACATCGGCTACGGAAAGCCGGATGCCACCGAGGAGGAGATTTTCGCCGCAACCCGCGCCGCCCAGGCGCACGACTTCATCACGGCGCTGCCGGACGGCTACGACACGGTCGTCGGAGAGCAGGGCCTCACGCTCTCCGGCGGACAGCGGCAGCGGGTCGCGCTGGCCCGGGCGATCCTCACCGACCCCCGGCTGCTGCTGCTCGACGATGCCACCTCGGCGGTCGATGCCCGGGTCGAGGCGGAGATATTCGACGCGCTGCGCGGGGTCATGCGCGGCCGTACCACCCTGCTGATCGCCCACCGCCGCTCCACGCTCGCGCTCGCCGACCGGATCGCGGTCCTCGACGCCGGACGGCTCGCGGACATCGGCACGCACGAGGAACTGGAGGAACGCAGTTCTCTGTACCGGGCGCTGCTCACCGACCCGGACGCGCTCGGCGCGGACGTGGTCGAACTGGACCCGGCGGGTGCGGCGGTGCGCGTACCGAGGCGCGCGGACGGGGTTTCCGTGACCGAGGAGGCGGAGGGCCTGCTCGCGGAGGAGGAAGGCGGCGGGCCGCTGCCGCCCGCCGGGGAGAGCACGCTCCACGGCGCCCCCCGGGAACAGGCGGGCGTGACCCCGGAACTGTGGCCCGCGGACCGGCGCACGCAGGACGGTGACGCGCCCGGTGCGGGCTCGGCCCTGACTGCCGCGGCGGCTGCCCCCGGGGGCCACGGCGGGCCTGGCCCCGGCGGGATGGCCGGGGCGCTGGCAGGCATGCCCGCCACTCCCGAACTGCTCGCCAAGGTGGCCGCCCTGCCGCCCGCGCTGGACACCCCGGACGTGGACGAGACGCGGGCTCGGGCTGCCGATCACCAGTTCGGGCTGGGCAGCCTGCTGCGCGGCTTCCGTACACCGCTGCTGCTCAGCCTGGCGCTGGTGGCGGCTGACGCGATCGCCGCGCTGACGCTCCCGGTGCTGATCCGGCACGGCATCGACGCGGGCGTGCGGCAGTCGGCGCTCGGCGCGGTGTGGGTGGCGTCGCTGCTCGGCCTCGCCCTGGTCCTCGCGCAGTGGGCCGCGCAGTGGGGCTCGACCCTGCTCACCGGCCGGACCGGCGAACGCGTCCTCTACACCCTGCGCGTGAAGATCTTCGCCCACCTGCACCGGCTCGGACTCGACTACTACGAGCGCGAGCTCAGTGGCCGCATCATGACCCGGATGACCACGGACGTGGACGCGCTGTCCACGTTCCTGCAGACCGGCCTGGTCACCGCGCTGGTCAGCGTGCTCACTTTCGGCGGCATCCTGGTCGCGCTGCTCGCCATCGACGTCCAGCTCGCCCTGCTGGTGTTCGCCGCCCTGCCTGTCCTGGCGGTCGGCACCTGGATCTTCCGTCGCAAGTCGGTGAAGGCGTACGTGCTCGCCCGCGAGCGGGTCGCGGTCGTCAACGCCGACCTCCAGGAGCACGTGGCGGGCCTGCGCATCGTCCAGGCGTTCCGGGGCGAAGCGCGAGGCGCCGAGCGATTCCTGCGGCGCAGCGACGACTACCGGGCGGCCCGTGTGCGCGGGCAGTTCCTGATCTCGGTCTACTTCCCGTTCGTGCAGTTGCTCTCCAGCGCCGCCGCGGCCCTGGTGCTGATCGTCGGTGCCCACCGGGTGAGCGCGGGGACGCTGACAGCGGGTGCCCTGGTGGCGTATCTGCTCTACATCGACCTTTTCTTCTCGCCCGTGCAGCAGCTCTCGCAGGTTTTCGACGGCTACCAGCAGGCATCGGTGTCGCTCGGCCGGATCCGCGAGCTGCTGCGCGAGCCGACCGCCACACCGGCCGCCGCCGATCCGCGCCCGGTCGCGGCGCTGCGTGGCGAGATCACCTTCCGCGACGTGCACTTCCGCTACAGCGGCACGGAAGGTGACAGCGCCGAGGCGCTGGCCGGTATCGACCTGCGCATACCCGCAGGGCAGACCGTCGCGTTCGTCGGCGAGACCGGCGCGGGCAAGTCCACGCTGGTCAAGATGGTCGCGCGGTTCTACGACCCGACCGGCGGCGCGGTGCTGGTCGACGGAACCGACATCCGTGAACTCGACCTGACCGGCTACCGGCAGCGGCTCGGAGTGGTCCCACAGGAGCCGTACCTGTTCGTGGGCACCGTGCGCGACGCGATCGCGTACGGGCGCGACGGCGCCACCGACGCCGAGGTGGAGGCGGCTGCCCGGGCGGTCGGAGCCGACGCCATGATCGCCACGCTGGACGGCGGCTACCTGCACCGGGTCGCCGAACGCGGCCGCAACCTGTCGGCGGGGCAGCGACAGTTGATAGCGCTGGCCCGCGCCGAACTCGTGGACCCCGCGATCCTGCTGCTGGACGAGGCCACCGCGGCCCTCGACCTGGCGACCGAGGCGCTGGTCAACCAGGCCGCGGACCGGCTCGCCGTCCGCCGTACCACGCTCGTCGTCGCGCACCGGCTGAGCACCGCCGCCCGGGCCGACCGGGTGATCGTGCTGGACCACGGGCGCGTGGTGGAGGACGGTACGCACGAGGCGCTGCTGGCCTGTGACGGCCGGTACGCCGAACTGTGGCGGACGTTCACCGGCGAGATGCGGGCGGCTGCCTGACGCTTCGTCCGCCCGCACCCCGGGGGTCAGTAACGCAGCCCGTAGCCGATCGGGTAGAGAGCAGCGGCCGGGTCGTCGGCGCGGGGCACCGCGACGGGGAGCCGGCCGACCGGGTACGTCTCGCCCGCGATGACCCGCGCGACGGCGCGCAGAGAGACGTCGGTCCAACCGTAGGTCGCCAGGGACGCGGCCACGGGCGGCAGATGGGCGATGTCGTACGGGTTGCGGACGGCGACCTGGATGACGGGGACGCCGCTGTCCACCAGCGCCGTGACCAGGGCCACCTGACCCTGCGTGGCCGCGGTGACGTTGTACGTACCGACGACCACCGCGTCCTTGCCGTGGGCGGCGGCAACGGCCTGGTCGATCAGAGCCCTGCTGGGAGCGGTGCCGGTGGAGAGCGCCTGCGCGGGGTGGCCGAGATCGGTGAGGGCCCGCGCGAGAACGGTGGTCGGCGGGCCGCCGGTGCCCGAGGGGGCGGCCGGGTCGGCGCCGACCACCAGGAGCTGCCAGTGGGAGCGGCGCGGGAAGGGGAGCAGCCCGTTGCTGTTGGTGACCAGGGTGATGCCGTGGTCGGTGATCCGGTCGGCGGTGGCCAGGTGCGACGGTGTCCCGACCCCCCGGTCCACCCCGGCGTGCGTGACGAACGGATCCCGGAAGAGGCCCTTGCGGAACTTCAGCCCGAGGATCCGGGTGAGCGACAGGTCGATCCGCTTTTCGGCCAGCTCACCGGACTTCACCGCGTCCAGGACGCCCTGGTAGGCGACGTCCAGCAGCGGCGGGTTGAGCAACTGGTCGGCGCCCGCCTTCAGCGCCAGCACGGGTACCCGGTCGTCGCCGTACTTCGCGCGCACGCCCGCCATGCCGAGGGAGTCGGTGACCACCACGCCGTTGTAGCCGAGCTGTTCGCGCAGGATGCCGGTGAGGATGGGGTACGAGAGCGTCGCCGGGTCCCCGGAATCGTCCAGCGCCGGCACCAGGATGTGCGCGGTCATGATCGAGTCGATGCCTGCGGCGATGGCGGCCTGGAAGGGCGGAGCGTCGACGCTCCGCCCCTGCTCCAGGGTGTGGGTGATGATCGGCAGTGCGAAGTGGCTGTCGGTGCCGGTGTCGCCGTGGCCGGGGAAGTGCTTGGCCGTGGCGGCGATGCCGGCGCCCTGGTAGCCCCTCACCTGCGCGGCGGCCAACGCGGCCACCGCCTCCGGGTCGGCGCCGAAGGAACGGACGCCGATCACCGGGTTCGCCGGGTTGATGTTGACGTCCGAGACGGGGGAGTAGTTCTGGTTGATCCCCATCGCGGCGAGCTCGGTGCCGATGATCCGGGCCGCGGTGCGGGCGTCGTCGGCGCTCCCGCCGGCACCGAGCGACATGGCGCCCGCGAACAGCGTCGCCGGCGCCCCGATCCGCGCCACCGCGCCCTGCTCCTGGTCGGTGGAGATCAGCAGCGGGATGGGAGTGCCGTGCGACAGCCCGGCGCGCTGGATGCCGTTGGACAGGTCGACGATCTGGTGCGGGTTCTGCGTGTTGTGCGCCCAGGCGAAGTAGATGATGCCGCCGAGGTGGTACTTCGCGATCAGCTCATCGGCGTTGGACACCCCGATCTCGCTCTGGTTGGCGGCCACATCGGCGGGGGCGGGATCGGTCGCGGAGCTCCCGTAGACCCGCATCACGAATAACTGGCCGACTTTCTCCTCCAGGCTCATCCGCTCGATCAAGGTGCGGATCTGCCTCTTGTCGGCCACGCTGAGGCTCGCCTCCTGCGCTGCGGCCGTGGGGATTCCGGTGGCCAGCGCCGCCGAGGCGGTGGCGGCTGCGGTGAGGACGGTACGTCGGGACGGGCGGTGGTGCATGACGAACTCCTTCCGGACGGAGGAGAGTGCACGCTGAAGGAATCTTCCAAGGCATCACGGATAGCCGGGAAGTTTCCACCAGTCAATGCCCAGGCTGGTCTTCCCCCTCCGATCTCGTCCGCGGTGCGGGCACCGCCGATCCGCCCCCTGATCCCCGTCAGCCAAGCACAGGCCGCGTCGGCATCCGCTCTTTCGGCACCTCGAACACCACTACGACCTTGAAAGGCGCGAAGCACTCCGGCGGCGGCTTCGGCTGGTCGAATTGCGCCCTCAGCCGGTTACCGGACACAGCGAGCAGCGCCGCGTCGGCCGCACTGCATCCGGTCGTCTCCGTCCACACGACCAGCACACTGCGCGAGAAGTCCGTTGTTCCGCCGCCGGACACGATCTGCGCGGCGGCCTCGGGATCGTCCGCCGCGAACGTGTCGGCCACCTCCTGAAGCTCAGCCCGGCTGCGCAGCACCTCGTTGCGCAGCCCGGTCGGGATGTGCGCCGAGGTGGAGAAGTACGCCACACGAGTTTCGACCGGCCCGGCGCCGGACGTCGTGGACGTGGGCGATTCGGCAGTGGTCGTGGAGGCCCGCGGTCGGGTGACGCTCGACGACGGCAGGCCGTTCGTCGTACCGTCCGGGGCGCCGTCTCCCGCGGTCTGATCGGCACCGCACGCGGCGACGAAGGTGGTCAGGCAAGCGGCCAGCAACACGGCCGAGAACGCTCTGCGCAAGGTCACCGTCAGCATGCCGGTAGGACGGACCTCGTGCCTGTCCGGTTCCCCGGGGCCCGGCCGACCGCTGCCCCAGAGAACCGGACAGGCCCGTACTACGACACAACTCCGCCCGCACCAGGCCCCCAACGCCCCGCGCGCGGGCGGATTCAACCCGGCAGCGGTCGGCGAGCGCTCAGGCCGACTCGGACAGCAGCCGCGTCAGATGCTCCCGCGCCGGCCCCAGTAGCCCCGCCAAGTCCGTGGCCCGCTCGTACCACCGCTTCTCGTACTCCCAGCACAGCCAACCGTCCCAGTCCGCCCGGCTGAGCACCTCGACGGTCTCCGCCAGCGGCAGCACTCCCGCCCCGAGCGGTAGCGGTGTGGTGTCCGCTGCCGAACCGATGTCCTTCACCTGCACATATCCCAGGTACGGCGCGAGCACCGGATACGTCACCGACGGCTGCTCCCCGGCCAGCCAGGTGTGCATCACGTCCCAGACCGCCCCGGTGGCCCGGTGCCCGACCTGGCTCAGCAATCGCGCCACGTCCGCCCCGGCCCGGTGCGGGTCGTGGGTCTCCAGCAGCACCCGCACCCCGAGATCCTCGGCGACCGGCGCCACCGCCGCCAGCCGCCGCGCCGCGATTGCGTCCGCCGCGACCGGGCCGAGACCCTGCCCTCCCGGGGAGACCCGCACATACGAGGCTCCCAGATCGACGGCGAGCGTGAGTGCGGCCCCGATCTCGTCCAGCACGGGACCGTCCTCCCCCGGGGCGGCCACCTCGGCGTGGGCGGTCACTGCCAGGATCTCCACACCCGCCGCACCGAACTGCTTCACCACCCGGGCGCGTTCGCCCGCCGTCAGGCCGGTGTGGACCGGCTCCTCGCTGCTCGAGTCCAGGGCGACGCCGTGGTAGCCGTGCTCCGAGGCGAGCCGGACCACCTGCTCGACAGGCAGTGCGGGGACCCCGAGGGTGGAGAATGCGAGTCTCATTCGCCGGACATTAGGCACCGGTCCCGGCCCGGTCAAACCGTGCTCAGGCCCGCACGATGCCCTTGTCGCGGGCCGCCTTCAGCCATTCGGGGAACTCCGCCGTCAATTCGTCGTAGAGCCGCGCGTCGGATATGCCCTGCGGGTGCGTGCCCGCGGTGAAGAACCCTGCGTTGTCCACCACCCGTTTGGCGGGTACCGGCAACTCGTCCAATCGGCGCAGGAAGCGGAACTCGTCTTCGCCGAATCCGACGAACTGCCAGAAGATCGGCAATCGGGCGGCCCGGCACAGTACATCGGTGGCCTCCCCCTTGTTGCTGGGACCACCGTCGGTCTGGAAGACCACAAAGGCGGGCGCGGTTGCCCCGGACTGCTGGTAGTGGTCGATCACCGCCTCCATGGCGGCGGCGTAATTGGTCCGGCCCATGTGGCCGTATGCCTCGTTGAGCTTGTTGATCCGGCCGGTGTAGGCCGTCAGCGACACCTCCGCGACGCCGTCCACCTCGGTGGAGAAGAAGACAAGAGGCACGGTGCCGTCGTCGTCGAAGTGCGCGGCCAGCCCGAGCGTCTGCTCGGCGAGGTGCTGCACGCTGCCGTCCCGGTAGAAGGCCCGCATGCTCCCCGAGCGGTCGAGGACCAGATAGACGGCGGCCCGTTCGCCGGACAGCCGGTGCTTTTCCAGGCTCATCGCGGCCTGCTTGTAGAGACCGACCAGCCCGGGGGCGGTCTCTTCCACCTTCTGCAGCGAAATGGGCATCGCTTCCTCTCCCACGTCCGGTCCTCCGCGCACGGCCTGTCCGCGGATGTGCCGGCTGTCTGTCAAAATCCGATGGCGGGGTCACGGTAGGGGCGCTCTTGGGCCACCCCTAAAGAACCAGCCGCCAGTCCTGCCCTACCAGATCTCGGCCGAAGCTGTGATGAGGCTGCTCGGCGACGAGTTCGAATCCCGCGCGCTGATAGAGCCTGCGAGCGTCGGTCAGTATGTCATTCGTCCACAGGACGAGTCGGGTGTATCCGGCCGAGCGTGCGAACGCGATGCATTCGTCCACCAGCCGTCTGCCGATCCCGTGGCCGCGGGCGGCCGGGTCGACCAGCAGCAGCCGCAGCCGCGCGGTGTCCGGTTCCTCGTCGCGCACGCAGAAGACGCAGCCGGCCCGTTCCCCGTCGAGTTCGGCTATCCAGGCCGCCTCGCGCTGCGGGTCGCAGGTTGCGGCGAAGTCGGCGACGATCCGGGCGACCAGTGTCTCGTACTCGTCGTTCCAGCCGAACTCGGCCGCGTACACCTCCGCGTTGCGCCCGATGGTCCAGCCCAGGTCGCCGGGGCGGGTGCCGCGCAGGACGGCCCGCGGGGCGGGGGACACCCGCTCGGCGTCGCGCTCGCGCAGTATGTCGCGGACCGTCCGCATCGCCTCGGTCAGGCGCGGCCGGTCGTCCGGCGGTATGCGGCCGAGCAGGCTGCCCACGGCCTCCTCGGAGCGCTCCTCCAGCCGTGCCGCCGCCGCATGGCCTTGGGTGGTCAGCTCTATCCGCTGCCGCCGGGCGTCCTGCTCCGAAGGCGCCCGCGTGACCAGCTTCTGCTCTTCGAACCTGGCGAGCATCCGGCTCAGGTGACCCGCGTCCAACGACAGCTCCACCCGCAGATCGGCCGCGTCGGTGCGCGGCGCGTGCGCCAGCTCGTACAGCACCCGGGCCTCGGTGAGGGTGAACGGTGTGTGCAGGTGACGGCTGTAGTCGAGGGCGCCGATGAGATTGGTGTAGAAGCGGTTGAACTCGCGGATCTCCCGGACTGCCATGATCCCCACCTCCCGAATTTCTTTGCCTGAGTCAAAAATAGCGGGCGCGGTGCGGTCGGGTGGGAGGGCCCCCTTCCCCAGTCTGTGGATAACTTCAGTAACCACTGGTCAAGGGCGGGACAGTCTTGCGGACCGTGAGTTCCGTGGGGGACGGCGGCGAGTCCGCCGGGCGGGGGCCTGCCGCCCCATCGTGGCGGCGGCGGTCAGCACCTCGGCACAGGAGAGGCCGACGGGTGCTCCCTGCCGGACCACCGGCGGCATCACCGCCTGCTTCGGCTCGCCGACGGGGTGACGCTGCTGCTGGAAGGAACGCTGCTGGGACGCGGCCGGCCCGGCGGCGGCCCCGTCGACCTGCCGGACTCCGCGAACAGGTCGTGCCGCGGGCTGTCGCGGAACGGCCGGGGCGAGATCGTCAGGCCCGCTCCGTGGGCAGGGACGGCACCGAGGTGCCCGCCGAGATCGCCGACGGATACCGCCGCCACGTGATCCGAAAAAATCTTGGGAAATTTGGTCTCCGTAGTACAACCCTTCCTCCCGGCAGGCGGTCTTACATGACATCACGGCTCCACGGAGGGGTTCAGGAGCCAGGCAGGAAATACGCCCGAGGGGGGCTTCGGGGGTAGAGGGGGGAAAGACCGAAGGGGTCCGGCCCGTAGCCGGACCCCTTTCGTCTGCCTCCAGGGCGGCCGGGCGGAGTTGTCCACAGGCACAGGCCGACGGTCCGCGAAGTGTCCGTGGCTGCGAGTACCTTCGGAGCAGATCGACACCGGAGCCGGAGAGGAGGCGGGGCATGGGGGAGACACCGCACCTTTCCGTGCTGGAAGGCGTCCTGGAACGGATCACGTACGCCAACGAGGACAACGGATACACGGTCGCGCGGGTGGACACCGGCCGTGGCTCCGGAGACCTGCTGACCGTGGTCGGCTCACTGCTCGGCGCGCAGCCGGGCGAATCCCTGCAGATGCACGGCCGCTGGGGCTCGCACCCGCAGTACGGCAAGCAGTTCACGGTGGAGAACTACACGACGGTCCTACCAGCCACGATCCAGGGAATACGGCGCTACCTGGGATCGGGGCTGATCAAGGGGATCGGGCCGCGGATCGCCGAGCGCATCGTCGACCACTTCGGCACCGGCACGCTGGACATCATCGAGAGCGAGCCCGAGCGCCTCGTCGAGGTACCGGGACTCGGTCCCAAGCGGACCAAGCTGATCGCCGCCGCGTGGGAGGAGCAGAAGGCGATCAAGGAGGTGATGGTCTTTCTGCAGGGGGTGGGCGTCTCCACGTCCATCGCGGTGCGGATCTACAAGACCTACGGGGACGCCTCGATCTCCGTGGTGAAGAACCAGCCGTACCGGCTGGCCGCCGAGGTCTGGGGCATCGGCTTCCTGACCGCGGACCGGCTCGCCCAGGCGGTCGGCATACCGCACGACAGCCCGGAGCGGGTCAAGGCGGGCCTGCAGTACGCCCTTTCGCAGGCCACCGACAGCGGCAACTGCTTCCTGCCGCGGGAGCGGCTGATCGCCGACTCGGTGAAGCTGCTCCAGGTGGACACCGGCCTGGTCATCGACTGCCTCGGCGAACTGGCCGACGAGGAGGGGGTGGTACTGGAGGAGGTGCCCGCCCCGGACGGAGACGACGTGCCGGTGAAGGCGGTCTACCTCGTGCCGTTCCACCGCGCGGAGATATCGCTCGCTGCCCAGACGCTGCGCCTGCTGCGTGGCCCGGAGGACCGGCTGCCCGCGTTCCGGGACGTGGACTGGGACAAGGCGCTGGCCTGGCTCGCCGAGACGACGGGCGCCGACCTCGCCCCGGAGCAGCAGCAGGCGGTGCGGCTGGCGCTGACCGAGAAGGTCGCCGTACTCACCGGCGGGCCCGGCTGCGGCAAGTCCTTCACCGTCCGCTCGGTGGTGGCCCTGGCCCGGGCCAAGAAGGCCAAGGTGGTGCTCGCCGCGCCGACCGGCCGTGCCGCCAAGCGTCTGGCGGAGCTGACCGGCGCCGAGGCGTCCACGGTGCACCGACTGCTGGAGCTCAAGCCTGGCGGTGATGCGGCGTACGACAAGGACCGGCCGCTCGACGCCGACCTGGTGGTGGTCGACGAGGCGTCGATGCTGGACCTGCTGCTGGCGAACAAGCTGGTGAAGGCGGTGCCGCCGGGTGCGCACCTGCTGTTCGTCGGGGATGTGGACCAGTTGCCGAGTGTCGGTGCAGGTGAGGTGCTGCGGGATCTGCTCGCCCCGCGAAGCCCCGTCCCGGCCGTAAGGCTGACCCGGATCTTCCGGCAGGCTCAGCAGTCCGGGGTGGTGACCAACGCGCACCGCATCAACGCCGGAGTGCCGCCGGTGACCCAGGGGCTGCCCGACTTCTTCCTTTTCCCCGAGGAGGACTCCGAGGAGGCAGGCCGGCTCACCGTGGACGTGGTGGCCCGGCGGATTCCCGCTAAATTCGGCCTGGACCCGCGGCGGGACGTCCAGGTGCTCGCCCCGATGCACCGCGGCCCGGCCGGCGCCGGTGTGCTCAACGGGCTGCTTCAGCAGGCCGTCACCCCCGCCCGCCCCGACCTGCCCGAGCGCCGTTTCGGCGGCCGCACCTTCCGGGTCGGGGACAAGGTCACTCAGATCAGAAACAACTATGACAAGGGCGCCAATGGCGTCTTCAACGGCACGGTGGGAGTGGTCACCGCACTCGACACGGTCGAGCAGCGGCTGACCGTGCGCACCGACGAGGACGAGGAGATCGATTACGACTTCGACGAGCTGGACGAGCTGACCCACGCGTACGCGGTGACGATCCACCGCTCGCAGGGCAGCGAGTATCCAGCGGTAGTGATACCCGTCACCACCGGTGCCTGGATGATGCTCCAGCGCAACCTCCTCTACACCGCTGTCACCAGGGCAAAGCGGCTGGTCGTCCTGGTCGGCTCACGCCGGGCGATCGGCCAGGCGGTCCGCACGGTTTCCGCAGGGAAGCGCTTCACGGCTCTCGACCATCGGCTCTCCCTGGGCGCAAAATAGGCACTCAGTGCCACTTTTCGGCCCGATGGTCGACCCCGAGTGCACGCACGAGCGCCAAATGGGGGACAGTGGACGTAGTCAGGGCACCTCGAAGAAGAGGCAACACCGTCGGTGAGGGAATGACGTGAGCGACAACTCTGTAGTACTGCGGTACGGGGACAGCGAATACACCTACCCGGTTGTGGACAGCACCGTCGGCGACAAGGGCTTCGACATCGGCAAGCTGCGTACCGACACCGGTCTGGTCACCCTGGACAGCGGCTACGGCAACACCGCGGCTTACAAGTCCGCGATCACCTTCCTCGACGGCGAGGAAGGCATCCTGCGCTACCGCGGCTACCCGATCGAGCAGATCGCCGAGCGCGGTACGTTCTTGGAAACGGCCTACCTGCTGATCAACGGCGAACTTCCGACCGTCGACGAGCTGGCGGAGTTCAAGGGCGAGATCACCCAGCACACGCTGCTGCACGAGGACGTCAAACGGTTCTACGACGGCTTCCCGCGTGACGCGCATCCGATGGCCATGCTGTCCTCCGTGGTCAGCGCACTGTCGACGTTCTACCAGGACAGCCACAACCCGTTCGACCCCGAGCAGCGCCACCTCTCCACCATCCGGCTGCTCGCCAAGCTGCCGACGATCGCCGCATACGCGTACAAGAAGTCCGTCGGCCAGCCCGTGGTCTACCCCCGCAACGATCTCAGCTATGTCGAGAACTTCCTTCGGATGACGTTCTCTGTGCCGGCTGAGGAGTACGAGCTGGACCCGGTGGTGGTCAGCGCGCTGGACAAGCTGTTCATTCTGCACGCGGATCATGAGCAGAACTGTTCGACCTCGACCGTCCGGCTGGTGGGTTCGTCGCAGGCCAACCAGTTCGCGTCGATCTCGGCGGGCATCAGCGCGCTGTGGGGCCCCTTGCACGGCGGCGCCAACCAGTCGGTGCTGGAGATGCTGGAGCGCATCCAGACCGAGGGCGGCGACGTGGACTCCTTCATCCGCAAGGTCAAGAACAAGGAAGACGGCGTGAAGCTCATGGGCTTCGGGCACCGCGTCTACAAGAACTTCGACCCTCGGGCGAAGATCATCAAGGCGGCGGCGCACGACGTCCTCTCCGCGCTCGGCAAGTCCGACGAACTGCTCGACATCGCGCTCAAGCTGGAGGAGCACGCGCTTAGCGACGACTACTTCGTCTCGCGCAAGCTCTACCCGAACGTGGACTTCTACACCGGCTTGATCTACCGCGCGATGGGCTTCCCGACCAGCATGTTCACCGTGCTCTTCGCGCTCGGTCGGCTGCCCGGATGGATCGCCCAGTGGCACGAGATGATCAAGGAGCCCGGTTCCCGTATCGGCCGCCCGCGGCAGATCTACACGGGCACCGTCACCCGCGACTACGTACCGGTCGAGGCTCGCTGAGCGTTCCGTACGGCCGGGTGACGGGCGGGACGTACCCCCGGCCGTCGGCTCGCGGACGGCTCCTGAGCGAAGAAGCGCCCCGCGCTGGATCCCCCCACGGGTCCGGCACGGGGCGCTCCCGTCTCCCGGCGCGGATCCCCCCACGGGTCCGAACCGGGCGTTTGCGGCGGCTGCGCCGTGGCCGGGACGAAAAGGCCGGGAGGGCCGCTCAAAGCTCCCCGGACGTCGCCCCGGCGACGCTCGACCGGGCCGTCCCCCAAGACGGCCCGCACCACAACCCCCACCGGCGATGCCGGAACTGCGGTGCTCAAGACGTAAGACCCGCGAACCACGGTAATGGTTACCTTCGAATGCATGTGATCTACGTCTCTCCATGGCGGGTGGCTTCACAGCGGCCCGCCGGTGGCGGGCTACCCCGCCCGCAGCCGTTCGCGGACGATCCCGTAGCGTGCTGTCTCTTCTCGAGGGGCGGAGAACATGGCAGACAACGGGACACCTTTCCGCAACATCGTGGTGACCGGCGGGGGCACGGGCATCGGGCGGGCCATCTCGACGCGGTTCGCAGAGGACGGCCACAGCGTCACGATCGTCGGCCGTCGCCGCGAGGTGCTGCACGCCACCGCTGAGGAGCTGCGCACCGAGCGCGGCCTGGACGTCACCCCCGTCGTCTGCGACCTCGCCGATCCCGACGACGTGGAGTTCGCGCTGCCGCAGCTTCCGGAGCGGGTGGACGTCCTGGTGAACAACGCGGGCAGCCGGGAACTCGCCGTCGGCGCAGGTCCGCACGGTGTACTGGCCCGCTGGCGCGGCGACTTCGAGCGCAATGTGCTGACCGCGGTGCTGCTGACCGAGTCTCTGCGGGACCGTTTCACCACCGACACCGGCCGGGTGGTGACGGTGACGTCCGTGGCGGCGCTGCGTGGCGGCGGTTCGTACGGCGCGTCCAAGGCCGCACTGCACGCCTGGAACCACTCACTCGCCGCCCAGCTCGGCCCCCAGGGCGTGACCTGCAACATCGTGGCGCCGGGCACGGTCGCGGGCACCGAGTTCTTCGGCTCGCGGCTCAACGACGCGGAACTGACCCGGAGGGCGGGCCGCACTCTGGTAGGCCGGGTGGGCCGCCCCGCGGACGTGGCAGCTGCCGTGCTCTTCCTCGCCTCACCCGAGGCGGGTTTCATCACCGGCGAGATCCTTCAGTGCAACGGCGGGGAGCTGCTCGGCCGCTGAACCGCGGCGCCGACCAGGACCGCTGTCGGGACCGGTACTCCGCGGGGAGTACAGCGAGGGGGCCCACAGGATGAGTTTCCCTGGGAATTCCCAGGGAGTTCCCGGATCCGCCGGAAAGCTGCTTGCCGCACCCCGCCCATCGCTGTCAGCGTGGAGGTCCGGGGCGGGAAGACGGGTGGTGGGATGGACGTTGCACTGAGTGTGTCGTCACTTGACTTCACCTCGGGTCTCGCTGAGTACCTGCGGGGTGGGCATGTCATATGGGCGTATGCGCTGCTGGCCGTGACGACGGCTCCGCCGCTCGTGCCCAATGCCGTGCTGCTCGTGACCGGCGGGGTGATGGCAGCCGAAGGCCGGCTCGACCTGGCGCTCGTCCTCCTGGTGGTGGCCGGCAGCGCGGTCCTCGGCGACCTGGTGATCCACCGCACGGGCCACGCGCTGAGCAGCCGCGTACTGGCCCGGCTGCGGCGCCGTCCGCGCCAGACCGCCCTGCTGAGGTGGGCGGCACTGCGCATCCAGCGGCACGGAGTGCCGTTTGTCATAGGAATACGTTTTCTGCCCAGCGGCCGGGTGATCGGCGGCTTGGCGGCGGGCATCGTGCGGTATCCGGCCCGGCGGTACGCGGTCGGCGCGGGCGTGGCGGAGGCGGTCTGGGCCTCCTACTCCGTGGGCGCCGGGTACGTCAGCGGCCGAGCCGCCTCGAACTCCTTCTACGCACTCACGCTGGGCCTGGGCATCTCCCTGCTGGTGGCCGGGATCGGCACGGTGGCGCAGTGGGTGTCGCGTGCCCGGGACCGGCGGCAACCGCGGGGCCCGGGCGCCGTCATCCGGCCTTCGGCTGTGGTGGCCACGTCCCTGGCGGGCGAAAGCGCTGCGGCGGCACCGGCAGCAGGTGGCGGTCCGACGATCGGGCCGCCGTTGTCGTCTCCGGAGACGGACGGCAAAACGTATCCCTGCCCGATGGCGCGGCACGGCAAGTAACGCCGTGAGCAGCCGCGGTGTCCGGCATCACGGGCGTACAGAAGCGGCGTCCGGCCCATGTCGCACGTGTGCCGGGTTCCCGTCGGCGTGGCACGCGCGCCGGGCACCGTCGCCACCGTGTCCGGCCCCCACGTCAGGCTTCCGCAACGCTGTGATCAGTGCCCGGAGGCCGCAGTGGCTCCCGTGGGAGCGCCCGATTCGGCCGCTGCCGCCGACCCCGCCACATCTCCCGACCCGTCCGACTCCACTGGGTTCTCCGGCACTGCCTCGGTGCCGACGTACGGTGCCAGGTAGCGGTAGAGCATGCTCTTGAGCTCCCGCACATAGGCCGAGCGACGTTCGCCTTCGTGCTGGGCGACGAGGTCGAGTCCCGTCTTGAAGGTCGCGAACGACATCTGCGCGACGAGCGCCCGCTCGGCGTTCGACAGGGACGGTTTTCGGACGGCCAGCAGCTCGGTGACGCGCTCCAGCAGCGCGGCGTGCAGCACGTCGTGGTCCTCGGTGACCTTGCCCGGCGCGTCCGGGCCCTTGATCAGCGCGAGCATCGCCGGGTGGGCGGCGTTGAACTCGATGAACGGGTCGGTCACCGCGTCGATCAGCCGGTCCAGCGGCAGCCGGGCGTTCTCGGGGGTGAAGACCCGGCCGTGGGTCGCCTCCATCTCCTGGATCAGCTGCGTGCTCAGCTCGACGGCGATGGCCTCCTTGTTCGGGAAGAACTGGTACAGCGTCCCGGGCGAGACGCCCGCCTCGCGGGCGATCGCGCTCGTGCTGGACGCGGTGTAGCCCAGCGTGCAGAAGACCCGGGCCGCCGCCTGCAACAACTGGGCGATACGCCGCTCGCCGCGGGCCTGCCGGCGGCGTGGCCTCTCGTCCGCCTCGGACACATTGACTCCCAGGAAGGATTGACAAACGCGAGCGATCCCTCGCATTCTAGAAAACGCGAGTGACCCTTCGTGTTTCTATTTTATGTCGTGCTATGGGGAGAGGACACCTGTGACATGTCCGATGTCAACCGGGAAGGCCCGGTGCGGGGCTGGACGCGGACCGTTACCGCCAGACCGCGGCTGACGCTGCTGCTTGCCCTGCTCTTCACCGCCCTCGCAGTCGCCGCCGGCAGCGGAGTGGCCGACCGGCTCGCCAGCGGCGGCTGGGCCGCTCCCGACTCCGAGTCCTCGTACGCGGCGGACGCACTCGCCCGGCACTTCCCCGGCTCTCAGCCGAATGTGGTGCTGCTGGTCGACGCCCGCGGCGCCGACGTGGACAGCGCCGCCGTGACCGCGCAGGGCCGGGAGTTGGCCCGCAGGCTCGCCGCGGACCCGGACGTGACCGGCGTGACCTCCTACTGGAGCACGCACGCGCCGGTGCTGCGCGCCAAGGACGGCGGCTCCGCGATGATCACCGCCCGGCTGCGCGGTGACGACGACGCGGTGGCAAAGGAGGTGAAGCGGATAGCGCCCGCCTACCGTGGCCAGCACGGGCCGGTCGATGTGACGATCGGCGGATCCGCAGCGGTCCGCCACGAGTTGCAGACCACCATCCAGGAGGACCTGGTACGCGCCGAGATGATCGCGCTGCCCGTCACGCTGCTGCTGCTCGTCATGGTCTTCGGCAGCGCGGTGGCCGCGCTCCTGCCGCTCGGCGTGGGCATCGTGGCGATCCTCGGCACCAGTGCCGTGCTGCGCGGTATCACCGAGTTCACCGATGTCTCGGTCTTCGCGGAGAACCTCACCACCGCACTGGGACTCGGCCTCGCGATCGACTACGCGCTCTTCATCGTGCGCAGGTTCCGCGAGGAACTCGCGACCGGCCTCACCCCGCAGGCGGCGGTGGGGGTGACGCTGCGCACTGCCGGGCGGACCGTGCTGTTCTCCGCCTTGACGGTGGCGGCCTCGCTCTCCGCGATGCTGGTCTTCCCGCAGTACTTCCTTCGTTCCTTCGCCTACGCGGGGATCGCTGTTGTGCTGCTTGCCGCCGGTGCCGCGCTGATCGTGCTGCCCGCCGCGCTGGTGCTGCTCGGCAACCGGGTCAACGCGCTGGATCTGCGCAAGATTCTGCGACGTGGGCAGGCGAAGGATCCCGGCGCGGGCTATGCGCGGTTCGCGCGACTGGTGATGCGGCGGGCCCCGCTGTTCGCCGTCGGCGGCGTGGTAGGACTGCTCCTGCTCGGACTGCCCTTCCTCCAGGTGAAGTTCGGTACGGCGGACGACCGGCAACTCCCCGCCTCGGCCGAAGCACATGTGGTGCAGCAGCACATCCGGGCGGAGTTCCCCGGCAGCCCCGACGGCGCGATCACCGTGCTGGCAGAGGGCGCGGACTCCGCCCAACTGGCCGGCTTCGACCGCCGGGTGGAGGCACTGCCGGGTGTGGCGCGGGTCGACGGCCCCTTCACCGCTCCGGGTTCCGACGCCGCCTACGTGACGGTGCTGCCGAAGGGGGAGGCGGTGGACTCCGGGGCTCAGAGCTTGGTGAAGGAGATCCGCGCGGTGCCGGCCGACTTCCGCGCCTCGGTGACGGGGCAGGCGGCGGTGCTGGTGGACAGCAAGCACGCCATCGCCGAGAAACTGCCCTGGGCGGCCGGGATCATCGCCGTGGTCACCCTGCTCCTCGTCTTCCTTCTCACCGGAAGCGCGATCATCCCGTTGCAGGCCGTCCTGCTCAACGCGCTCAGCCTGACTGCGATGTTCGGCAGCGTGGTGTGGGTCTTCCAGGACGGTCATCTGGCCGGAGTGCTGGGCTTCACCGCCACCGGGAGCATAGAGACCACCCTGCCGGTGCTGATGTTCTGCGTGGCCTTCGGACTGTCCATGGACTACGGGGTGTTCCTGCTCTCGCGGATCAAGGAGGAGTACGACCGGACCGGTGAGCACCAGTCGTCCATCGTCTTCGGCCTCAAGCGAACCGGCGGACTGATCACGGCGGCGGCGGTCATCCTGGCCGTGGTGATGGTCGCGATCGGCACCTCCCGGGTGGCGAACACCAAGATGCTCGGGCTCGGCATCGCACTGGCGGTACTCATGGACGCCATGGTGGTGCGCACTCTCCTGGTCCCCGCGGTGATGCGGCTGACCGGGCGGGCCACCTGGTGGGCGCCGCCGGCGCTGCGCAGGTTCCACGAGCGGTTCGGCATATCCGAAGGCGGCGGCGACGCGGCGAGCGGCAGCACCGAGGCTCCGCACCTCGACGAGCGGCGGGAACCCGAACCGGCCGCCAGGCACTGAGGTTCACCCGGGTGCCCGGCGGCTGCGATTACCCGGCCGCCGGGCACTCCAGGCCCGGACGGTGTCGGCGTACCAGAACGGTTTGCCGCCCTCGACGACGTCGGGTTCCGGCAGATGCCCGTGCTTGCGGTACGAGCGGACGGTGTCCACCTGCACGCGGATGTGTGCTGCGATGTCCGCGTACGACCACAGGGTCCGGTCGGTCATGATGCACCTCTCCAAACGGGTGGGGGCCGTTGGTCAGCACCCTTGCTCCGTCAACGAGAGGCGGACCGTGACCGCGTCGGGTTGTTGATCTCCTGTGACACGGAACCCGCGTGACGGTGACAAACGCGGCGATCGGTAACCGTTCGCCGCTCAGCCCGCGACGACCCGCAGCAGGTGCGCCGCCGTGGCGGTCATCGCTTCGCGGGCGGGGCGGAGGTAGCGGCGCGGGTCCACCGTGGCGGGGTGGGCGGTGAGGTGGTCGCGGACGGCGTTGGTGTAGGCGATGTTGAGGGCAGTGCCGATGTTGACCTTGACCATGCCGGCGATGACGGCCCGGCGCAGTTCCTCGTCGGGCACGCCGGAGGAGCCGTGCAGGACCAGGGGGGTGGGGACGGCGGTGCGCAGGCGGGCGATGAGGCCCAGGTCCAGGCGCGCGGTGCGTTCGGTCATGGCGTGCGAGCTGCCCACCGCGACGGCGAGCGCGTCCACACCGGTGGCGGCGGTGAAGGCAGCCGCCTCGGCCGGGTCGGTGCGGACGTCGGGGTCGTGGGCGCCGTCCTTGCCGCCCACGGCGCCCAGTTCGGCCTCGACCCAGACGCCGCGGGCGTGCGCCCAGTCGGCGATCCGGGCGGTGGCTTTGACGTTCTCCTCGTAGGGCAGCTTCGAGGCGTCGAACATCACCGAGGAGATCCCGGCCGCGACGCCCGCGCGCAGCAGTTCCTCGTCCTCGACATGGTCCAGGTGGAGGGCGACCGGGACGGCCGCGCCACGGGCGACCGCCGCTGCGGCGGCGAGTACCGGCTCCACCCGGCCGCCGTGGAACGCAACCGCGTTCTGGCTGAGCTGGAGGATCACCGGCAGCTCGGTCTGCTCGGCGGCGGTCGCGATCGCCTCGGCGTGTTCCAGCGTGATGACGTTGAACGCGGCGATGCCCCGGCCCGAGGTGCGGGCTGCGGTGATCAGTGGGGCGGTGGTGGCGGCAGGCATGGGTTTCCTCGGGCGGTGCGGGGTGGGGCTGCCGAAGCGGTGTCAGGGGAGGATGACCGAGCGGGTCAGGTTGCGCGGGCGGTCGGGGTCGTACCCCTTGGCCTCGGCGATGGTGACCGCGAGCCGCTGGGCCCGGATCAGGTCGGCGAGCGGGTCCGTGCCCGGGCGGGTCACCAGGTGGCCGCCGGCCTCGGCGATGTTCTCGGACAGGCCCTCCGGGAGCGGGCCGAAGGACCAGACGACGCGCCCCGGGCCGGTGATGCTGATCGGGCCGTGCCGGTACTCCATCGCCGGGTACGCCTCGGTCCACGCCCCGGCCGCCTCGCGCATCTTGAGCGCGGCCTCCTGCGCGAGCCCGTAGGTCCAGCCGCGGCCGAGGAAGGTGAACTGCTCGGCAGCCGCCGCTACTTCGCTCACCTCGTCCTCGGCCGCCTTGCGGGCGTCGGACACGGCCGCGGTCAGGTCCTCGCCGAGGTGGGCGCGGAGCAGCGCCAGCGCGGTGGTGGCGAACCGGGTCTGTACGACGGACTGTTCGTCGGCGAAGTCCAGGACGACGACCTCGCCGGCGGTGTCCATCACCGGGGTGTGCGGGTCCGCGGTGATCGCCGTCACCGGCACCGAGGCGCCGCGCAGCCGTTCGCACGTCCGCAGCACCTCCGTGGTGGTCCCGGACCGCGTGACGGCCAGCGCCCGGTCGTACCGGCGCCCGAAGGGGAACTCCGAGGCGGCGAAGGCGTCCGTCTCGCCGTGCCCGCCGCTCTCCCGCAGCACCGCGTAGGACTGCGCCATGAACCAGGAGGTGCCGCAGCCGATCACCGCCACGCGCTCACCGCGCCGCGGCAGTTTCCCGCCCTCCGCCGGGATCAGTTCGACCGCGCGCTGCCAGCACTCGGGTTGCGTCGCGATCTCGGTGGTGGTCAGGGACGCGGACATCGGTACTCCTCACATCGACCGGCGAACGCGGAGTGCCGGAGCGCCGCGCTGCTGCTGCCGCCAGTTTAGTGAGTGGACTTGATCGAAACGAGCGCCGTACGCGCATACATGAGCACGACCCTCCAGGCCGAGATCGCCGCCCGGGAGCCCGACCGCCACTCCTCCTGCGTGAGGCGTGGCTCACATCTGCCGAATGCACTGTCACAGTCGGCATACCGGAATCACTCATAGTGGTGAACGCGCGGTGTACGGATCACGGCCGATCCCGCTGAGAGGAGCCCCTCATGTCGCCGACCGAGTCCGCCTTCCCGGTGCGGAAGACGCGGAGGGCGCTCCAGGCACCGAGCGAGCGGCAGGCGTGCCGGGTCCGGCAGGCAGGCCGGGCGCGGGGGGAGCCGCGGGCAGCGAGAAGCCCCCGCCTCCGCTCCGGGCGCGGCAGGCAGGGCTCCCCACTGTTCACCGATCATGTAAATCCCGCTGCGGGGAACGAATCATTCCTCGACGGGCGGGGGCGGGTCCGTTTTCCCGGCCACCCGTTCCAGCAGCTCGTCGAGATCGTATTGCGCGCGCCCCGGGCTGCCGTAGCGAGTGATCTTCCCGCGGCTGGCCCATTTTCTGATAGTGGCTTCCGAAACACCCGCGGCCAGCGCGGCCAGTTGGGTCGGAACCAGCCGACTCCTATTACGCGGTGGCGTATTCATGCCGCGCCCTCCGGGCGCTGCTTTTGGGTCGCCGTACCGGCGGAGCCACGACCGTGTCGCGTCTGCTGAATCTGACGGGAAAGCAGCAGCCATTGGTGCGGCTGCCAGCTGTGGCCGGCGGTGCAGCTCACTTCGCGGGTACGACGGCCGTCGCGGGTCGAAGGAGCCGTAGTCATGGCCGCGTTGCAATCGGTGTGAATGCACTGGCCGAGATCCATCCGGAGTGCGGGTTGCGTGTAAGCGGAACGCCGTGCGTGGTGCGTGATCTCGGAGATCTCCTCGGCGAAGTCCGCAGCCGTCGGGTGGGCGAGGAGCCAGTTGAGATGGGCGAGCAGGAAGTCCGCCAGAGTGCCGGGGCTGCGGTGTGCGGGCTTGTTCACCGGGCGCTCGTCGGCGACCAGCGCCGCCCAGGAGGCCAGAAACCCGATGATGCTCGAACGGGCTGTGATCGCCGCCTCGTCCAACCGTATGCCCGTCGACTGCCGGCTGCCGCTCACCCGCTGGAGGGTGGGGTTGCGCCGCGGGTGGAGCACCGACTCGCAGTCGTCGTAGATCTCGGGCAACTCGATCAGGTTGGCCTTGAGGTCGTGGTAGCACGTGGTGCAGAGGCGCAGCCCGGGGGCCGCGGTGCGACGGGGTCGCGAGCCGTGCGGCAGGCTGCCGCATTTGTGTCCCACACACAGAGTTGAATTCATGTCGTCTCACCTGGTGGTCATGATGTCGGAGGGTGGCTGTCGCAGAGCGAGCTCGTTGATCATCTGGATGACCTGGTGATGCAGCCCCGTTGCGGACATGCGACAAGACGTCATCGGTGCAGGTGAGCGACGTCTTGTCAGGACATGACCGTGCGTCGGCTCCTTCTGATGGCTGAATCGCGCCCATCAGTGGTCACCGCTGAACCGGAACCTGTCGACGTACTTCCAGGCGGGGGAACGCGCAAATCTGACGTGGTGCTACGCCTGGACCGGTGGAACGCCGTGCTGACCGGTCGGCGAGGGCTAGGCCGACCGTCTTGAGCGATCTGAACTGCCCGCGGCGGCGCGGCTCCGCAAGCCCGCCGCCGTGCCCCTCAGGGGGGCGTGCATCGAGAGGAGATGGCGCCTGTGTGGGAGATTTGCGGGCGCGCGTGTGGCGTGGCTTCGCCGCGGCGGGACCTCTTCGTCCGTACCACGCGGGTGGTGAAGACGGCGTCCCGGACCTGGCCCGGGGCCGCCGAAGGAGCCGGGTTACTCGCGGTCACCGAGTGGTGACCTCGAAAAACGCTCCTGCTGCGCCCATGAGTGAAGGACTCATCAACTGTGTCTGATGTGCCTCGCCGTGATGGCGAGGATACCGGCGATGGGAATCGCCCTGGTGGCCACGATGAGTCCTGTTGGGTCTGTCGCGTTAAATCCGTGTTCATAACGATCCGGAACCCCCGCTCCCGAGTCATGCACCGGCTAGCAGCCTTCGGATGTTCGCGTTTGGCAGGCGACGATACATGCAAACCCGGGGGCCGTCCACACCCGGTCTACCTGCGGTGATCTGGCCGAACGCTGGTCTGACCGGGGGGGCACAGGTGTGAATGCGCAGCGTAAAAATTAGCTACACGCTTGCGTGACACCATGGTCGAGTGAGGACGCAATCCGGTTCTGACGCCACGTCAGCAGTGGGCTATTGGGGTCCGGAGTGTTCCGAAATGCTCACCGATGCGGTGTTGTTATGGGGGATGGCCCGGGTGTCGCACGATTACGGGGGGTGCCGCCGGCCCCGGGTGGAGGTGTGCCTCCGCTGCGACGCCGCTGAACTGGGCGAACGCGCTGAGTGCCAGGGCAAGTTGACATCCGCCGCAGGGGACTGTCACGATACTTTCGGCGGCCGAGGTATGCCCGGATGCAGCCGCGGAGCAGGGCCCCGGTAAAGATCCACCGCAGGTCCCGGGCCCGCACGGTATCGGACGCCAAGATCACCTTGAGATCATTCCCACCCCGTGAGCGCCTTGCCGCCACGGGGTTTCTCATCTGTTGAGTTTCTCAGCGCCTCCTTGAGCTTCACGCGAGCTTCCGTGAGTGTCGCTTGAACCTGCTTGTACGTCGCTTGTACTTCACCTGTACATGGCTTGAGCTTCGCTTGAGCTTTCTTGTCGAGCCTTTCCCCTGAGCCGGATGTGCGCTTTCGCATCCGGGATTCAGACTTGTTCAAGGCTTGATTCGGGCTCGATGTCGAGCTTTCACCCTGAAACCAGCCGGGCACCGCGAAAGGCCGGAAGGAGCCTGCGGCCGTATGGACAGGATCGGCTTCGTCTTCCCGGGCCAGGGTTCGCAGCGTGTGGGCATGGGCTTCGATCTCGCCGAGGAGCATCCGGCACTGATCGACACCTACTACCGCACCGCTGACGAGATCCTCGGCCTTCCTCTGTCTCGACTGTGCTGGGAGGGACCCGCCGAGTCCCTTCGCGACACGTCGATCACCCAGCCCGCCATCTTCCTGACCAGTTTGTGCACCTGGGAAGTGCTGCGCCGGCGCGGCCTGGCACCCGATGCCGTCGCCGGGCACAGCCTGGGCGAGTACACCGCGCTGGTCACCGCGGGCGTGCTGGGCTGGACCGACGCGTTGCGGCTGGTACGGCTGCGCGGCCGGCTGATGGCCGGCGTCAACGAACGCGTCCCCGGCGCCATGGCGGCCGTACTCGGACTGCCCATCGGCGACGTGGAGGAGATCTGCGCACAGGCGGCCACCGGCACCGGGCAGATCGTCGAGATCGCCAACGACAACGAGCCCACACAGGTCGTGGTCTCCGGTCAGGCCGAGGCGGTGCGCTGGGTGATGACCGCCGCACGGGACGCCGGCGCCCGCCGGGCGGTCCCGCTGGAGGTCGGGGCGCCCTTCCACTGCAGCCTGATGAGCGAGATCGAGGACGAGTTCTCGGCGGCCCTGGAAAAGGTGGAATTCCGTGATCCGGCCATCGAGATGATTTCCTCCGTCACCGCCGAACCCGTCACCAGCGGTACCGAGGCGAGGCGGGTGCTCATGCGCCAGCTCACCGGCCGGGTGCGCTGGACGGACACCGTGGGCCGGATGTCGGCAGACGGTGTGGGGCGGTTCGTCGAGATCGGCCCCGGCAAGGTGCTGGGCGGCCTGTGCCGCCGTATCGCCCCCAAGGCCCAGGTGTACGCCACGTTCGATTCGCGGCAGTGTGCATCGACTCTCGACGCGCTCTCCCTCGCGGGGGACCACTCGGGTTCTTGACGTCGGCGAACTGTCCACGGAAGCGATCAGGCCCAGGCCGTCAGCGGGGACCTGAGCAGTCACAAAGGGCGGACCCATGAGTCAGACAGACGTTCTCAAGCCTCATACACCAGCCCCGGCTCTGTCCGCACATGTCCCGCGCGCCGCGACCCGTACCGCGCACCAGGTACGGGCGGTGCCCGGACCGTCCGTGAGCTGGCGGGTGCTCGTCGTGGAGCCGCACGCGGACGACGCCGAGTCCCTGGTCAGGGGATTGCGGCGGCACGGGCACGAGGTCGTCTCGGTGGCGACCGGCGGCGCGGCCCTGCAACTGTACGAGGACGCCGACCTGGTGCTGCTCGACCTGGACCTGCCCGACCTGGACGGCCTGGAGGTCTGCCGGAGCATCAGGTCCGTCTGCGACGTGGCGGTGATCGCGGTCACCGCCCGGGGCACCGAACTCGACCGGGTGCTCGGCCTGCAGGCCGGGGCCGACGACTACCTCGTCAAGCCGTACGGCTTCCGCGAGCTGATGGCCCGGATGGACGCGGTCATGCGCCGCGCCCGCCCCGAGCCGGCCTCGGCCCGGGTCGTCTCCTGCGGCCCGCTGCGGATCGACGCCGGTTCGCGGGAGGTTCGGCTGAGTGGACGTCATATAGATGTCACGCGTAAGGAGTTCGACGTCCTGTACCTGCTGGCGTCCCACCCGGACATCGTCATCACCCGCAAGCGGCTGATGCAGCAGGTGTGGGGTGACACGTGGTCCCGGCGGACGGTCGACACCCACGTCAGCAGCCTCCGTACGAAGCTGGGCGCCAAGGAGTGGATCGTCACCGTGCGCGGTGTCGGCTTCCGGCTGGGCCTGGGCAACCCGTCCGCCACGCAGTCCGGAAGCACGGCATGACCGGCACCTGCGAGGGCCACGAGTGCCGGGTGCGGGAGGCGGGTGGGCGTGCGGCGGGGCGTACCGCGGCCGGGTACCGGCTGTGCGGCGCCTGCCACCGCCGGCTGACGCTGGGCATCAGGCAACTGCCCGACCTGTACCGGGACTGCGAGCAGGTGCTCGGCGGGGCGTCCGTCAAGGGGCTGCGGGAGCGGACCTCCGGTGGCCCGTTGCCCGGTGCCCCGTTCAACGCCGCCGCAGCCGAGGCACGCGCCGCCATCATGGGCGTACTCGGCGCCTGGAGCGGCCTGGTGGCGCAGGAACGGCGGGTCGCGCCGCCGCAGCGCACGATCGGCACGCTCTCGGTGTTCCTGCTGCGGCACACGGACTGGCTCGCCGGGCACCCGGCCGCCGCCGAGGCCACCCGTGAGGTGGCCCGGCTGGTCGTCAAGGCCCGCCGGGTGGCCCATCCCGAGCAGGTCCGCCGGATCGCCCTCGGCGCGTGCGTGGAGCCCGGTTGCGACGGCCGGCTGTTCGGGACGGTGCCGGTCGGCGTACCGGGCTCACATCCGGCCGTACGGTGCGACGCCGATCCGCTGCACGTCTGGGCCGGACACCAGTGGACGCAGCTCCGCCGCCTCATCGGAGGCGTGAGCACCGCGAACACGGCGAGCACCGCGAGTACGGCCGGTACGGCGAAGGCGGCCGACGCCGCCCCCGCGGCAGCCGCCGACCGCTGGCTGACCGCCACCGACATCTCGCGGCTGTGGAACACCCCGGTCGGCACCGTCTACCGGCTGGCCAGTGAGCAGCGCTGGCGCCGGCACCACCGGTCCGGCCGTACCTACTACTCGGAGGCTGACGCGCACGAGTGCTTCAGCCGCCGCGCCGAGCGGTCCCGGCAGGGCTGACGCCCGACCGGCGCCCGCCGCCGGAATGCCCCGGACCCCCGCCCGGAATGCCCCGGGCCGGATGGCCCGGCTCTCCGCCCCGGAGTTCCCGGTCGGCGTTCGGTCCGGCATTCCCGGGCCCGCGCCCCGGCCCGGCATTCCCGGGCCTCCGCCCAGCAGTTCCCGACCGTCCTGCGGTCCGTCACAAGGAGCCAACGATGCACAGCACCTTGATCGTGGCGCGCATGCTGCCGCAATCCGCCGAGGAAGTGGCCCGGATCTTCGGGGAATTCGACCGGACCGAGATGCCCCACCTGATGGGCACCCGCCGCCGGGAGCTGTTCTCCTACAACGGCCTCTACTTCCACTTGCAGGACTTCGACACCGAAGCCGGCAACACGACCATCGAAGAGACCAAGAACCACCCGCTGTTCGTGCAGGTCAGCGACGACCTGAAGCCGTACATCGAGGCCTACAACCCGGCGACATGGCGTTCGCCGAAGGACGCGATGGCCACCCGTTTCTATCACTGGTCCAAGTCTGAGTGACGATTCGGCTGCCCGAAGGCGTCCGGACAACTCAGGAAACCCGAAATCCCGAAGGGAGCGGCGTCCACATGGGACGGCGAGTGGTGATAACCGGCATAGGGGTCGTGGCGCCGGGGGGCGTCGGCGTGAAGGACTTCTGGAGTCTGCTGAGCGACGGCCGGACCGCGACAAGAGGCATCACGTTTTTCGATCCCACCCCGTTCCGTTCCCGCGTGGCGGCCGAGGTCGATTTCGACCCGGAGGCCCAGGGACTGAGCCCGCAGGAGATCCGTCGCATGGACAGGGCCGCGCAGTTCGCGGTCGTCACTGCGGCCGAGGCGCTGGCGGGCAGCGGGCTGGAGGCGTCCGACCTGGACCCGTACCGGACCGGAGTGACCGTCGGCAGTGCCGTCGGCGCCACGATGGGCCTGGACCAGGAGTACCGCGTCACCAGTGACGGCGGACGGCTGGACCTCAACGACTACCGGTACGCGGTACCGCACCTGTACGACTACTTCGTACCCAGCTCCTTCGCGAGCGAGGTGGCCTGGGCCACCGGCGCCGAAGGCCCGGCGACGGTGGTCTCCACCGGCTGCACCTCGGGCCTGGACTCGGTCGGCTACGCGACCGAGCTGATCCGCGAGGGCAGCGTCGACGTGATGATCGCGGGCGCCACCGACGCCCCGATCTCCCCGATCACGGTGGCCTGCTTCGACGCCATCAAGGCGACCACCTCGCGCAACGACGACCCGGAGCACGCCTCCCGGCCGTTCGACAAATCCCGCAACGGGTTCGTGCTCGGCGAGGGCTCGGCCATGTTCGTACTGGAGGAGTACGAGCGGGCCAAGGCGCGCGGCGCGCACATCTACTGCGAGATCGCCGGCTACGCCACCCGGTCCAACGCCTTCCACATGACCGGACTGCGCCCCGACGGCCTGGAGATGGCCGAGGCCATCCGCACCGCCCTGGGCGAGGCGAAGATGAACGCCGACGAGATCGACTACGTCAACGCGCACGGCTCCGGCACCAAGCAGAACGACCGCCACGAGACCGCGGCGGTCAAGCGGATCCTCGGCGACCATGCCTACCGGACCCCGATGAGCTCCATCAAGTCGATGGTCGGGCACTCGCTCGGCGCGATCGGCTCGATCGAGATCGCCGCGTCCGCGCTGGCCATCGAGAACAACCTGGTCCCGCCGACCGCCAACCTGCACGAGCCGGACCCGGAGTGCGACCTGGACTACGTACCGCTCAAGGCCAGGGAGCACCGGACGGACGCCGTGCTCACGGTCGGCAGCGGCTTCGGCGGCTTCCAGAGCGCCATGGTGCTGCGGAGGGTCGCGTGAGTACCTCGGTGGTCGTCACAGGAGTCGGGGTGACCGCGCCCAACGGGCTCGGCACCGAGGAGTTCTGGGCCGCGACCCGGGACGGACGCAGCGGCATCGGACCGGTCAAGCGGTTCGACGCCGAGGGATACCCCGCCAAGCTCGCCGGGGAGGTGCCCGGCTTCGTGGCCGTGGACCACCTGCCGGGACGGCTGATCCCGCAGACCGACCACATGACCCGGCTTGCCCTGGTCGCCGCCGACTGGGCGCTGGAGGACGCGGGCGTCACGCCGGACGAGTGGGAGCAGTTCGACATGGGCGTCGTCACCGCCAGCTCCTCGGGCGGTTTCGAGTTCGGCGGCAACGAGCTGCAGAAGCTGTGGAGCAAGGGCGGGCAGTACGTCTCCGCGTACCAGTCCTTCGCCTGGTTCTACGCGGTCAACACCGGTCAGATCTCGATCCGCAACGGTATGAAGGGCCCCAGCGGGGTGGTCGTCTCCGACCAGGCGGGCGGCCTCGACGCCGTCGCGCAGGCACGGCGGCAGATCCGCAAGGGCAGCCGGCTGATCGTCTCCGGCGGGGTGGACGGCTCGATCTGCCCGTGGGGCTGGATCGCCCAGATCGCCGCCGGGCGGCTGAGCACCAGCGACGACCCGGACGTGGCCTTCCGCCCGTTCGCCGCCGACGCCACCGGGTACGTCCCCGGCGAGGGCGGGGCGCTGCTCATCCTGGAGGACGCCGCGTCCGCCAGGGCCCGCGGCGCCAAGGTGTACGGCGAGATCGCGGGGTACGGATCCACGTTCGATCCACGGCCGGGCAGCGGCCGGGAGCCCGGCCTGAAGCGCGCCATCGAGATCGCGCTGGCCGACGCCGAGCTGGCCCCGTCCGACATCGACGTGGTCTTCGCCGACGCCGCCGCAGTACCGGAGCTCGACCGGATCGAGGCCGCCGCGATCAGCGGTGTTTTCGGGCCCCGCGGGGTGCCGGTCACCGCGCCCAAGACGATGACCGGCCGGCTGTACTCCGGCGCCGCCTCGCTCGACACTGCCGCCGCGCTGCTGTCGATCAGGGACGGGGTCATCCCGCCCACCACCAATGTCGCCCCTGCCCCCGAGTACGACCTCGACCTCGTCACCGGCCAGGCCCGTACGGCCACCGTCGACGCGGCCCTGGTGCTCGCCCGCGGTTACGGCGGCTTCAACTCCGCGATGGTCGTGCGCCGCGTCGCCGAGTGAAACCGGACCCGCCGGAGCCACCCGTCCGGCGGGCCCACCCCACCACACCAGAAGGGACCGAGATGGCCGGCATGGAACTCACCATCGATGACCTCAAGCGCATCCTGCGCGAAGCGGCCGGCGAGGAAGAGGGAATCGACCTCGACGGCGACATCCTCGACCTGACCTTCGAGGACCTCGGCTACGACTCGCTGGCCCTGCTGGAGACCGGCAGCCGGATCGAGCGCGAGCACGGGATCGAGCTGGAGGACACCACGATCACCGTCGCCGAGACGCCGCGTGCCCTGCTCGCGGTCGTCAACGAGCAGCTCGCCGCGGAGCACGCGGCCTGAGCTGGCTCCGCCCACACGGTGCCGCCGCCGCGCTCCCGAGGAGCGGCGGCGGCACCGACCAGCAGTCAAGGGACACGAGTCGGAGGAGTAGGCATGTCGACACAAGGGCAGCGGGTCGCTCTCGTCACCGGGGCCACCAGCGGAATCGGACTCGCCGTCACCAGGAACCTGGCGGCCCAGGGCCACCAGGTCTTCATCTGCGCGCGCACCGCGGAGAGCGTGGACGTGACGGTCAAGGAACTGCGGGCCGAGGGCCTGGACATCGACGGCAGCGCCTGCGACGTCAAGTCCCCGACCGACATCAAGGCGTTCGTGCTGGCCGCCGTGGAGCGGTTCGGCCCGGTGGATGTCCTGGTCAACAACGCGGGCCGCAGCGGCGGCGGCGTCACCGCCGACATCGACGACGAACTCTGGTACGACGTCGTCAACACCAACCTCAACAGCGTCTTCCTGATGACCCGCGAGGTGCTGAACACCGGCGGGATGCGCTACCGCGACCGCGGGCGCATCATCAACATCGCCTCCACCGCGGGCAAGCAGGGCGTCGTGCTCGGCGCGCCGTACTCCGCCTCCAAGCACGGCGTGGTCGGCTTCACCAAGGCGCTCGGCAACGAGCTGGCCCCGACCGGCATCACCGTGAACGCGGTCTGCCCCGGCTACGTCGAGACTCCGATGGCACAGCGGGTCCGGCAGGGCTACGCGGCGGCGTACTCGACCTCCGAGAACGAGATCCTGCAGAAGTTCCAGTCGAAGATCCCGCTCGGCCGCTACTCCACCCCGGAGGAGGTCGCGGGTCTGGTCGGCTACCTGGCCACTGACACCGCCGCCTCGATCACCGCGCAGGCCATCAACGTCTGCGGCGGCCTCGGCAACTTCTGACATCGGGCGCACCGCCGCCCACCGGCGCAACGGTCCACCGCGCAGCGCCCACCGCCCACCGCACCCAAAGGCAGCCACCCGCGTAACTCGCGTGAGGGGAACGAGCATGACGCAGACAGGCCACCGTGAGGTGGAACACGAGATCACGATCAGCGCGCCGGCCGACGCGGTCTACCGGCTCATCGCCGAGGTGGAGAACTGGCCGCGGATCTTCCCGCCGACGGTCTACGTCGACCACGTCGAGCGGTCCGAGAACGAGGAGCGGATCCGGATCTGGGCCACCGCCAACGGCACGGCCAAGAACTGGACCTCACGCCGGGTACTGGACCCCTCCGACCTGCGGATCGAGTTCCGCCAGGAGGTCTCCGCCCCGCCGGTCGCGGCGATGGGCGGCACCTGGATCATCGAGCCGCTGGCGGCCGGCGAGTCCCGGGTGCGGCTGCTGCACGACTACCGGGCCATCGACGACGACCCCGACGACCTGAAGTGGATCGACGAGGCGGTGGACCGCAACAGCCGGTCCGAGCTGGCGGCGCTGAAGACCAACGTCGAACTGGCCGTCTCCTCCGAGGACCTGCTGTTCTCCTTCGCCGACACGGTACGCATCAACGGTTCGGCCAAGGACGTCTACGACTTCATCAACGAGGCGCACCTGTGGAAGGACCGGCTGCCGCACGTGGCCCGGGTCTCGCTGGAGGAGGAGACGCCCGGACTGCAGATCCTGGAGATGGACACCCTCACGAAGGACGGCTCGTCGCACACCACGAAGTCGGTCCGGGTGACCTTCCCGCACCAGCGGATCGTCTACAAGCAGATCACCGTGCCCGCGCTGATGACGCTGCACACCGGCTACTGGCTGTTCGAGGAGGACGGGGACGGCCTCAACGCCACCTCGCAGCACACCGTGGTGCTCAACACCGCGAACATCACCAAGATCCTCGGCGAGGACGCCGGAGTGCCGGAGGCGAAGGCGTTCGTGCAGAACGCGCTGAGCACCAACAGCCGCGCGACTCTCGGCTACGCCAAGGACTACGCGGAAGGCCGGCGGTGAGATGGGCGGTACAGACAAGGACACGCAGGTCATCGTCGTCGGGGCCGGGCCGGTCGGCCTGATCCTGGCCGGCGAGCTGCGCCTGGGCGGGGCCGAGGTGATCGTGCTGGAGCGGCTCGCCGAGCCGACCACCGAGTCCCGGGCCTCCACGCTGCACGCCCGCACCATGGAGATCCTGGACCAGCGCGGCCTGCTGGAGAGCCTCGGCACCCCGCCGAACGACCCGATGGGCCACTTCGGCGGCCTCCCGCTGGACCTGGGCGAGCCCAGCACCCGCTACCCCGGCCAGTGGAAGGTCCCGCAGGCCACGGTCGAGGCGCTGCTCGCGGCCTGGGCGACCGGGCTCGGCGCGGAGCTGCGCCGCCGCCACGAGCTGCTGGGCCTGACCGCCACCGACGACGGCGTCGAGGTCGAGGTCGCCACGCCCGAGGGCGTCACCCGGCTGACCGCCGACTACCTGGTCGGCTGCGACGGCGAGGAGAGCACGGTACGGGGTCTGGCCGGCTTCGCGTTCCCCGGCTCCGACGCCACCAAGGAGCTGCTGCGCGCCGACGTGCTGGGCCTGGACATCCCCAACCGGCGCTTCGAGCGGCTGCCCGGCGGCGTGGCCATCGCCGCCACCCGCGACGGCGTCACCCGGGTCATGGTGCACGAGTTCGGCCGGGAGGTACGGCCGCGCTCCGGCGACCCGGAGCTCGCCGAGATCGCCGAGGTCTGGGCGCGGGTCACCGGCGAGGACATCAGCGGGGGCACGCCGACCTGGCTCAACGCGTTCGGCAACACCAGCCGGCAGGCGGCCTCGTACCGCCTGGGCCGGGTGCTGCTGGCCGGGGACGCCGCGCACCGGCAGATGCCGGTCGGCGGCCAGGCGCTCAATCTCGGACTGCAGGACGCGGTCAACCTCGGCTGGAAGCTGGCCGCGGAGGTCACCGGGCGCGCGCCGGACGGCCTGCTGGACACGTACCACACCGAACGGCACGCGGTGGGACGGCGGGTGCTGGCCAACATCGAGGCCCAGACCGTCATCCTCTTCGGCGGCCAGGAGGTCGAGTCGGTCCGCGCCACCACCGGCGAGCTGATCGAGCGGATCCCGGTGGTACGAGGTCACCTCGCGGGCATGATCAGCGGCCTGGACATCCGGTACGAGCGCAACGGCCACCCGTTGACCGGCGCCCGCGTACCGCACATCGAGCTGGAGACCGCTGACGGGCCGACCAGCACCACGGCTCTGCTGCGGTCCGGGCGCGGAGTGCTGCTCGACCTGTCGGGCGACGCCAGGCGGCGGGCCAAGCTCGAACGCGTCGTCACCGGCTGGGCGGGCCGGGTGGACGTGGTGCCGGCCACGGCCGCGCCCGGCACGGTCCTGGACGGCGCCAAGTCGGTGCTGCTGCGGCCGGACGGCCATGTCGCCTGGGCCGTCGCCCGCGCGACCGATCCCACCCCGGCGGTGAAGCGCTGGTTCGGCGCCGAGCAGGCCGAATCCGTGACGTCCGAGGCGACGCCCGAAGCCGTTGCGCCCGAGGCAGCCACGCCCAGGGCCGCGACGCCCGAAGCCGCACCCGAAGCCGCGCCCGCCGCGACCTCCGAGGCTCCGCGCGACGACGCAACGCCCACACCAACGCCAACCCGAGCAGAGAGGGGCGCCTCCGTGCCCAGCAAAGCCAAGGCAGTCGTTCCGGCCATGAATTCCAGCAAGGTGCAGAACTGCGATGTCCTGATCGTCGGCTCGGGCCTGGCGGGCTCGGTGAGCGCTTCGATCCTGGCCCGCAACGGCGCCAACGTGGTGCTCGTCGACGCCGCCACCCACCCCCGGATGGCGATCGGCGAGTCGATGACCCCGCAGCTCATCGAGTGGCTGCACATCCTGGCCACCCGGTTCGACATCCCCGAGCTGCACCACCTCCTGGACGTCAAGGCCGTGCTGAAGAACATCGGCCCCTTCCACGGTAAGAAGCAGTCCTTCGGCTTCATCAAGCACGACGTGGGCAAGGAGCCCGACCCGCGTGAGGCGACCCAGTTCGTCATCCCGAAGATCCTCACCGAGGCCAGCCACCTGTTCCGGCAGGACACCGACTCCCACTTCTTCCACGTGGCCGCCAAGTACGGCACCACGACGCGGCAGAACTGGCGCGTCGCGGACCTGGACTTCGACGACGACGGCGTGACCGTGACCGGTCAGAACGGCGAGGTCTTCCGGGCGCGTTACCTGATCGACGCCTCCGGCTTCCGGTCGCTGCTGGCCGAGAAGATGGAACTGCGCGAGCAGCCGGCCCGCTTCAAGCACCACTCGCGGTCGCTGTTCACGCACTACATCGGTGTCAAGCCGTTCGACGACGTCAGCCACCACCCGCAGAGCCTGCGCCCGCCGAAGGTCTCGCCGTGGAACGGCGGCACCCTGCACCACCTCATCGAGCGCGGCTGGTTCTGGATCATCCCCTTCAACAACGTGGAGGGCTCCAAGAACCCGGTGTGCAGCGTCGGCCTCACCTTCGACGAGCGGGTCTACCCCAAGCCGAAGGACATGACGCCGGACGAGGAGTTCAACAAGTACCTGGACATGTACCCGGCGGTGAAGCGCCAGTTCGAGGGCGCCAAGCGGGTGCGTGAGTGGGTCTCCACCGACCGCCTCCAGTACAGCTCCAAGCAGTCCATCGGCTACCGCTGGTGCCTGATG
>NZ_DATDBG010000243.1:0-11961 GCF_036524955.1 Streptomyces sp.
TTCGGCACGCAGGGCATGCGTGGGCGATACTCGTGCGGTCACGGGCGTGGGGCTCCTCGAAGAGCAGTGACGTGTGAACTGGCAGGTTCAGCACGGCACCCTACGCCCGTGATCATTTACACCGGCCCTTGGACGCGACCCTCGTCGTTGAGGCAGTGCCGGAGTTGATTCGTGGGGTTCTTCGCCGCCGAGGAACTGCCAAGGCAGGCCTGGTTTTCTCGTGGGGATGACGTGGGGATGACGAGTTTGCCGGTCAGGCGGCGGGCGGTGGCCCATCGTACGACCGAGGCGACGCCCCGGTGGCCGGCGCCCCGCCGGCCAGGCGGAGGCCCATGTCGCCTCGGCCGACCGTCTTCAGACCGAGGTGTCGCTCGTCCCGCCAGTCCCAGAAGGCGGTGGAGGTCCGGATGTCGACGTGGTCGGCGTCGGCGGATCCTGGCGTGCAGTGGCTGCGGGCGGCTCTCCGGCGGTGACGATCCGCCCGTCCTCGATACGGAAGTTCTCGGTCGGCGAGCAGCCGACCGAGGGCGTGTTCAGCCGGCTCACGGCGACCGGTGCGGGCTCGGTGCCAGCGGTGGAGAACTCGCAGACCGCGTGTCGGCCGGTCAGCGGGAACCAGAAGAAGCTGTCCACGGCGCCGACCGTGGCCCGGTCCGACTCCTTCCACGCACCGCCCTGGAAAGTGAAGACTCGCAGGCGCACTGTGGCCAGGAGGGGGTCGGCCTGCGAACGCAGGGCGGTGAGGGTGAACTTGAAGTCCCGGTCCAGGACCGAGGAGGCGATCTGCTGACTCTGCCCTATCCGCGGCTGAGGCTCCCTCGGTTTCGGCTGGCCGCCGGTAGTCCGCTGGCCCTGCGGGTTCGGCGGGCCTCCAGCGGTCGCGCCGGTCGTGACGATGGTGGCGGTGGCGGCGGCCAAGGCTACGCCACAGCCTATGAGTATGCGGGTTTTCTTGATCACGTCGACTCCATGTGAGTGGTAGCGGAGTCTCTCCGCGGTCTCCGGGCTCATTGGTCCCACGAACGGTGACGCGTCATGCCCGGATTCACCCGCCCGGACGGGTGGCAACACCGCATCGGCGCAACGCGGGCCCCCGCCCCCCGATTCCTGGACCGGCGTTCCCTGCGCGGCCATGCGCCGATCACGGACAGCCGTCCGGCCGCTTAATCCCTTTCGCACCATGCCACGGCGGTCGCCAGTGTTGCGGTGGCGACGCTTGCCAGGCGCTGGTAATCGAGGGTGTCCGCGGTGTCGCCGGGGCGGTGGTAGTGCGGGTTGCGGAAGTTCGCCGTACTGGTCAGCATCACGGCGGGGATTCTGTTGTTCCAGAAAGGGGAGTGGTCGCTGCGGTCGAGGTTGCCGAGCGCGGGAACGGCCAGCCCTACCAAGGCGCCCAGTGGACCGTCGGGGCGGGGGTCGCGCAGGAGGACGGTGGGCAGGACCGGGCTCGCCGCAGCCGCCGCACGGCTCCAGGTGTCGGCCAGAGTACGGGAGGAGGACCGATGCACGATCAGCGTGAAGTCACCGCGATGGCCGCGGCGCCGAACCGTGTCGGCTGCTTCGGGCATCATCAAGCGGGCGCCGGCCGGCAAGTGCTGGCTTCCGGGCTCGGAGGAGAAGAAGCCCACCGACTCGAGAGACATCATGCCCCCAACGGTGCGGTCCGTGCGCAGCAGGCATCTGACGGCTTGGCGTGAACCGATCAGCCCCAACTCTTCCATGTCGAAGATCATGAGCGTGACCACGGGCGGTACGGCAAGACGGCCGAGAACTCGGGCCACCTCCAGGACGACGGCCACTCCGGAGGCGTTGTCATCCGATCCGGGACTGCCCTGTGCGGTGTCCAGGTGCGCGCCGATGACCAGGGTCGGCGGAATCGTCTCGCCGGGACCGGGCCGCCGACCGGCGCCGGGAAGCTCGGCGCGCACATTGGCTCCGGACAGGCCCCGGTGCAGCCGAACCTTGAGCGGCACCGCCTGCGGCCCGTGCCGGTCGGTCGAACCAATGCGCAGCCCTACGTCGAAGGGTTCTCGGTAGACCTGCCAACCCGCAGCCGTGAGCGCCTGCGCAACGTACTTTTCTGCTTGCTCCATGGCGCGCGGAGCGTGCCGACGGCCTCGGGGCCGGTCGGCGAGCGCCATGACATGGCGGCGCAGGAGGTCGGGATCGGCCTGACCCATGTGACGCATTGAACCCCTGCCCTTGCCGACAGTCTCATCCACCCTGGTGGGAGTTGGTGTGCGGAGACTCCGTGTCTCGGGTGCGGCGGCTGCGCCGACGCTCTGGCGGGGATGACGATCACCCCTGTGCATGATGATCGGCCTTGCTGCTGGGACTGGCGTATGTGGGCGTGCCGGACGTGTTCGCGCCGCTGCGGCCGCTGCCGACGAGCGACCGCGGCAAGACGTGGAGATCGTCGCTGTGCGTCATCGGATCACGGTGCCGGAAAGGCAGCTGAGCGGGCAACGGGTGCGGTTCACGGCGGGCGGCTGCGGTAGCCAGGGCCGCCTGAGTGGATCAGCGCTGGATGCGGCGCAGGTGTTGGGCGGCGGCGCACAGGGCAGGGACCGTGGCCCGAGCGTACCGTTGCACGAACCCGCATAACCCGTTCGCCGGAAGGAACAGCGGAGCTCCGGGCCGGGGTGACGTCGTGCCGTTCGGTGGACACCTGCTCCTACGCATCGCCCGCACATGCTGTTTCCGGCACCCACGCCGCGTCGTTCACAGTCGTCGGACCAGCCGGTTCGCCACGGCTGCGTACCCGATGCCGACTGTCAGCGAGGCGAAGAGGGCGAGCAGCGGGGAGGCGTCCCGGAGGTACGGGTAGACCTGAAAGTGCGTCAGGTAGATGCAGAGCGAACTGCTCGCCAGCACGCCCGCGGCCCGGTTCAGCGGCCCCAGGCTGGGCAGCGCCGGCACCCAGATCAGTAGGATCACGCCGCCCGCCACGATGGCTGTCCGCAGCGGCTGGTCGTGGAAGAGCCCGGGGAGGGCGACCAGGAGCGTCGCGGTCAGAAGCGACCGCTGCCACGCGGTGGTCGCCCGCGCCGCCGCCCACCCCAGAGCGAAGAGCCAGAAGACCACGGTGGGGCCCAGATGGAAGCGGGCGGGCGCGAGCCCCAAGAGGTCGTAGCGGCCGATCAGCCCGACGGCCATGAGCGCCAGCGGCACGGTGAACGGGTACCGCCGCTCCAGCCGGTCCAGTTGCGGTACGGTCAGGAGCGCGCCCAGGACAACCAGGAAGTAGACCAGGGCCTCCACGAACCAGTAGTGGTATTCGTGACGCGAGACCCCTGGGCCGAGGGCGCTGTTGAGCAGCAGGGCATTGGCCGGGTCGTAAAGACCGGTCAGCGCCACCGCGCAGGCGATCCACGCCATGCTGGGTACGGCGATACGTGTGATGCTGCGCCACAGGTGGCGCACGCGTTCGCGGTGCTGCTGGGCCCCGGTCAGATGGAAGCGGGCGAAGTTGTAGCCCGCGACGCAGAGCAGCACATGGGCGCTGCCCTGGAGGGCGAAGAGCGGAATGTGCGAGCCGACGACGAGAACGATCCCGACGGCGCGCAGGGCGATGCCGGTCTCCAGCGTGCGACGGGTCCTCCAGGATCGCGGGGGCACCGGAGCTGTGCGGGGCCGGCAGGTGCGTCGGCCCGGCCGCCGTTCCGGTTGTTCCGTTCCTTTTGCCGCGGGAGCTTCGGCCGCGGGCGATGCGAGTGGCCGCAGTTCGCGGATCGGCTTGGTGTGCCAGTCGGCCGGCAGCCCGCCCAGCGTCTCCTCCAGCCGCAGTGACATCTCCACGTAGCACAGTGAGTCTCCGCCCAGGCTCACAAAGCTGCTGTCCTCGGTGACATCGGTGCGGTCGAGGATCCGGGCGTAGAGGCGGCACAGGTCCCCGCCGGGCTCGGCCGGTTCCTGCGGCGCCGGGCCTGTCAGCCTCAGCACGGCCCCGTAGTCGGGCTTGCCCGTGCCGAGCCGCGGGAGCTCCGTGAGGACGCGGACCCGTACCGCGCGGGCCGGCAACCCGCACTCGTGCGCCACCAGGCGCCGCAGCCGGGCCTCTTGGGCGGCCATGTCGGCGGTCTCGCCTCCGAGCACGGCCACCGCCAGGGCGTCCTCTTCGGTGGCGCAGTACGCGTTGATCCCGCGCCGCTCCAGTAGTGCCTCGATGCGCTGCGGGTCGATCCGCAGTCCGAGGATCTTCGCGAACCGGCTGCGGCGCCCGACGATCTCGTACAGCCCGTCGGGCGCACGCCGGGCGATGTCCCCGGTGCGCAGTTCCTCCACGGTTCGGCCCAGCCGCAGGTCCGCTGGGCTCTCGGCGTATCCGAGCATCACGTTGGGCCCCGAGTAGACCAGTTCGCCGGTCTCCGGATCGCTGTCGCCCGGCCCGTCGCCGTCGACCGGGCGGAGGCGGAACGAACCGCCGGGAATCGGTACCCCGACGGCCTGCGGACGTTCGGCGGCGAGGCATGGCGGCAAGTAGGCCATCCGTGCCGTGGCCTCGGTCTGCCCGTACATCACGAACAGCTCCCAGCCGCGGCGGCGCCCCAGTTCGGCGTAGCGCGCCACGCGGTCCGGCGCGAGCCGGCCGCCCGCCTGGGTGACGCGGCGCAGGTACGGCAGGCGCATCCGCTCGAAGCCGACCCGGTCGAGGAGGTCGAACGTGTACGGCACCCCGGCGAGGGAGGTGCCGCGGGCGGTGCGGAACAGCTCCCAGAAGGCGGCGTCGGACACCGACCGTTCGGTGAGGATCAGCCCGGCGCCCCGCAGAAGATGACTGTGGACGACGGACAGCCCGTAGCAGTAGTGCATCGGCAGTGTGGTGGCCGCCCGGTCGCTGCTGGAGATGCCCAAGTAGGTCGCGATGGACTCGGCATTGCTCTGCAGGTTCTCGTGGGAGAGCCGCACCAGCTTGGGAGAGCCGGTCGAACCTGAGGTGCTCAGCAGCAGCGCGAGGTCGGGGTGCAGGGTGTGCGCGGAGCGTTGGCGCCGCTCGTCGAGGACCCAGGTGCCGGTCCCGTCGCCGCCGTACGCCCGGGCCACGACATCCGGGTCGTAGGCGGCCGTCAGCGAGCGGATGGTGCTCTCACTGCTGTCGGGGACGAGGAGGACAGGGTGGCCGGTGCCGAGGGCGGCAAGGTGCACGACGAGCGTGTCGGCCCGGTTGGAGCCGGCCAGAAGCACCAGCCGCCGCCCAGGCCCGAGCCGCTCGGCGGTGGCGGCCACCCGTGCGGCCAGCTGCCGATAAGTGAGTTCCCCTTCCGGGGTGATGAGCGCGACGCGGTCACCGTACGCCGCGAGGTCGCGCGCGAACGGAACGCCGTGCGAGCGCGCCGGGGGGTGTGCACGCGGTTGGGTCGGCGGCTCCGGGAACGGTTCCGCTCCTGGCCACAGCGTCGGCATGGGGCCCGGGGTGTGAGCGCGAGACGGGAGCGGTCGCACGTCCGGGAGTCCGGAGGGGGGTATCACTGGGGCGCGCCCTTTCTGCGGCAGCGTCCGCCGGCAGCACTGATCCTTGACGATTAGGTTAGGTTTACCTTATTAATAGCATGATCACAGGTACCTCGCGGCACCGCTTCGCCGCTCGCTTCCTGACCACGCGACGAGCGGCGCGGGGGCGAGCCACGCCAGGAAGGCAACATCACCATGCGACGCCCCACGGCCCGCCGGATCATCGCGCTCGCCGCAGCCGGTCTGCTGCTTCCCGCCCTCGCCGCCTGCGGTTCCGACGACGACAAGGGCGGCCAGGGGGAGGGTGGCGGCTCCGGCCTTGTCATCTACTCCGGCCGTAACGAGAAGCTGGTGAAGCCGCTCCTCGACAAACTGGAAAAGGCCATCGGCGCGCAGGTCAAGGTGCGTTACGGCGACAGCGCCGAACTGGCCGCACAGATCCTGGAGGAAGGCGACAGGACCAAGGCCGGACTGTTCTTCTCACAGGACGCCGGAGCACTGGGCGCTCTGTCCAAGGAGGGCAGGCTGGAAAAGCTGCCCCAGACCACCCTCGACCAGGTGGACAAGGCCTACCGGGGCGGTCAGGGGGACTGGGTCGGTCTTTCCGGGCGCGTCCGCGTCATCGCCTACAATCCGGACAAGGTCACCAAGGCCCCAGACAGCGTGCACGACGTGGTGAAGCCGGAGTGGAAGGGCAAGGTCGGTTTCGCGCCCACCAACGCCTCCTTCCAGACCTTCGTCACCGGCATGCGGGTCCTGGAGGGCGACGGCGCCGCCCGTACCTGGCTGAAGGAGCTGAAGGCCAACGGCGCCAAGAGCTACGCTCACAACCTCGCCGTCCTGGATGCCGTCGAGTCCGGCGAGGTCTCCCTCGGCCTGGTCAACCACTACTACTGGTACGAGCGGGTTGCCGAGAAGGGCGAGGACAAGGTCAACGCCGAACTCCACTTCCTGCCCGGCAAGGACCCCGGCGCACTCATCAATGTCGCCGGGGCAGGAGTCCTCAAGGGCACCGGGCAGACCCAGACCGCCCTCAAGGCCGTCGACTTCCTGCTCTCGAAGGAGGCACAGACGTACTTCGCCGACGAGACCAAGGAGTATCCGCTGGCCGCGGGCGTCACCAGCACCGTCGAGGGCCTGCCCCCGTTCGACAGTCTTGAATCCCCGGACATCGACCTCGGCAGGCTGGAGACCCTGCAGGAGACCCTGGCCATGCTTCAGGACGTCGGACTGGTCTGAGTACCGTGCACGCGCCGCAGTCCGTATCCCACCCGGCCGGGACGCCCGCCCCTGCCGGGCGCCGACACCTCCCCACGGGAGGCGAGGCCCCGACGGGCGGCCCGCCCGGGGCCGGCCGCAGGGCGCGCAGGAAAGCAGGGTTCCGCATGGCATCCGGGCGGAGACCACCCCTGGTGCTCGTCGTCCCCGCCGGCGTCGCCGCCCTTTTCGCTCTGCTCCCGCTCGTCTATCTCGCCGTCCGTGCCCTCGAACGAGGGCCCGCCTACGCCTGGAACATCGTCGCCGACGAACGCACCTTGCAGCTCCTCGGCCGCAGCCTCGGACTCACGGCCGTCGTCGTGGCCGCCTGCCTGGTGCTGGGGATCTCCCTGGCATGGCTGACCGTGCGCACCGCCCTGCCCGGGGCCCGCGCCTGGTCGGTGCTGGCCACGCTGCCGCTGGCCGTTCCCAGCTATGTCACCGCCTTCGCCTGGCTGTCCGCCGCGCCCGAACTCGCCGGGTTCGGCGGGGCGGCGCTGGCGCTGACCCTGGTCAGTTTTCCGTACGTCCATCTGCCGGTCGCCGCCGCGCTGCGCGGCATCGATCCGGCGCAGGAGGAGGCCGCGCGCTCCCTCGGACACGGGCCGCTGCGCGCCTTCCTCCGCGTCACACTGCCGCAGCTGCGGCCCGCCGCGGCCGGCGGAGGACTGCTCGTCGCCCTGTACGTGCTCTCCGACTTCGGCGCTGTCTCGTTGTTGCGGTACGACACCTTCACCCGGGCGATCCACACCTCCTACCGTGCCTCCTTCGACCGCACGCCGGCCGCCGCGCTCAGCGTCGTGCTGGTGGTGATGACCGTGGCGCTGGTCGCCGCGGAAGCCCGGACGCGCGGACGGGCCGGACACGCCAGGACCGGAACCGGCACCGCCCGCCCGGCCGTTCCACTGCCACTGGGACGGTTGCGACCGGTCGCCCTGCTGTGGTGCGGGGCGGTGATCGCCGTGGCCGTCGTCTTCCCGCTGGGCACCCTCGGGTACTGGCTGGCCGTCGGCAGTTCCGCGACCTGGGACCTGGGGGGGCTCGCGCAGACCGCCTGGGCCACCCTGGGGATCGCCGCAGCGGGTGCCGCCCTGACTACCCTGCTCGCTCTACCGGTCGGCGTGATCGCCGCACGGCACCGGGGGCGCGGCGCACGGCTGCTGGAACAGGCCGCCTACGCGGGCCACGCCCTGCCCGGCATCACCGTAGCGCTCTCCCTGGTCTTCATCGCCGTGCGATACGCGTATCCGCTCTACCAGCAACTCCCCCTGCTGGTCTGCGCATACGCCGTGCTGTTCCTGCCGGTCGCGGTGGCCGCCACCCGCGCCGCCGTCCTCCAGGCCCCGCCCGTCCTGGAGGACGTCGCCCGCTCGCTGGGGCGGCGGCCCTGGCGCGTGCTTCGCGAAGTCACCGTGCCGCTGGCCGCACCCGGGGTGGCGGCCGGGGCCGCGCTCACCTTCGTGGTCTGCATGAAGGAACTCCCCGCCACACTGCTCCTGCGCCCCACGGGCATGGACACCCTTGCCACCCGGCTGTGGACCGAGACGGGCGCCGGTTCCTTCGCCGCCGCCGCGCCGTACGCCGCCGTGCTGATCCTGCTGGCCGCCGTCCCCTCGTACCTCCTAGGCAGGCACCGGACATGAACGAACTGCACATCGCAGGGCTGACCAAGTCCTACGCATCCGAGGCATCCGTGCTGCGCGGTCTCGACCTCACCGTGCCCGGCGGTGCTCTGGCCGCCGTGCTCGGTCCCTCCGGCTGCGGCAAGACCACCCTGCTGCGCGTCGTCGCCGGATTCCTGCGTGCCGATGCCGGCACGGTCAGCGTCGGTGACCGGGTTCTGACAGGCCCCGGTGTCCATCTGCCCCCGGAGCGGCGGCGCATCGGGATCGTCCCGCAGGAGGGTGCGCTCTTCCCGCACCTGAGCGTGGCCCGCAACGTGGCCTTCGGGCTGACCGGACTCGACCGGGGCGAGCGGCGCCGCCGCACCGGGGAGATGCTGGAACTCGTCGGGCTCGCCGGGTACGGCGACCGGATGCCGCACGAGCTGTCCGGCGGCCAGCAGCAGCGCGTCGCCCTCGCCCGGGCGCTCGCCCCGCGCCCCCACCTGGTTTTGCTGGACGAGCCGTTCAACGCCCTCGACAGCGCCCTGCGGGCCGGGGTGCGGGCCGATGTACGAGCCGCGCTGCGCGCAACCGGGGCCACAGCCGTGCTCGTCACCCACGACCAGCAGGAGGCGCTGTCGACAGCCGACCTCGTCGCTGTCGTGCGTGGCGGCCGGGTCACCCAGTGCGATACCCCGCAGGACCTCTACCGCAGCCCGGTCGACCCCTGGGTCGCGGGCTTCGTCGGCAGTGCCGTTCTGCTTCCGGGCACCGTCGCAGGAAAGGGCGGCGCCGCCGACACCGCGCTCGGTGCCGTGCCGCTCTCCGCCGACGCTGATGGACCGCGTGCGGGCACGGTGCTGCTCCGGCCGGAACAACTGCTGCTGACCGACGCGGCCGCCGCGGGGGCGGTGCGGGGAACCGTGACCGACGTGTGCTTCTACGGGCACGACGCCATGGTCACCGTGGCCGTGGACGGCCTCGACGCCCCCGTCGACGTCCGCGTCGCCGGTCCGCTGCCAGTCCGCCCCGGCGAGCAAACCGGGATCCGCGTTCAGGGCGAGGCCAGCCTCCACCCGTAGCCGGGTGGGACGCGGGAGCGAGCCTCCCCTTGTGACTGGACACCGGGAGACTGGAGTCTGGTGGCGAAGGTGGACCGCTACGCCGCCTACCGCACCGCACCGCACCGGCTCCGGCTTTCACCACCCGCGTCGAGACCGGCGCGTTGCCGCACAAGGACATGTCTCGGGGCCAAGGCGGCCGACGCGTTCGGGACCGCCCGCCAGCGGACGTCAACGACTTCGCGGTCCTGGCGGAGCGGGTCGCCCGGGTCCGCACGCTCCTGGTGATCGATAGAGCCGCAGCAGCTCGGGCTGGGACCGATGCACAGATCCGGCGTCGAGTCGATCCGCCGTACGCGTTACCCGACTTCCGGTCAAATGGCCCGCGCGGGATGCCGCGCCGGGCATCAGAGTCTGCGCCCCGCAGCCGGGGGGAGGGCGGCGGGGCGCGGTGGGGGGTGTGGGGACAGCATTGCACCCGGCAGGCGGGGAGTCCATACGACGGACAGCGGGTATCGGGGCGGGGTCAGGTGCCCGACCGGGCGACGGCCTCCGAGCCCGCCGCAGTTGGGCTTGCGGGCGGCATGACGTCGCTGGTGGCTGCTACGCGGCGCGCGGCGACGGCTATTCGCCGGAAGTCGTCCGTCTCGCGGGTGAGCTTGCTGGCCAGGGCCCGTAAGTCGGGGCGGGACGTGCTCATTCGTTCTCCTGATACTGGGCGTGCGGGGTGGTGCTGGGCGGTCGGGGTCACCCTGTGTCGGCGGTTTCCGGGATACGCCCTTGGGGATCTGGGAGAGCGGGGCACGGCGGTCCGTGCGCCGCCGAGCGCGGCGGCGGCTTCGACGACGCCCAGCTCTGCGTGCGCAGCACCATCGGCGCCCGACCACACCGGAACGGCCGACGTGGCCCAGCCCGAGGACCGCCGCCCCGAGACGGTGGGCAAGCCCCGCCGGCCCGCAGATTCCCCAGAGGCGAACCACCCCGATGGTAGTCACTCCAACGCCCGCCCCGCCGCACACCCCCGGGCTGCCGCGCGCTGTCACGGGCCGTGCCACCGGACACCCAGGCGGGTACGGCCCGACGCGCGTCACGGCTCGGCCGTAACCCGTGCGCCGCGGACCCCGCGTCCCCGAACAGTCGCCGGCCGGGGAAGGGAAGAGGAGCTGGAAATCCGGTGGTGCGGGCCGCGATCGACCGGCAGGACCAGGCCCTGGCCGGGAGGCGCGAGCCGGAGCAGGCGTTCACCGACGGTCAGGCCCTCACCGGGCAGCTGCGAGCCCGCGCCCACGCCGCCGGGCGATGCCCTGGACCGTGACGGCACCGAGCAGTTCCACCCCGGCAGCCGCCGTGTCACTTCCGGCAGCCTGCTACGAATGAGCCACGACCTCGCCGGCCGTGACCTGGGGAGGGTTGGGGAGAAGGGAGGCGAGGCGGTCCCGTACGAAGTCCGCCGCCCTGTCGTTCGACGCCTCGGCGCCGGCCCGGTCCTGGAAGACACTCGTCGAGACCATCACCCCGCCCCCCGCATCGACCCAGTAATAGGCCACGAAACCTTGCACCTGGCGGAGGAGCGGCACAAACCCCTCGTTCACCTGGCGTCCCGCGTCGGCCGGATCGGTCACCCCTTCGTACCGCCGAACCACTGCGTACATGGCTGATCTCCTCATGGATCGCGGGGCCGTCTCCTGTGGAGAGGGAGTACCCGCCGTGGCACGTGCGGCGTGCGCGAGACGTGCGGCAATCACCGGAAGGGCCCCCATCGGTGATCCCAACGGCGGCTTCCGGCACCGTCCCGGTGCGACGCCTCCCGCCCGGCCCCCGGCACGCCCGTCCCCGACGAGGACACCGAGGAGCAGGACATCGCGGCCCCGCCCGCGTACTGGACGTACTGGGACCAGCCCGACGGCTTCCGCGACCCGGAGAAGCCGGGCGACCGGCTGCCCTCGCCCGCGCAGTCGCCGTTCGTGGTCTACCTGAAGGTCTGGGAGCGCGCGGTGGGCGCGGCCGAGGATCCGCTGCTGCGCGAGGTCGCCCTGGGCGCGGCGATGCCGGACACCGCCGCCCGCGTCAAGGTCGTCTGGCAGGTCCTGCCGCTGTCCCTCGCCGAGCTGGCGATCGAGAAAACGGACCCGTCGAAGGAAGTCGTCCGCGCGGCGTTCGAGAAGTGGGCCGAGCGCCAGGCGGCACTTTCGGCCCGCCTCGCCGCCCGCAGCGAACGGCCCGACCACGCCGACGAGGACCCCTGCCTGGTCAGGCCCGACGCCCGCTACCGCGGCACGGAGAACCAGCCACCGGCGGCGTCGAATGGCCGGCCGACCCGGCACGCCGCCCCCTCCTGCGAGGGCCCGCCGGTATCGCCCGGCACTTCGCCCCGCTGGCGCTGGCGCTGGCGCTGGTCAAGGGCGAGGCCGGCGCCGTCGACCTGCGGCTCGTCTTCGGCCCGCTGTCGGGTGCCGTCCCGGCGGCGGACGAGGCTACGCTCGCAGCCGAGGCGGAGGCCGGCCGGGAGGAGCAGGCCGCGGAGGCAGATCCCTCCCGCGGGACGGCGCAGACCGCAGCACAGGCAGGGACCGCCCAGGAAGGAGACG
>NZ_DATDBG010000244.1:0-3123 GCF_036524955.1 Streptomyces sp.
GGTTGTCACCGGTTGCCGCCCCTGCGTTCGCTGTTGCTACAGCGCCGCGCCGAAGCCGACGCGGCGGGCGGCCGGTTCGCCGATCTCCACGTAGGCAAGCCGGTCGGCCGGGATCAGCACCTTGCGGCCGTGCTCGTCCACCAGGGTCAGCAGCTTCGCCTCACCGGCGAGCGCTTCGGCGACCGCCTTCTCCACCTCCGCCGCCGACTGCGCGCTCTCGATGCTGATCTCGCGCGGCGCGTGCTGCACGCCGATCTTGACCTCCACGGCTTGGATACCTCCGATGGTCTGCGGTGTGCGCGGTCGAATCGCGCCGTACGCAGCACAGAGTAGCCCGCGGAATCGGCACCGAATCCGCAGACCGGGAACGCCCTGAGCGAACGCTCTTCGCGCACGCGGTCAGCGGGCGTCCACCGATGGTCAGTGGTGGACGTCGGCGCCGTGCAGCGGGAAGCCGGCGATGCCGCGCCAGGCGAGCGAGGTGAGCAGCTGGACCGCGGTGTCGCGGGGCACCTGGCTGCCGCTGGCCAGCCAGTGGCGCGCGACGATCTGGGAGAGGCCGCCGAGGCCGACGGCGAGCAGCATGGACTGCTCGGCGGGCAGCCCGGTGTCCTCGGCGATGACCTCGCTGATCGCCTCGGCGCACTGCATGGAGACCCGGTCGACCCGCTCGCGGACGGCGGGCTCGTTGGTCAGGTCCGACTCGAAGACGAGCCGGAAGGCGGCGCCCTCGTCCTCGACGTAGGCGAAGTACGCGTCCATCGTCGCCTCGACGCGCTTCTTGTTGTCCGTGGTGGACGCCAGCGCGGTGCGGACCGCCTGGAGCAGCGACTCGCAGTGCTGGTCGAGGAGGGCGAGATACAGTTCGAGCTTTCCGGGGAAGTGCTGGTAGAGCACGGGCTTGCTGACTCCGGCGCGCTCGGCGATGTCGTCCATCGCCGCCGAGTGGTAACCCTGCACGACGAAGACTTCCTGGGCCGCTCCGAGGAGCTGTTCGCGTCGGGCCCGGCGGGGCAGGCGGGTGCCGCGCGGCCGTGCCTGGGTCTGCTCGATGGCTGTCACGCCGCCTCCCAATCTGTGTGTAGGAATCTGTGCGGAAATCTGCGCGGGACCCTGTGCGGGACCCTGTGCGGAAACAAGGAGCACCGCGATGGCCATCGTACTTTTCGGTAACGACCCTGTGCTCCGTGCGGGCGGACATTCTCACTACCTGGAACCGCTCAGCGGTAGTCGTCCTCGTCCAGGTCCACCACCCGCCGCTGTTCCGCGGTGTCCGCCGGGTCCGCCTCGCCGATCGGGTCGGCCGGTCGCTCGGTGATCGGTTCGTCGCGGTGCTGGAGCAGTTCGATGTGCTGTTCTGCGGCGTCGGCCTCGGGTGCCTCGATGTCCAGGTCGGCGTCCTGTGAGGTCTGTGCGGCCTCGTCGAGTTCGTCCGCTTCCCTCTCGAAGTCGGCGATGTGGTCGGACATGGCGCCTCCTTTCCCGGCGGCCCTTGCTCATCTCTCCTGTGCTTCTCACCCGTTGTGGCCGCCACCACACAATCGCACGCGTGATCGTCTCGTAACATCGGTGCATGTCCTCGACCGACTCTGCTTCCCCGGCCGTCGCACCGGCGGCCGTACCCCCGGCAGGACCAGTGCTCGCGACCGGGGAATCGGCGCGCACGGTGAGCCTGCCGGGATTCAGCCTGGTGGTACGCGAGCGCGCGCCCGGCGCCGAGCGGGAGGCCGGTCCGGAGCCCGCGGTGTACGTGCACGGGCTCGGCGGTTCCTCGCAGAACTGGTCGGCGCTGATGGCACGGCTGGACGACCGGGTGGCCGGGCAGGCGGTGGACCTGCCGGGGTTCGGCCACTCGCCGCCGCCGGACGACGGGGACTACTCGATCGCCGGGCACGCGCGGTCGGTGGTGCGGCTGCTGGACGAAGAGCGGCGGGGTCCGGTCCACCTGTTCGGGAACTCGATGGGCGGCGCGGTGGCCGTCAAGATCGCCGCGGCCCGCCCCGATCTGGTCCGCACCCTCACCCTGATCTCACCCGCGCTGCCCGAGGTGCCGCCGCAGCGCACCGCCTGGCCCACCGCCCTCGCCTCGGTCCCCGGCCTGCCCGCGGTCTACATGCGGGCCACCCGTGACTGGCCGATGGAGCGCCGTGCCGCGGAACTGTTCGCGCTCTGCTACGGCGACCCGGCGCGGATCGGCGACCAGGCCCGTACGGAGGCGGCGGCGGAGTACCAGCGGCGGATGGACCTGCCGTACTTCTGGGACTCGATGATCCGCTCCACCCGCGGGATCGTGAACGCGTACACCCTCGGCGGGCAGTACGCGCTGTGGCGGCAGGCCGAGCGGGTGCTGGCGCCGACGCTGCTGGTGTACGGCGGGCGGGACAAGCTGGTGTCGGTGCGGATGGCCCGGCGCGCGGCGCGTACGTTCCGCGACGCCCGGCTGCTGACCATCCCCGGCAGTGGGCACGTGGCGATGATGGAGCACCCGGAACTGGTCGAGCGGGCCTTCCGCGACCTGCTGTACGAGGTGGCGGACCGGGCGCGGCGCCGCACCGATACGGTGGCGGACACAGGCCCCGCGGCTGCCGCGGGCCGCAGGGATACGCAGGCGGGGCCGAGCACCAGTACGGCGAGTGCCGCGGCGAGCGGGAGCTGATCGAGGGCGTGGGCAGACACAGCGCGAGGGACGGCCAGGGCCAGGACGGCCGCGAGGACCCGACGGCAGGTGCCGCGGGCCCGTCCCGCGTGCCGGGTCCGGTGGGTCCGGTGGGTCCGGTGGGTGCGCCGCCGAGCGCGCCGGGGATGCCGGGCCCGGCGGGTTTTCCCGGTCCTGCGGGCCCCGGTCCCGCGGGCCCCGGCCCGGTCGGTTTCCCGGGCGCGCCCGGCAGCGGGCGGCGCCGCCGCGGTTACGACCCCCTCGCCGACACCGGCGGGTTCGCCGTCCGGCCGCAGGACCTGGACGGGCCGTCGCCGGCACACCCCGAGCACCGCGAGCACGCGGCGTGGGGCGCGGCGGGCGGCTGGGCGCCGGAACGCGGCCGCGGCCCCGCGCGGGAGCTCGCGCCCGAACCGGTGGAGCCGTCGGGTGAACCCGCCGCGCCCCGGCGGGCACCGCACATACAG
>NZ_DATDBG010000245.1:0-5438 GCF_036524955.1 Streptomyces sp.
GCCGCCCGGCCGCGCTCAACGAGGACCAGGCGACCGCGGCCGTCGAGGCGTACCGCGCAGGCACCAGCGTGAAGGGCCTCGCCCGGCGGTACGCGGTGGCGCCCAAGACGATCCGCCGCGCGCTCGACGCCGTCGGCGCCCGCGAGGTGCCCGACGCCCCCGAACCACTGGGCGACACTGTCGGCGCGGAGCCCGCGCAGCAGATGCCCGCGCCCGGGGCGGCGGTGGCCCTGGACATGCCGGGCCTGCTCGCCGAGCATCTGCGGGACACCGAGGACGCCGCCGTCCGCGGGGTCCTGCGCGGTGGTCGGACGATCCGCCGCGGACAGGGCTACTCGGTGCGTGTCACCGCCCCGCTCGCGTTGCACCAGGCCGCGCTGCAGCAGTGCGCCGCGCTCGCCGGCGAGGGTTCCACCGCGGCCGGGCGCAAGGCGCACCGCACCTACGCCGACCGAATCGCCGGAGCCGTGCAGACATCCTGAAGGGGGCGCCCTGAGCGTTCGGCTACCGCTCGTAGGCCCAGTTACGGCCGCTCTGGCGGTACTCCTCCACCGGTAGCGGCTCTTCATGCTCGTCAAAAGTTTTGGGTTCTGGCACAGATCTTGGGGAGCGGTCGCAGAGGGTGACCACGCCGCTTGAAGTGCACTGACACGTCATCGAACGGGTTGGATTGGCCCCTGCATTCTGGCCGGATGGACACCTTCAGTCAGCCGGTGGTGTTTTCGATGCGGATGCTGCAGCTTCCTGCGTGGCGGTCCAGGACGCGAGCAGGCGCAGCCCCTCTTCCGATGACGAGCCGGGTTCGGCGGTGTAGATGGTGAGGGTGAGGCCGGGTTCGGCGGCCATCTCCAGGCCCTCGAAGGCGAGGGTGAGGTCGCCGACGGCCTGGTGGTGGAAGCGCTTGGTTCCGGTGCCGTGGTGGCGGACGTCGTGGGCGCCCCAGCGGGTGCGGAATTCGTCGCTGCGGGTGGACAGTTCACCGACGAGGTCGTGCAGGTCCTTGTCGTACGGGTTGCGGCCGGCTTCGGTGCGCAGGATGGCGACGGCGACGTCGGCGAAGGTGTCCCAGTCCGGGTAGAAGCGGCGCGACGCGGGGTCGAGGAAGTTGAAGCGGGCCAGGTTCGCCTGGTTCTGCGACGAGGCGTACACGTCCTGGTAGAGGGCGCGGGCAAGCGGGTTCACGGCGAGGAGGTCCATGCGGCCGTTGCGGACGAAGGCGGGTCCGGCGATGACAGCGTCCAGGGTCCACTGCAGGCTGCGGTGGGGTGTCCACTGCCGGGTGGTGGTGCGGCGCCGGGGGCGGGTGAGGGCGTCGGAGCCGTCGGCGGCCTGGGCCAGGTTGAGCAGGTGGGCGCGTTCGGCGTCGTCGAGCTGGAGGGCGCGGGCGACGGATTCGAGGACGGCCGGGGAGACTCCGGCGAGGCTGCCGCGCTCCAGTTTTGCGTAGTACTCGACGCTCATGTCGGCGAGGGAGGCGACCTCGCTGCGGCGCAGGCCGGGCACGCGCCGCCGGTTGCCGGACGGCAGGCCGGCCTGCTCCGGGGTGATCTTCGCTCGCCGCGAGGTGAGGAACTCGCGGATCTCTTCGCTGTTGTCCACACCTCGACGGTACGTCCCGTATGCGGCATCAGGGACGTACTGCTGGTACACCTCTCGCTGGTGACTCGCTGCGCGGGCCGGGAGCGGGTTACCTGGATGACGTGGTGTTTTTCCGCCTCGCCGTGAAGGCGGGCCGGGCGGAGGGCACCCACCGGCCAGGGTGGCGGCTCGTCGTCTGCAGGCCGGTCCGTCCCCGCACTCGGCGACCGTCGGTACACCTGTACCGCACGCCTCGGCACGCAAAGGAACCCCTCATGCGCGGTGCAGTGATCCATGGCCCCGGCGATATCCGCTTCGAGACCCTGGAGGACCCGAAGGTCCTCCATCCCACCGACGCCGTCATCCGTACGGCCGTGACCTGTGTGTGCGGCTCCGACCTGTGGCCCTACCGCGGTTTGGAGCCGATCGGGGAGGCGCATCCGATGGGGCACGAGTACGTGGGCTTCGTCGAGGAGGTCGGGGCCGAGGTCACTGCGGTGAAGCCGGGCCAGTTCGTGGTCGGCTCGTTCGCGACCTCGGACAACACCTGCGCGAACTGCCGCAACGGCTTCCAGTCGAACTGTGTGCACCGCGAGTTCATGGGCACCTGCCAAGCCGATTACGTGCGCATCCCCAACGCCCAGGGCACCCTGGTCGCCACGGACGGGATCCCTGATGAGCGGCTGTGGCCCGGCCTGCTCGCCGTCTCCGACGTGATGGGTACGGGGTGGTGGGCCGCGGATGCCGCCGAGGTGAGGTGCGGCTCGACCGCCGTGGTGGTCGGCGACGGCGCGGTCGGGCTGTGCGGCGTGATCGCGGCGAAGGAGATGGGCGCAGAGCGGATCATCGCCATGTCGCGTCACGAGTCCCGCCAGAAGCTCGCCCTCGAATTCGGCGCCACCGACATCGTCGCCGAGCGCGGCGAGGAGGGCGTGGCCCGGATCAAGGAGCTGACCGGCGGCATCGGCGCCGACTCGGTCCTGGAGTGCGTCGGCACCGCGCAGGCCATGCAGCAGGCCCTGCACGCGGCCCGGCCGGGCGGCAATGTCGGCTTCGTCGGCGTCCCGCACGAGGTCGCCGTCGACGGCCAGGAGCTGTTCTTCTCCCACGTCGGCCTGCGCGGCGGCCCCGCCCCCGTGCGCCGCTACCTACCCGACCTCATCGACCGTGTCCTGGCCGGCGCCATCAACCCGGGCAAGGTCTTCGACCTCACCCTCCCCCTGGACCAGGTCGCCGAGGGCTACAAGGCGATGGACGAGCGCCGCGCCATCAAGGCCCTCCTCACACCCTGATCCCCTGACCTCACCGCACACGGGGCCGGCGCCCCACCGCGCGCCCTCGGTGCCCTCCCCCGAAGGATTTCGTCATGACCGCGTTCGCTATCGTCGGTGCCGGCCCCGGCCTGGGTCTGGCCACCGCCCACCGCTTCGGAAAGGCGGGGCACAACGTCGCGCTCATCGCGCGCAACGCCGAGCGTCTCGACCGCCTCTCCAGCACGCTGCAGGAGAACGGGATTCAGGCCCGCGGCTACGCCGCCGACGTTCTGGATGGCGCCTCGCTCACCACGGCCCTTCAGACGGCCGCCGACGAACTGGGGCCGATCGAGGTTCTGCAGTACAGCCCGGTGCCTCGGGCCGACTTCATGAAGCCGGTCGTGGACACCACCGCCACTGATCTGGACGCCCCGCTGGCCTTCTCGGTTAAGGGCCCCGTGACCTGCGTGAACGCGGTCCTGCCCGGCATGCGGGCCCTGGGCCGCGGCACCCTGCTGTTCGTCAACGGATCCAGCGCGGTGCGCCCGAACCCCGCCGTGGCCGGCACCTCGATCGCCTTCGCCGCCGAGACCGCGTACGCGGCCATGCTGCACGACGCGCTCGCCAAGGAGAACATCCACGCAGCCCAGCTGATCATTCCCGGTGCGATCCGCCCCGGCGCCGAGCACTCCAGCCCCACCGTCCTAGCCGAGCGCTTGTATGCCATCCACGCCGAGCGCGGCGGGTTCCGGCACTACGCCGAACCCCTGCCCGAGTGAAGTGACGGACTACGCCATGCCCTCTACACCCCGACAGGCTCTGCTCCGCGCCGCCCCGGCCGCCGCTCTGCTGCTGCTGGCGCTGGCCGCGTGCTCCAACAACACACCGGACTCACCCTCGCCGGGCGCGTCGTCATCTTCGGCGGGGCGGCAGGAGACAGCGGCGTCCGGCACCCCCTCCCGCTCTGACAGGAACACCGCCATGGACATCCGTGTCACCCTCGACGGCCGAGCCGTCGACGCGACCTTGAACGACAGCCCCGCCGCCCGCGACCTGGCAACCCTGCTCCCGCTCACCCTGGATCTGAAGGACTTCCACGGCACCGAGCGGATCGGCGACCCGCCGCGCAAGCTCACCACCGACGGCGCCCCCGAACCGTCCGCGCCCAGGGTCGGCGACATCGCCTACTACGCGCCGTGGGGCAACCTCGCCCTCTTCTACCAGGACGGCCCCTCCGCCTCCTCGGACCTGCTCATCCTCGGCCATATCGACGTCGCCGCCGATCAACTGGCCCAGGCGCAGCGGATCACCATCGAGCCCGCCTCCTGACCACCCTCGCCACTCGTCCCCCTGCCCCGCGCCAGGGCGAGCGGCCTGCGACCTCCCACATCCAGGGCCACCAGCCCGCCCCGCCCGCCGACAGGAACGCCGTGAGCAACCACTGCGCCATATCCGGAGAGCCGACCGGGGGCCGCGCCCTCGCGATCGTCCTCGGACTGCTGGCCGTCTTCGGTCCCATCTCGATGGACCTCTACCTTCCCGTCCTGCCCGCCCTCACCACCGACCTGCACACCGCCACCTCCGCCGCGCAGCTGACCGTGACCGCGTGCCTGCTGGGCCTCGCGTTCGGCCAGGTCATCGCGGGACCGATATCCGACCGCTTCGGCCGTCGCCGACCGCTCCTGGCCGGAACCGTCGCCTACGTCCTCACCTCGGTCCTGTGCGCGCTCGCCCCCACCATCGCCACCCTGGTCGCGGCCCGCTTCGTCCAGGGCCTGGCCGGGGCGGTCGGCATCGTCATCGCCCAGGCCGCCGGCCGCGACCTCTACACCGGCGGCAAGCTGATGCGCTACTACGGGCGCCTCACCGTCATCGCGGGACTCGCCGCAGTCATCGGGCCCGTGCTGGGCGGCCAGCTCGCCCCTCTCACCGACTGGCGCGGATTCTTCGTCATCCTCGCCGCCCTCGGCGTCGTCATCGTGCTGGCCTGCCTGACCGTCTTCCGCGAAACCCTGCCCGCCCACACCCGCACCAGCGGCGGCCTCACCCAGACCGGACACGACTTCCGCCGCCTGCTCAGCGACCGGGTCCTGCTCGGCGCCGTCCTGGTCACCGGCCTGGTCAACGCCGCCCTGTTCGCCTACCTCAGCGGCGCCACCTACGTCCTACAGGGCATCTACGGCCTCTCCCCGCAGGGCTACGCCTTCGCATTCGGCCTCAACTCAGCCGGATTCATGGCCTTCGGCTTCGCCGCCGGACGGCTGAGCGAACGCTGGTCCGAACGCGGCACCCTCGTCGTCGGCCTCGCGATGTGCTTGAGCGGCGCGGCAGGGCTCCTCGCCACCTCCCTCCTGCACCTGCCGCTCGCCGCCGTGATCATTTCAATGTTCACCCTCGTCGGCGGCGTGGCCGCCACCACCCCACCGACGACCTCCCTCGCTCTGGCGGGCTACCCCGACATGGCCGGCACCGCCTCCTCCCTCCTGGGCCTGGCCCGCTTCGCCCTCGGAGGCCTCGCCGCACCCCTGGTCGGCCTCGGCGGCCCCCACGACGCCCTGCCACTGGGGCTGGTCACCGTCACCGCCACCCTGCTCGCCGCCGCCGTCC
>NZ_DATDBG010000246.1:0-2349 GCF_036524955.1 Streptomyces sp.
CCTGCGCCACGAGCTGGGCGTCCATCTCCGGGTTCTTGACCTCGAGGATGTTGAGCTGGACCTGCTTGCCGGTCAGCTTCTCCAGGTCGCCGCGGATACGGTCGGCCTCCGCGCCGCGGCGGCCGATGACGATGCCCGGCCTGGCGGTGTGGATGTCGACCCGGACGCGGTCGCGGGTGCGCTCGATCTCCACCTGGGAGATGCCGGCCCGCTCCAGGCCCTGCGTCATCATCCGGCGGATGGCGACGTCTTCCTTGACGTAGTCCTTGTACAGCTTGTCGGCGTACCACCGGGACTTGAAGTCCGTGGTGACACCGAGCCGGAACCCGTACGGGTTAACCTTCTGGCCCATTACCGGGTCCCTTCCTTGCTGGCGACGACCACGGTGATGTGGCTGGTCCGCTTACGGATCCGGTAGGCACGGCCCTGGGCGCGCGGCCGGAACCGCTTCAGGGTCGGGCCCTCGTCCACGTACGCCTCGCTGATGTACAGCGACTCGGCGTCCGTGTGGTCGTAGTTGTGCGCGGCGTTGGCGATGGCGCTGTCCAGCACCTTGCCGACCGGCACGCTCGCGGCCTGCGGGGTGAAACGCAGGACCGCCTGAGCCTCCGTGGCGTTCATGCCACGGATGAGGTCCACCACGCGGCGGGCCTTCATGGGCGTGACGCGGATGTACCGCGCCTGGGCCCTGGCTTCCATGGTTGTCCCTTCGGTGTCTGTCTGTGTCGTCACGTTCGGCCTTGGCCGATCAGCGACGCCGCGACTTGCGGTCGTCCTTCTCGTGGCCGCGGAAGGTGCGGGTCGGCGCGAACTCGCCGAGCTTGTGGCCGACCATCGACTCAGTGACAAACACCGGGACGTGCTTACGGCCGTCGTGCACCGCGATCGTGTGGCCCAGCATCGCCGGGATGATCATCGAGCGGCGGGACCAGGTCTTGATGACGTTCTTGGTGCCGGCTTCGTTCTGGACATCCACCTTCTTGATCAGGTGGTCGTCGACGAAGGGCCCCTTCTTGAGACTGCGCGGCATCTGAAAACCCGCTCCTAGCGCTTCTTGTTCGTCTTGCGGCGGCGGACGATGTACTTGTTGCTCGCCTTCTTGGGAGAACGAGTACGACCCTCCTTCTGACCCCACGGCGAGACCGGGTGGCGACCACCGGAGGTCTTGCCCTCACCACCACCGTGCGGGTGGTCCACCGGGTTCATGGCGACACCGCGGACGGTGGGGCGGACGCCCTTCCACCGCATGCGGCCGGCCTTGCCCCAGTTGATGTTCGACTGCTCGGCGTTGCCGACCTCGCCGATGGTGGCGCGGCAGCGCACGTCGACCATCCGGACCTCGCCGGAGGGCATGCGAAGGGTGGCCATGGTGCCCTCCTTCGCCAGCAGCTGCACCGAAGCGCCCGCGGAGCGGGAGATCTTCGCGCCGCCGCCGGGCCGCAGCTCGATCGCGTGGATCGTGGTACCGACCGGGATGTTGAGCAGCGGCAGGTTGTTGCCCGGCTTGATGTCGGCGCCCGGACCGTTCTCGATCCGGTCGCCCTGCGCGAGCTTGGCGGGGGCGAGGATGTAGCGCTTCTCGCCGTCCGCGTAGTGGAGCAGCGCGATGCGCGCGGTGCGGTTGGGGTCGTACTCGATGTGCGCGACCTTGGCGGGCACGCCGTCCTTGTCGTGCCGACGGAAGTCGATGACACGGTAGGCGCGCTTGTGGCCACCGCCCTGGTGGCGGACGGTCACACGACCGGCGTTGTTACGGCCGCCCTTGCTGTGCAGCGGGCGGACCAGCGACTTCTCCGGCGTGGACCGCGTGATCTCGACAAAGTCGGCGACGCTGGAGCCACGACGGCCCGGGGTCGTCGGCTTGTACTTGCGGATACCCATTTCTCAGTCCTCGGATGATTCCGGACTTCTGAACGACCAGTCCCCGTTAGGAGACCGGGCCGCCGAAGATGTCGATTCGGTCGCCCTCAGCGAGGGTCACGATGGCGCGCTTGGTGTCAGCGCGCTTGCCGAAACCGGTCTTGGTGCGCTTGCGCTTACCCTGACGGTTGATCGTGTTGACCCCGGTGACCTTGACCCCGAAGACCGCCTCGACGGCCTGCTTGATCTGGGTCTTGTTGGAGCCGGGCGCGACGATGAACGTGTACTTGTTCTCGTCCAGCAGCGCGTAGCTCTTCTCCGAGACAACCGGCTTGATCAGCAGGTCGCGCGGGTCAGTGAAGGTCTTGCTGGTAACGGTCGCCTCAGACATCAGGCGTCGCTCCCTTCGGTCTCATCGGCCTTGGGGCCAGACACGAAGGACTCGAAAGCGGCCTGAGTGAAGACCACGTCGTCAGAGACGATCACGTC
>NZ_DATDBG010000247.1:0-14258 GCF_036524955.1 Streptomyces sp.
CGAGCGCATAGTCGGCGACGACCACCGACTCGAAGAAGTCACGCCGGACGATGATCGAGCAGAAGGCGGATCCGACGCCCCCCGCTCCGATGAGGAGGATCTTCATGTCGTCACACTATCGGCGCATGCATGACGAAGGCCCCCGTCTGTCGACGAGGGCCTTCGTGGTGGTTGCGGGGACAGGATTTGAACCTGCGACCTCTGGGTTATGAGCCCAGCGAGCTACCGAGCTGCTCCACCCCGCGTCGTTGTGTGTCCACTGTAGACCACGGGGAGTGATCGCGCCAAATCCGCTGCCGGCCGCCCTCCGTCGGAAGGGAGGCCGGCAGCGGACTTTCGTCACGCCGTCAGTTCGTGGGCCACCGCGTCGGTGAGGCGGGCCGCGCGCTCGGCCACTTCGGCGGGGCCGCAACTGATCGCGCGGGCGCACCAGGACTGGGCCTCGGCGAGGGCACCGCGACGGGCCGAGAGCAGCGCCATCCGCAGTGCCGCACGGCCGTGGCCGGCGTCCGCCGCGCGGGTCCACCACAGGGCGGCCTCGGGCTCACTGCCCTCCCGGGCGAGCAGCAGGCCGAGGTTGAACGCGCCGTTGCGGGAGCCCGCCTCGGCGGCCTGCCGGTACCAGTGCGCCGCGTTCACCACGTCACCGCGCTTGGCGGCGCACATACCGAGCCGCACCTGGGCGCCCGGATGCCCCTGCCGAGCGGCCCGCTCGTACCACTCCTCCGCCTCGACCGAGACCGAGCCGGAACCGGAACCAGGGCCGAACCCGGGACCGGGCTCCCCGCCGTCCTCCCGCTGCCGCCGGTCGAGCAGCGCCCCGAGCCGGAACGCGGCTTCGGGGCTGCCGCCCCCGGCCGCGCACCGCAGGTGCCGCTCGGCGCCGTGGGGGTCGCCCTCGCGCTCCAGCGCGATGGCCACCTGGAGCGACGCCTCGGCGTGCCCGGCCGCGGCGGCCCGCTCGTACCACCGCCGGGCGGTGTCCGCGTCGTCCCGCCCGGCGTACAGGATGCCGAGGTTGAAGGCCGCGTCGATGCTGCCGGCCTCGGCCGCCTTGGAGAACCAGGGCTCCGCGCCCATCGCGTCGCCGCGCTGGAGCAGCAGGACGGCCAGCGCGTTCGCGGCCTCCCGGTGACCGGCGTAGGCGGCCTTGCGGTACCACTGCTCGGCCTGCGCGGTGCGTCCGTGGCCCGCGCAGAGCAGGCCGAGGTTGTACGCGCCGTTGACGTCGCCGGCCTCCATGGCCGTGCGGTACCACCGCTCCGCGGTCTGCGTCTCGCCTTCCTGCGCGTGCAGCGCGCCCAGCGCGTTGGCCGCGTTGCCGTCACCGGCCTGGGCGGCGCGGCGCCACCAGGTCGCGGCCTGGTCGACGTCGCCGGCGTCGCGCAGCAGGAAGGCCAGTGCGCAGGCGGCCCGCGCCTCGCCGTCCCGGGCGGCCGTCAGGTACCAGTGCCCGGCCTCCTTGGCCTCGCCGCGCTCCTCCAGGAGCGCGCCCAGGCGCAGCGCGGCCCGGCGGTGGCGGCGGGCCGCGGCCTGCCGGTACCACTGCTCCGCCTCGCGGTCGTGGCCGCGCTCCGCGCAGATCCTGGCGAGCCGGTACGCCGCCTCGCGGTGGCCGTGCTCGGCGGCGGCCCGGAACCACTGCTCGGCACCGGCCTCCCGCCGGTGGTCGAGCAGGTCGGCCAGCGCGTACGCGCCCAGCGGGTGGCCGGACTCCGCGGCCTGCCGCAGCCAGTACTCGGCGCCGGGCTCGTCCCCGCGCTCGCGGTAGTGGCGGCCCAGCGCGTGCGCGGCGGGCGCGGACCCGGCGACCGCGGCGATCCGCCACCACTCGGCCGCCTCGTCGGCGTAGCCGCGCTGGTGCAGCAGCAGGGCCAGGTTGTTCGCCGCGGCCCGGTCGCCGTGCTGGACGGCGGCGCGCAGGTACGGCTCCGCACCGTCGAGGTCCCCGCGGCGCAGCAGCAGCGTGCCGAGCGCGCTCATCGCCCCCGGGTCGCCCTGGTCGGCGGCCCGGCGGTGCCGCGCCTCGATCTCTGCCTCCTCGCGCAGGGCGAGCGTGTCCTCGTCGGGCAGTTCCGTCAGCAGGGCGGGCAGCGGCGGTACGGGGCCGGTCCCGTCGGTCGAACGGTCGCTCCCCTCCCCGGTCCGAGGCGCGGGCATCAGCTCCGCCGGAGGGGCGGCACCGTCAACGGCCCCGCCCGCCCCGGGCGCGGAAGTGACCCCGGGTGCCGAAGTGTCCGCGGTGACCGAAGTGCTCGCGGGCGTCGACATGTCGCCCGCCGAGCCACGCCGACCGTGGACCTGACGAGTATTCAGCAGTCTTGCACCATCCCCCATAGCACCCATCGTCGCACCACCTGATACCGGCGTACACCTGGTATATCGCAACCCGCTTGGTCACTTCAGCGTTTTGTCGACTTCCCGACAAGACGTCACGCCAAACCAGTGAAAGCTGATGTCCCCCGTACAAGTGAAGAGGCCCGAAGTCAGTTGACTCCGGGCCTCTTTGTGCAGTAGCGGGGACAGGATTTGAACCTGCGACCTCTGGGTTATGAGCCCAGCGAGCTACCGAGCTGCTCCACCCCGCGTCGTTGTGTCGTAACCGTACCACGACGCGGGGTCTCGCCCGATCAGTCCCCGATCACCCCTTGTTCTGACTCTTGTTCGCCGCCGCCTTCTCCGCGGCCTGCGCGTCCTTGAGCGCGGCGGCGAGCCGTTTCTGCGCCTCGCCGTACTCCGCCCAGTCGTTCCGCTTCAGCGCGGCCTGACCGTCGTCGTACGCCTTCTGCGCCGCGTCCAGGGCCTGCTGGAGGGTGGGCGTGCCGGCCGGCGGCTCGACGCCCGTACCGCCACCGCCGTCGGAGCCCGCCCCCGACCCGGAGCCGCCGTCGGAGCCGCCGGTCGGCGGCGCCGCGGATGCCTTGCCGAAGACGACGTCGAGCGCCTTGTCGAGGGTGTCCTCGAAGGCCATCTCGCCGCCGAAGTTGACGAAGACCTTCTTCAGCAGCGGGTAGTCGGTGTCCGCGCCCCGCACGTAGACCGGCTCCACGTACAGCAGCCCGCCGTCCAGCGGCACGGTGAGCAGATTGCCGTACTCGATGGTGGAGTCCCGGCCCTTGAGCAGGGTGATGGTGGGCGCGAAGTCGGAGTTCGAGTTGAACTTGCTCTGCACCTGCTGCGGCCCGTCCACCGCGGCGTTCTGCGGCAGTCTGAGCACCCGCATGGTGCCGTAGCCGGGGCTGTTGGCGTCGGCGTCCACCGCCATGAACGCGGCGAGGTTGCCGCGCCCGTTCGGCGTGAACGTCGTGGTCAGCGAGAACGCCTGGCTGCTCTGGCCCGGCATCTTCATGCTCAGGTAGTACGGCGGCACCGCCTTGCCCGACTTCGAAGCCGGGTCGTTGGGCACCTGCCACACCTCGCTGGTGCTGTAGAACTGCGCGGCCTTGGTGATGTGGTACCTGCTGAGCAACTGCCGCTGCACCTTGAACAGGTCCTGCGGATAGCGCAGGTGCGCCAGCAGCTCGGGCTGGATCTCGCCGCGCGCCTTCACCGTGTGCGGGAACGCCTTCATCCAGGTCTTGAGCACCGGGTCCTTGGTGTCCCACTGGTAGAGGGTGACCGTCCCGTCGTACGCGTCCACGGTCGCCTTGACCGAGTTGCGGATGTAGTTGACCTGGTTCTGCTGGGCGATCACCGCGCGCTGGTTGTCGGTGAGCGAGTCCGCCGTCGTGTCGCCGAGCGTCGTACGGGAGGCGTACGGATACCCGTTCGTCGTGGTGTAGGCGTCCACGATCCACTGCACGCGGCCCTTGACGACCGCCGGGTACGGGTCACCGTCGATGGTCAGCCAGGGCGCGACCGCCTCCACCCGCTCCTTGGGAGTGCGGTTGTAGAGGATCTTCGAACCCTTGCCGATCGCCCCGGAGTAGAGGATCTGCGGCTCCCCGAAGGAGACCGCGTACGCGGCCCGGGTCACCGGGTCCTCCAGACTGACCCCGCCGTGGCCGTCGTACGTGAAGGACGTCTCGTCGTTCTTGCCGGCGTAGTCCAGCTCCTTCGTCGGACCGCCGACGATCGAGTACTGCCTGGTCTGCTCGCCGAAGTAGATGCGCTGCTGGTACGGGCCCAGGTCACCCTCGGTCGGCAGGTCCTTCTCGGTGTAGACCGGCTGGCCCTTGGGCTCACTGTCGGTGGCGGTGGTGCCCTTGGCGGCGATGATCCCGTAGCCGTGGGTGTACTTGAAGTGGTCGTTTATCCAGTTGTTCTCCAGGACGCCGTTGATGTTCAGCTCGCGCAGGCCCACCACCGTGTCCTGCTCCTTGCCCTTGATGGTGTACCGGTCCACGTCGAGCGTGGACGGGAAGGAGTAGTAGCTGCGGGACTGCTGCATCTGCTGGAAGGTCGGCGAGACCACGTTCGGGTCCAGCACTCGGATCGACGCGGCGGTGTCGGTGTCCTTGCGCAGCGTGCCGTCGGAGGCCCCGCTCGTGCCGGCGTAGTCCGACACCTCGCTGCCCGCGATCCCGTACGCCGCCCGCGTCGCGTCGATGTTCTTCTGGATGTAGGGCGCCTCCTTCGCCGCCTCGTTCGGCTGCACCTGGAACTTCTGCACCAGCGCCGGATAGAGGCCGCCGACCAGGATCGCGGAGAGCACCATCAGACCGAAGCCGATCGTCGGCAGCGACCACGTACGCCGCCACAGCGTCGCGAAGAAGAGCAGCGCGCAGATCACCGCGATGCAGAACAGGATGGTCTTGGCGGGCAGATACGCGTTCGCGTCCACGTACCGCAGACCGGTCCAGTTGTCGGTGGCCTTGAAGTCGCTGGACTTCACCGCGAGGCCGTAGCGGTCCAGCCAGTAGGCGACCGCCTTGAGCGAGACGAACAGGCCGAGCAGCACCGAGAGATGGCCGGTGGCGGCGGCGGTCGCCCGGCCGCCCGGCGAGGTGATGCGCAGACCCCCGTAGAGGTAGTGCACCACGGCGGCGGCGATCAGCGACAGCACCACGGCCGCGAAGCCGAAGCTGAGCAGGAAGCGGTACCACGGCAGGTCGAAGGCGTAGAAGGAGACGTCCTTGTGGAACTGCGGGTCCTTGACGTGGAACGGGGTGGCGTTGGTGGTGAGCAGCCACAACCGCCACTGGGACGCGGCCGATCCGCCGGCGATGAGCCCGACCACCGCGCAGACCCCGAGCAGCACCCATGCCTTGTACGGCGCGATCCCCATCCGGTACCGGTCGAGGCTCTGCTGCTCCACCGACATGGCGCTCAGCGGCGGGCGCAGCCGGTGCGCCAGGTAGACGTTGGCCCCGACGATCACGGCCATCAGCAGGCCGAAGACGCAGAACAGACCCACCTTGGTCCACAGCATGGTGGAGAAGACCGCCGAGTAGTGCACCGACCGGTACCAGAGCAAGTCCGTCCAGAAGCCGGCGAACATCACGAACGCGATCATCAGCACCGCCAGGATGCCGATCGTGACGAGCAGGCCCCGGGCCCGCCGCGACGGGCGGCCCATTCTGATCCGCGGTCCTGACGGCCCTCCGCTTCCACGGTCGGGCATCTGGAATACCAAGGTGCGCACCTCGAAATGTCATGGTTTCGCGGGTGTCCCGGGTCGGACCCCACAGGTGCAACTTACTCACGCATGAGCCGGTTCCCGATTCGGGTCGGGGAAGAGGCAGGATATTGGCCATGGCTGACATTGCGACCGATGGTGCACCGCTCACCGCGAACCCGCTGACCCGGGCCGTACTGGAGATCGACGCGTACGCGTCCGGTCTCGGCTGGGACCAGCCCGCGCGGCTGTTCGCCCTGGTCGACACGGCGCGGCTGCGCGCCCAGGAACCCGGGCTCGCCGACCAGCTCGGCCTCGGCGAGGAGACCGCGGGGGAACTGACCCCGATCGAGCAGGACGAGCTGCCGACCGGCCAGGCGCTCGACGAGTTCCTGGCGACCATCGCCTGGCCGGAGGTGATCACGGGCTGCGCGCTCACCGTGGAACGGCTGATGCTGCCGCCGTCCGCGGAGGCGGCGATCCCCGGCGACCTGGAGGACGCGGCGCTGGCCTCCTGGGTCGCCGCGCACCCGGAGCGGCAGGAGGTGCGGATGACGGTTGCGGTCCTGCGCGGCGGCGCCCGCGAGGCGGCGGTGCGGCTGCGCGAGAAGGACTCGGCGACGCAGGTGCTCACGGGGTCGGACCTGGTGCCGGGGCTGGCGGAGGCCCTCTCGGCTACGTTCGCGTAGGCGGCCCTACGAGTGGGTGTACGGCGGGCACGGGCTCGTACGGCCGGCGGGCTCGTGCGGCCGGCGGGCACGGGCTCGTGCGGCCGGCGGCTCAGTTCCTGGAGCAGCTCGGCAGGGCGGAGGTGTCGCCCGACCGGATGTCGTCCAGCGCCGCCACCGCGTCGTGCAGGGTCTTCACCTTGACCAGGGTGAGGCCGCCGGGGACGTCCTTGGCGGCCTCGGCGCAGTTGTCGGCCGGGGTCAGGAAGAACTTCGCGCCCTTGTCGCGCGCGCCGATCGTCTTCAGGCTGATGCCGCCGATCGGGCCCACGCTCCCGCTGTCGTCGATCGTGCCGGTGCCGGCCACGAACCGGCCGCCGGTCAGGCTGCCCGGCGTGAGCTTGTCCACGATGCCGAGGGCGAACATCATGCCCGCGCTCGGCCCGCCCACATCGGCGAGCTTGATGTCGATGGTGAACGGGAAGGTGTGGTCGACGCCTGCCTGGATGCCGACGACCGCGCGGGCCGGGCCGTCGTCGTCGGACGTGCGGGTGGTGACCGTCACGGTCTGCGGCTCGGCGTCGGCCTTCTTCGCGTCGGCGACCCGGATGACGCTGAAGTCGACCCGCTCGCCGGGCCTGTGCCGGGTGACCAGTTGCGCGACCTGGCCGGCCTGCTTGACCTCGGTGCCGTCCACCGCCTTGATCACGTCACCGGCGTGCAGCTCGCCCTCCGAGGCGCCGCCCTTGACCACCGCGGCCACGATCACCCGGGACCCCACCGGGATGTGCAGCTCCTCCAGCGCGGCGACCTTGGCACTGTCCTGGGACTGGCTGAACTCCTCCGCGTTCTGCTGATCCGCCTGTTCGGCGGTCTGCCCGCGGTAGAGCGTGTCGTGCTCGACCACCTTGTCGTCGTGCCGGACCCACCCCAGCACCGCCTCGACCAGGTTCATCGTGTAGTCCGCGCCGGTGACACGGACGGTGGTCATGTTGAGATGCCCGGTCGCGGGGTACGTCTTGTGCCCCGAGATCTTGATCACCGTGTCGCCGCCGTAGTTCCCGAGGGTGTTCACGGTCGGACCCGGTGACATCTCCGAGTACGGCGTGGGCGTCAGCAGCGCCACGCACAGCAGCGCTATGAGCGTCAGGGTCGAGGCGAGCAGCGTCGCGGTGCGGCGTGGCATGGTAACGACACTACGGGACCGGGCCGGCGACCGGCCCTGCGGGTGAGCCCTCCTCGCCGTCCGCGCCGGGGGGCGCGTCGTTACGGTGGACGGGGTACCGCGCGGACGCGGGAGCCGAGTTCTGCATGGCCTGGCGGAAGCGTTCGTAGCCGGCGAGGGAGGCGCCGTCGCCGGCGGACCGGCTGTGCGTGGCCCAGCGGCCCCAGAGAGCGGCGGCGCAGGCGGCCAGCAGCGGAATGAGCAACCAAGCGAGTGCGGCCACGGTGAACTCCCGCTCCCATACGTGCCAAAAACGGACTCAAGTCGACTTATAGGCAGATTAATCACCTGTTGGGTCAACGTTCGGTCGTGGCACCGGGTTACGCAACCGCACCATACTGCTGACGGAGGGTGATCAGACCTTTCGCCCGGGGCGCTACGCGCCGACCCATTCCTCTGTGCCGTCGGTGAATGTCTGGTGCTTCCAGATCGGCACCTCGCTCTTGAGGTCGTCGATCAGGCGGCGGCTGGCCGCGAACGCCTCACCGCGGTGCGGGCAGGACACCGCCACGACCACCGCGATATCGCCGACCCGCAGTTCGCCCACCCGGTGGACGGCGGCGAGGGCCCGTACCGGGAAGTCCGCGGCGACCTTCTCGGCCACCCTGCGCAGTTCCGCCTCGGCGGTGGGGTGCGCGGAGTACGTCAGGCCGATGACCGCCGCGTCCCCCGGGCCGTCGTGGTCCCGTACCGTCCCCACGAACAGCGTGGTGCCGCCCGCCGCGTCGTCGCCCGCGGCGGCGAACACCTCGTCCACCGAGAGCGGGGTGTCGCGGATGGCCAGCAGCCGGATCGGGTCGGTGCCGGGGGTCGCGTTGTCGTACGTGGGAGCCATGCGGCCATGCTGCCTCATCCGCCCGCGCCGCGGAAAGGCGCTCCACGGGCGGGGCCCCGGTGCGCAGCCGCTCACTCCCCCCGCTCACTCCTCGCTCACAGCCCGCGGCGCTTGCGGGCCCTGCGGACCAGGGCGGCCGTGCCCACCAGGGCGACCGTCGCGCCGGCCGCGCCCAGCGTCGTCGCGTCCTTGCGGCCGAGGCGGCGGCCCGCGACGGAGTTTCGGCCCGCGACCTCTTCCAGGAGTTCGGCGAGCACTTCCTCGTTGGTCCACTGCGGCCGCCAGCCCGCCTCGTGCAGCCGGCTGCCGCTGACCACCCAGGGGTGCATGGTGTAGGCGAGATCGCCCGCGGGGGACGGGGTGAGGCCGAGGCGGTGCAGGCGGGAGGCGGCGCCGAAGGCGATCGTGGGCGGCAGTTCCATCCGTCGGATGCCGGTCAGTTCCTCGACCTCCTCCTGCTCCAGCCAGCCGTCGCAGCCGACCGCCATCTCGCCGTCCACCTTCTCCAGGACCGCGAACTCCAGCGCCGACACCAGGTCCTCGACGTGGCAGAACTGCCAGCACGGCCGGCTGCCGGCCACCACCAGCAGCCGGGGCGACTCGAAGTAGCGGGTGAGCGCGGTGTCCGTACCGCCGACCAGGACCGCCGGGCGCAGGATCGTCACGTTGAGGCCGGGGTGGGCGCGGGGTGCGCGGCGGCCGAGGCGTTCGATCTCCAGCAGGTCGTCGACGAAGCTCGCCTCCGAGGTGGCGCGCAGCGGGGCGTCCTCGGCCAGCGGCACGTCGTTGTCGGCCTGGGCGCCGTACACCATCGCCGAGGTGCACAGCACGGCCCGGCGCACGCCGGCGGCTGCCGCGGCGGTGAGTACGGTCTGGGTGCCGCGTACGTTGAAGGCCGACCGGGCCCTGGCGTCGGACGCCAGGTCGAGGTCGAGCGCGAGGTGCACCACGACGTCGGCGCCGCGCAGTTTCTCGGCGATCGCGGGATCGCGCACGTCCAGCACCCGCCAGGTCGCCCCGGGCACCTCGCCCCGCCGTTCGTCGATCGCCACGACCTTCTTGACCTGGCCGGTCTCGACAAGCCGCAGCGCCAGCGCCCGGCCCACGCCGGAGGCCGCACCGGTGATCGCCACCACCGGTCCCGCCGCGGCCCTGCCCGCTCTCCGCTCTGGGCGAACGTGTGCTTCTGGGGAACTCACCGGGCGTCTCCCACGGTTGTCTCAGTTACGTACGCAGCCATCCTGCCGGACGGGTGTCTACGCTGGAGGTACAGCCCGCGGACGAAAGTCCGCCGCGACACACAGCCCCCGACGACAGCGGCCACCACAGCCCGCTACGACCAGCCCACCACCACACACAGAGCCGAGGAATCCCGTGAGTGACATCCCCTTCGGATTCGGCGTCCCTCCCGAGGAGCCCGAGGACGGGGACGACGGCAGGAAGAACCAGGGCAGCGGCCAGGGCGGCCAGAGCGGCGGCCAGGGCGGCGGTCAGGGGGGACCGCCGAACCCGTTCGGCTTCGGCGGGGGCAACCCGTTCGGTCCGGGCGGCGGCGACAACCCGTTCGCAGCCATGTTCGGCTCGCTGAACCCCTCCGATCTCGGCGCGGCCTTCCAGCAGCTCGGCCAGATGCTCTCCTACGAGGGCGGGCCGGTGAACTGGGAGATGGCCAAGGACATCGCCCGCCAGACCGTCGCCCAGGGCACGCCGGACGGCGTGAAGGACGCGACGGTCAGCCGCGCCGAGCGCGCCTGGGTCGAGGAGACGGTCCGGCTGGCCGACCTGTGGCTGGACGGCGCCACCTCGCTGCCCTCCGGCTCCGGCACCGCCGTGGCGTGGAGCCGCGCGGAATGGGTCGAGGCGACCCTGCCGGTGTGGCGGGAGCTGGTCGACCCGGTCGCCGAGCGGGTGGCCGGCGCGATGGGCGAGGTGCTGCCCGAGGAGATGCAGGCCATGTCCGGCCCGCTGCTCGGGATGATGCGGTCCATGGGCGGCGCGATGTTCGGCTCCCAGATCGGTCAGGCGCTCGGCAACCTGGCCGGTGAGGTGGTCGGCTCCACCGATGTGGGGCTGCCGCTCGGCCCGTCCGGCAAGGCCGCGCTGCTCCCGGCGAACATCGCCTCGTTCGGCGAGGGCCTGGGCGTCCCGCAGGAGGAGGTGCGGCTCTACCTGGCCCTGCGCGAGGCCGCCCACCAGCGGCTCTTCGCCCACGTACCGTGGTTGCGGGCCCACCTGTTCGGCGCCGTCGAGGGGTACGCGCGCGGCATCAAGGTGGACACCGCCCGGCTGGAGGAAGCCGTCGGGCAGCTCGACCCCACACAGCCCGAGCAGCTTCAGGAAGCATTGCAGCAGGGCATGTTCCAGCCCGAGGACACCCCGGCGCAGAAGGCCGCGCTGGCCCGGCTGGAGACGGCGCTCGCGCTGGTCGAGGGCTGGGTGGACGCGGTGGTGCACGAGGCCGCGGCCCCGCACCTGCCGTCCGCGGGCGCGCTGCGCGAGATGCTGCGCCGCCGCCGCGCGACCGGCGGTCCGGCCGAGCAGACCTTCGCCACGCTGGTCGGCCTCGAACTGCGGCCCCGGCGGCTGCGGGACGCGGCCCGGCTGTGGGCCTCGCTCACCGACGCCCGCGGCATGGACGGCCGGGACGGTCTGTGGGCGCATCCGGACATGCTGCCGACCGCCGAGGACCTGGACGACCCGGACGGCTTCGTGCACCGCGAGAGCTTCGACGTCTCCGAGCTGGACAAGATCCTCGGGGATGCGGCGAGCGGCGGGGAGGCCGCGGGCGGTACGGAATCCGCTGCGGACGAGGCGGACGGACGCGAGGGGCCAGACGGGGATTCCGGGCGCGACGGGACCGGCGCGGACGGCGACCCCGGGAAGTGAGCGGCCTGCACGCGGACGCGGTGGGCGTCCTGGAGGGCTGGCGCGCGCCCGACGCCGGTCAGGATCGGCTGCGCCGGGAGTATCTGGCGCACCTGGCCGCTTACCCGGACGGCATGTGGAAGCCGTGCACGGACGGGCACATCACGGCGAGCGTCCTGGTGGTCGACGCACCCGGGGGGCGTGTACTGCTCACACTCCACGCCAAGCTGCGGATGTGGTTGCAGACGGGCGGGCACTGCGAGGCCGAGGACGCCTCGCTGGCGGGGGCGGCGCTCCGCGAGGGCGCCGAGGAGTCCGGCATCGCGGGGCTGCGGCTGCTCAGTCCCGAACCCCTCCGCCTCGACCGCCATCTCACGCCGTGCGCCTGGCACTTGGACGTGCAGTACGCGGCGCTGGCCCCCGAGGGCGCGATCGAGGAGATCAGCGACGAGTCCCTCGACCTGCGCTGGTTCCCCTACGAGGAGGTCGGCACGGTGGCCGACGGGTCGGTCCGCAATCTGCTGGCGAGGACCCGGGCGCTGCTGTAGCGGGGTACGGGCCGGCGCGCGGCGATTCCGCGCGGCGCCCGGAAGGGTACGGGCTTCCCGCGCGCGCCCTTGGCGCGGCGGCGCGCGGGGTCCCGTATCCGTGCCGCGTCCGCTAGCGGTTGGACCAGATGTTGCCCTGGTTCTGCCCGTGCGCGCCGTGCTGGCCGACGCCGTACTGGGCGAGCAGGCCCTGGCCGGTCGCCGCGTTCTGCGGGGGCATCAACTCGCTGGGCTGGACCAGGACATAGCCCTGCCCGACGAAGTTGAGCTCCCAGCCCTCGCCGGTGTTGCCGCGCCTGCGGAAGACCGACGAACTGCTGGTCTGCGCCTGCATCTGGACACGCAGGCTGGTGGACCAGGCGACGACCGCGTCCGCGTCGCACGACACGTACTTGTCCGGCGTGACCGGCATCATCAGCGGCTGGCCCGAGGTCATCAGGGCGACCTTGCCGCGCCCGGTGATGTTCAGGTTGTACGCGCCGGTGCCGGACAGGCCGAACTGGCTGTCCACCGCGATGACTTCCCAGTGCAGCCCGGAGTCGAGCGCGAGGACGTACGCGCTGTCCACGGTCAGCCCGTCGTGGTCGACGTCCATGATGTGGACGTGCTGGGCGAGATTGGCGAGGTAGACGGTGCCCTGGCCGGAGCAGCGCATCAGGTCCAGGCCCTCGCCGGTGCGGGCGCGGGCGCCGCGCTGGTGACGCGGCTGGTACTCCCCGTCGAACTCGATCATGCCCTGGTAGGCGACCATCGAGCCCTTGCGGGCCAGGCAGTCCGGGCCGGTGTTGCCGTCCAGCCGGACCCGGAGCAGATACGGGTTCTGCAGGCTGTAGTGGTCCTGGTTCTGGACCTCGGTGTAGGCGAAAAGCGGGCTCTGCATGATGTGTCGTCCCCCCTCAGCCCCGGAACCGGAGCCGGTCGGTGCTGTCCTCGCTGGGCTGTACGACCACAAAGCCCTGTCCGGAGAAGCCGATCTGGAAGGCTTCGCCGCTGCCGCGCCCGATCAGCGACGACGCCTTGAAGCTGCGTTTGGCCTTCATCTTCAGCCCCGACGACCAGGCGACGAGCGCGTCCGGGTCCACGTATGTCTCGTCGGCGCCCGCGCCGCAGTCCACCACGATCGGTGTGCCGCGGGAGGTGACGGCGACCCAGCCCTGGCCCGACACCCCCACGTTGAACAGGCCCTGTCCGGCGAACTTGGCGAGGCCCTTGACCCGCTCGACGCCCCAGGTGAGGTGCGCGTCGAAGGCGAGCAGGTTCGTACCGTTGACCGACACCGACTCGTTGTTGAGGTTCAGGCAGACCACGTCGGCGCCGTAGTCGGCGAGGTAGAGCAGGCCGTCGCCGCTGCACTTCATCAGCGGGGCGCTCTCACCGGTGAGCCAGGCCGAGGCCATCTGCCGTACGGCCGGCGGGTTCGGCTCGTACTGCACGAATCCCTCGTAGGCGACCATCGAGCCGGTGCGGGCGAAGAGGTCCTGTCCGGTGCGCATGGCGACCTTGAGCATGGCCGAGCCGTGGTTCTCCATGCGGGCGGCGATCGGAGTGGGTGCGAAGCCCGCGATCATCTGCTGGTCCATGGCGGGTCACACCTCGTAGGGCTGGACGACGATGAAGTTGCCGGGAGCGCCGCGGAACTGGAGGTTCACGGTCTCGCCGCTGTGGCCGGGGTACGCGCTCCTGCGCAGCCGCACCTGACTGGAGATGATCACCTGGGCGCCGGCCGACCAGGCCACGATCGCGTTGCTGTCGGCGTAGGTGGTGGGGGTGACCGGGAGGACCACCGGGGTGCCGTGGGTCTTGACGACCACGGTGCCGGTGCCCTGGAACTGCATGGTGAACAGTGCACCGCCGGGGATGCCGTGGCCCTCGATCCGGCGCACCTCGTGCTGGAGGCTCTCGTCGAAGGCGAGCACGCTCTCGGCGGAGACGCAGAGGGCGTCGCCCTGGAGCTCGATGGGGTGCAGATAGGCGGCGTTCTCGGCGAAGAAGATCTGGCCGGCGCCGCTGCAGCGCATGAGCTGCATCTCCTGGCCGGTGGCGTTCCCGATGATCCGGCCGGCGAAGCCGGCGCCCTTGTAGGAGAAGTCGACCTTGCCCTGGTAGAGCACCATGCTGCCCTGCCGGGCCAGGACCGGCTGGCCGCCGGCCTGGCTGAGGTCGGCGCGCATCATCTTCGCGTTCTGCTGGGTCCAGCGCTGGCCGGTGGGCAGTTCGCGGTACTTCTGGATGGCGGCGGCGAGGCCGGGGCCCTGGGCGGGGACGGCGGGCTGGCCGTAGCCGGGGGGCAGACCGCCGGGCTGTACGGCGCCGGGCTGGCCGTATCCGGGCGGTGCCTGCTGGTAGGCGGGCGGAGTGGGCGGACCCGGCTGGGCGGGGAACTGGCCCGGGAACTGGCCGGGGCCGGGCGGGGCCGGGGGGACCTGGCCGAACGGCGGGGGTCCGGGCGGGGCCTGGCCGGGGGGTGCGGTCATCGGCGCGACCATCGTGGGCGCCTGGTGGAGGGAGGGGTCGCCGTGGGCGGGCGGCGGGGTGAATCCCGGCTGGGGGGCGCCGAAGG
>NZ_DATDBG010000248.1:0-6703 GCF_036524955.1 Streptomyces sp.
CCCGGCCGGCCGGCTACCTGTGGCTGGCCGGTGACCACCACATCCACACGCAGTACAGCTCCGACGCGAAGTACCGGGTCATCGACCACGTACGGCAGGCCAACGCCCACGGCCTGGACTGGATGGTCGTCACCGACCACGGCAGCGAGACGCACGCCAAGATCGGCGTGGAGAAGGTCAACCCGGACATCGTCGCCGCCCGCGACCAGATCTCGGACACCCTGGTCTTCCAGGGCCTGGAGTGGAACATCCCGGCCGCCGAGCACGGCACTGTCTTCGTCCACCCGGGCCGCAACGAGGTGGCGGTGCTGAAGGAGTTCGAGACCTCCTTCGACGGCTCGGTCCGCGAGGCCACGAGCTCCACGCCCGCCAACGAGGCGCTGGCCATCTCCGGTCTGAACTTCCTCGCCGAGCAGGTCCAGCGCCGCACGGTCAAGGACGTGCTGTTCCTCGCCAACCACCCGGCGCGCAAGGGCATCGACTCCCCGCACGAGCTGCGCGCCTGGCGCGACGCCCAGCCGCACATCGCGGTCGGCATGGAGGGCGCCCCCGGCCACCAGGCGGCCGGCCTGCCCGCCCCGCGGGGCGCCGGTTCCGGGCGCGGTTTCTACGACAGCAGCCCCAGCGCCGACTCGTACGCCGGTTACCCGCTGGAGAGCTACCGCACCTGGGGCGGCTTCGACTGGATGACCGCGACGGTCGGCGGCCTGTGGGACAGCCTGCTCGCCGAGGGCAAGCCGTGGTGGATCACCGCCAACTCCGACTCCCACAACGTCTACGCCGACACCGCCGTGCGCGGGCCGGGCAGCGACTTCAACGCAAACGGCCGCTACAACGACCCGGTCTACGGCGGCGGACTCAACCTCAGCGACGGCGACTACTGGCCCGGCCAGTACAGCCGCACCCACGTCGGCGCGGCCGGATTCTCGTACGGCGCCGTGATGGACGGCATCCGCGCCGGCCGGGTCTGGGTCGACCACGGCGGCCTGATCAGCGGCCTGAACGCACGCGTCACCGGCTCCGGAAACGCGGTCACGCTCGGCGGCGTGCTCCACGTCCGCCGCGGCGGCCGGGTGGACCTGATGATCGACATCGCCCTGGCGGGCGGCCCCAACTGGGCCCAGTTCGTCCCCGGACTGGCCCGTGTGGACGTCATCCAGGGCGACGTGACCGGCGCCGTCTCCGACCAGGACAGCTTCACCACACCGAACACCAGGGTCGTGAAGTCCTTCGAGGTCGGCCGGTCCACCGGCGCCGTGCGCCTCACCTACTCCCTGGGCCGGGTCGACCAGCCGTGCTACGTCCGCCTGCGCGGCACCGACGGCAACCGCTCCGCCGTCGGCCTGCACGGTGCCGCCGTCGACCCGGCGGGCCCGGCCATGGACGTCGTCGGCGACGCCGACCCCTGGAAGGACCTCTGGTTCTACTCCACCCCAATGTGGGTCCTGCCCGCATGACCTCTCCGCCCACCGGGCCCGGTGTCCACACCGTCAGCGGTGGGGACACCGGCTCCGCGAACCTCCGCGAGGCCGACCACCTGATCCACCACCTCGCGACCGCCCTCGACCTGCCCACCGGCACCGTCGCCTGCACCCACCTCATCAACGGCTGAGCCGGGGCCGTGCCCCCCGCGGGCGGTTCCGCGCCGCCCGCCTACCATGCGACGCAGGATCTGCCCGCGGCTGACCGCCCGGGCCCCGCGTACGGATCGCCGGCGCGGTCGCAGCCGGAGGAACCGGGGAGCCGATGTCCGAAGCAGCCGTTACGCCGCCGGGCGACGCGCCCGTGATCACGGGCGCCACCCCGGGCTCGTTCGCCCGCAGTGTGCTGGCCGAGCGACACCCCGCGCTGATCCGGCAGGTACGCGACGCCTTTCCGTACCCGCCGGAGCAGCGGCGCGCCCTCGACGCGCTCCTGGAGGAGATCACGGGAGGACCGAACTCCTCCAGGATCACGGCCCTTCCGCCGGGCGCGCACGCGTACGAGCGGTGGGAACGGTGGGGGACGGGATACGTCGGACGGTCGTGGTTCGACGTGCCGTTCCTGTGGGCGGAGAGCTACTTCTACCGACGGCTGCTGGAGGCGGTCGGCTACTTCGCGGCGGGGCCGTGGCAGGGCATCGACCCGTTCGGCCCGTTCAAGCGCGCCGAGTTGCGCGGCGCGGCCGTCGCCGCGGAACTGGCGGTACTGGACGAGGTGGCCGGTCTGCCACCGGAGGCACAGGACGCGGCCGTGCTCCACGGGGCGTTGTGGGGCAACCGGGCGGACCTCGGTTTCCGCATCTCCGCCGGCGACGAGTCCGGCGCGGCGGGCACGCTCGTCGTGGACGACAGCGCCCCGCTGTGGCGGCACCTGGCCGCGGGACCCGGGGGCGCGGTGTACGTCGTGGCGGACAACGCGGGCCGCGAACTGGTCGCCGACCTGATCCTGATCGACCACCTCCTGCACACCGGCCGCGCGGCCGGCGTCGTGCTGCACGTCAAGCCGTACCCGTACTTCGTCTCCGACGCGACCACCGCCGATGTCGTGGACTGCCTGCGCCGTATCGCCGAGGCGCGGGGGCGGGCGGGTGAGGCCGGCGCCCGGTTGTGGCGGGCGATGAGCGGCGGCCGGCTGGACGTGCGGGCGCACCCCTTCTCCTGCGCGCCCCTGCCGTACGCGGACATGCCGGCCGACCTGCGGGCCGACCTGGGGCGCGCCACCCTCACCCTGGTCAAGGGCGACCTCAACTACCGCCGCCTGGTCGGCGACCGGCACTGGCCCGCGACCACCCCCTTCCCCGAGCTCACCTCCACCTTCCCCGGCGCCCCGCTGGCCGCCCTGCGCACCCTGAAGTCCGACGTCGTCACCGGCCTCGCCCCCCGCACCCTCGCCGCCCTCGACGCGACCGCCACCCCCTGGCGCACCACCGGCACCCACGCCGTCATCCAGATGCGCCCCTGACAGCCCGGGTACGTCGGCCGCCCTCGCGACCGGGTGGCCGTCACGCGACCGGGCACGCCGCCGTGCGTCGCGCGGTGGACGCTCAGCGGGGGCGCAGGGCGTCCAGGGCGGTGAGGGCCACGTGGAGTTCGGTGCGGTGGGGGCCGGAGTCGAGGTCGCGGTCGAGGAGGCGTTCGATGGTGCGCAGGCGCTGGTAGAGGGTCTGGCGGGAGAGGCCGCCGCGGTGGGCGGCGGCGGTTTTGCTGGCGGCGGCGTCGAGGTAGTGGCGCAGGGTGGAGAGCAGGTCGGTGCCGTGCCGGGCGTCGTGGTCGATGAGCCGGCCGAGCTGGCGTTCCACGTAGTCCTGCACGCGTACGTCGTCGCGCAGGGCGTACAGCAGTTGGGGCAGCCCGATGTCGGACAGCTCGTGGAAGGGTTTGCCGGGGGAGCCGGGCAGGGCCGCCTCCGCCACCCGGGACGCTTCACGGAAGGAGCGGGCGGTGTGGGTGAGGTCCGCCGTCTCGCAGCCGACGCTCACGATCGCGTCCGGGGCGAGGGACAGGGCGGTGCGGCTCAACCGTTCGGCCACCGGACGCCAGGGGCGGGCGTCGCGCAGGGCCAGCAGGACGCCGACGCGTCCGGGGGCCAGTTCCCCGACGAGTGCGGGCCCCGCCGTCGCCGCCAGTTCGCGGGCGAGCGCGTCCTCCAGCCGGGCCCCGCGTCCGTCCGCGGGGTCGGCGCCGGTGCCGGCGTCGACCAGGATCGCGAGGTAGCGGTCCGCCTGGGGCGGCAGGCCCAGCGCGGCGGCGCGGGCGCGGGCCTCGCCGGGGGAACGGTAGCGCTGCTCGGCCAGGTCGCGCAGCGCGTCGCGGTGCGCGCCGCGTTCCCAGGTGGTGGTGTGGATGAGGCGGGCGATGGTCAGCGTCAGCGCGGTCCGCTCCAGCACGGTCACGTCCTCGGGTCCGAACGCGCGGGCGCGCGGCGGGTTTCCGCGTGGGGCCCCGCCCAGGTCCTCGCCCGGGTTCCGGCCCGGGTCGCTGCCCGGTTTCCCGCCCCGGTCCTCGCCCGGTTTCCCGACGGGGAGCGGATCGGGCAGCATCACCACGCGGCCCCACCGTTCGCCCCGGTACTCCACGGGAGTGGTCAGCCAGCCCTCGGGGCCGTGCACGGTGGGGCGGTCGACGGCGGGCGTCGCCCGGGAACGCCGTTCCCAGTCGGTGAGCGCGTCCTCCACGCTGCGGCCGGCGGGTGCGCAGATCACCGCCTGGTGCACCAGGTTCTCCAGGACGACGGTGTGCTCGCTCGTCTCGGCGGCCGTCCGCAGCACCTCCCGCGGACCGGCGCCCCGTAGCGTCAGGGCGGTGAACGCCTCGTGGATGCGCTGGGTCCGGCGGATCGTCTCCGCCTGGTTGCCGAGGATGAGGGCGTGCACGACCTGGGTGACCTCCAGGAAGTTGACGTCCCTGGACAGGGTGACCAGCGGCAGGTCGCGGGTGCGGCAGGCGCGGACCAGGGCGTCGGGCGGCCGGTGGTAGCGCCGTACCAGTTCGATGACCAGGGCCGCCGCACCCACCTCGGCGAGCTCGTCGACGTACCGGCGCACCCGGGCGGGCTCCTCCGGCAGGGGCATTCCGGTGGTCAGCACCAGCTCGCCGCCCTTGAGGAACGAGGCGGGGTCGGTCAGCTCCGTGATGTGCACCCAGCGGACCGGGCGGAGCAGCCCCGACTCGCCGGTGACGACCCGCGGTTGCCCCGCGGCCAGCACGGGCAGCGCCAGCGCCTCGGCCACGGTCAGCGGCCGGGGTGTGCCCTCGGGCCGCTCACCGGTGGCCGACTGGGGCGTGTCGCTCACGGGCGCCTCCCTGCGGGCCGGGTGGGGGCGGCCAGCGTAGCCCGGGACCACACGGTTGACAGAACGTCCAATACGGACCCGCGGCCCGGACAGAACACTCGTTGTCCCGTCCCGGGGTCCCGGCGATGCTCGCGGTACCGCCGTGACCGACCAGTGGCCCGGGAGACGAACATGACCGAACTATCGCCGCATCTGCGCCAGGCCACGCCCGTGGTGGCCGTCCGCGGGGAGGGCGTCCACCTGTACGGGGACGACGGCCGCCGGTACCTGGACTTCACCGCCGGCATCGGCGTGACCAGCACCGGGCACTGCCACCCGAAGGTGGTGGCCGCAGCTCAGGAGCAGGTCGGCACGCTCATCCACGGCCAGTACACCACCGTCATGCACCAGCCGCTGCGCCGGCTGGTGAGCCGGCTCGGCGAGGTGCTGCCGGCCGGGCTTGACAGTCTGTTCCTCACCAACTCCGGCAGCGAGGCGGTGGAGGCCGCGCTGCGGCTGGCCCGGCAGGCCACCGGCCGGCCGAACGTCCTGGTCTGCCACGGCGGTTTCCACGGCCGTACGGTGGCCGCCGCCTCGATGACCACCTCCGGGACCCGGTTCCGGTCCGGTTTCTCGCCGCTGATGGGCGGCGTGGTCGTCACCCCGTTCCCGACGGCGTTCCGCTACGGCTGGGACGAGGAGACCGCCACCCGGTTCGCCCTGCGGGAGCTGGACTACGTCCTGCAGACGATCTCCGCCCCGGACGACACGGCCGCGGTCATCGTGGAGCCGGTGCTCGGGGAGGGCGGGTACGTGCCCGCCACCCGGGACTTCGTCGAGGGGCTGCGCGAGCGCGCCGACCGGTACGGCTTCCTGCTGATCATGGACGAGGTGCAGACCGGCGTCGGCCGCACCGGGCGGTTCTGGGGCCACGAGCACTTCGGCGTCGCGCCGGACATCCTGGTCACCGCCAAGGGGCTGGCCAGCGGTTTCCCGCTCTCGGGGATCGCCGCGCCGGACGAGCTCATGCGCAAGGCGTGGCCGGGCTCGCAGGGCGGTACGTACGGCGCCAACGCCGTCGCGTGCGCGGCGGCCGTCGCGACCCTGGACGTGATCCGCGACGAGAAACTGGTCGAGAACGCCGACGCGATGGGGCTGCGCCTGCGCGCCGGCCTGGAGGCCGTCGCCGCCGCCACCCCGGCCATCGGCGACGTACGCGGCCTCGGCCTCATGCTCGCCACCGAGTTCGTCACCCCGGACGGCGCCCCCGACCCCGAGACCGCCGCCCGCGTCCAGCGCGCCGCCGTCGACGAGGGCCTGCTCCTGCTGCTGTGCGGCGCCTGGAACCAGGTCGTCCGCATGATCCCCGCCCTCGTCGTCGACGAGGGCGCCGTCGACGCGGGCCTGCGCGCCTGGACCGCGGCGGTGCGGGCCGGCACCCAGGCGTAACGCAGCCGCCCGCGCGGCGCAGACCGGACGGTGCGCGGGCCGCCCGCCCGGGTCCTCGGTTCCGCGGGATCGCCGTTCTCGCGTACGTCCGCCCTCGGTACCGGCGGTCTCGCCGACTCCGCCCGTCCGGGCCCGTCGGTTCCGCGGACATCCGTCCGCCGGGCTCGTCGGTTCCGCGGACATCCGTCCGCCGTGCTCGGCGGACTCGCGTACGTCCGTCGGTCCGCACCGGCGGCTGTCCGTCCGCCCGGACGGCGGTTTCGCCCGCGTCCGCCTGTTCGTCCCGGCGGTCTCGCGCAGGTCGGCCCGTCCGTGCCCGTCGGTTCCGCCGGCGGACCGCCCGCCGGGACCGGCGTCGTGCGGGCGGCCGCTCGGCGCGGTGGGCGCCGGACCGGCAAACCCGTCATTCCCTCGATCAGCCAGGAGGTATCCCGTGAGTACGACTCCGCCCGCAGCCGTGACCGCCGCGCGCGAGCACATCGTGGCCGCCGTGCCCAAGCA
>NZ_DATDBG010000249.1:0-20043 GCF_036524955.1 Streptomyces sp.
GGCGGGGGGCCGGTAGGTCTGGGACCGCCACAACGGTCGGCGGCGCTCACCGGCAGCGCGCCCCGCAGGGCGCGGGACCGCGCGACCAGCCACGATGCGGCCGCAGGCGGAGACGCGCCGTGACGGCAGCGGCGGGTTGCCGGCCATGGCACGGAGAGACCGGAGCCCGCACTCCCCAGCGGTCGCACGCCGGGACCACGAACCGCCGGCCGCCACACATACAGCGGACGGCGCGGGCGCCGTACGGGACGTCAGGCGCCGCCGACCGGGCGGTCGGTGCCGGGCCGTACGGGCTCGGCCGGCAGCGGCTCGGCGCCCCGCCGCCTGGGACGGTCGACGGCGGCAGCCACCAGCGCGGCGGCCAGCGAGATGACGCCACCCGCGTAGAGTCCGGACCGGGCGCCCAGATGCTGGGCGAGCCAGCCGATGACGAGGGCGCCGAGCGGCGTGGTCCCCTGGAGGATCAGCGCGTAGATCGCCAGCACACGGCCGCTGTAGGCGGGGTCCGCGCCGAGCTGGATGCGGTGGTTGGCGGCCTGCGCGAAGTAGAGGCTGGTGAAGCCGGTGACGGTGAGGAGCAGCAGGGCGGTGGCGTAGCCCGGTGCCCACCCGGCTGCGGCCTCCGACGCCCCGAAGGCGAGCGCGGAGCCGGTGACAAGCCGGGCGCTGGGCCGGGTTCTGCGGGCGGTGGTGACCAGTGCGGCGGCCAGCGAGCCGACCGCGAGCGCGGTGGTGAGCAGACCGAAGGAGGCCGCCGATGTGTGGAACACGGTCTTGGCGATGAGCGGCAGCGTGAGCTGGAAGTTGAAGCCGAACAGGCCGATCACGGCGACCAGCGCCAGCGGCAGCAGCAGGTCGGGGCGGCTCGCGGTGTAGCGCAGCCCGTCGACGACCCGGGCCCGGGCGGCGCTGCCGCCCGCCCGGTGCAGTTCGGCGGGACGCATCATCCGCAGCGCGACGACCGTCGCCAGATAACTGACGGCGTTGACCAGTACGACCAGCCCGGTGCCGAGCCAGCCGACCAGCAGCCCGCCCAGAGCCGGCCCGGCCACCCGGGCGATGTTGAAGTACGCGGCGCTCAGCGCCGAGGCGTTCGGCAGCAGTTCGGGACCGACCATCTCCCGGACGAACGACATCCGGGCGGGGATCTCCACCGCGCTCGCGGTGCCCAGGCCCAGCGCGAACAGGTAAAGGTGCCACAGCCGCAGCGAGCCGGTGAGCATCAGCGGGGCGAGCCCGACGGCCAGCGCCGCGCACACCAGGTTGGCGGCGGTGAGCAGCGCCCGCTTGTCGTAGCGGTCGGCGAGCCGCCCTCCGTAGAGCGCCAGCAGCAGCACGGGCGTGAACTGGAGGGCGGTCACCACACTGAGCGCGGTGGGCGAGTCGTCGGTGAGGGAGAGCACCGACCAGTCCTGGGCGACGACCATCATCCAGGTGCCCGCGACCGAGACGACCTGGCCGAGGGCGAAGAGCCGGAAATTGCGGACGGACAGCGACCGGAAGGCGCCGCTCGGGGAGAGCAGCGCACCGGTCAGGGTGCGAAAGGCGCCCGCCGGCGAGCGGCGGGCGCCTTTCTGGCGGAGCTCGGTCTTCACGCGCTCGTCTCGGGCGCGCCGAACCAGCGCTCGAGGGCGGCGGCCAGGCCGTCGCCCTCGGCGGAGGCCCAGACCACGTGGCCGTCGGGGCGGATCAGCACAGCGGTGGCCCCGGTCAGTTCCGCGGCGGCTGGGGAGTCGCTGTCGGCGAGCGCCGCGGCGACCGGGACGACCCGGCTCTTCCACGGCGCGGCCACGCCCCGCAGGGCCGGGTCGCCGACGAGGTCGAGCAGGACGCCCTGGGCGGGGTGCAGCAGCTCGGTGGTGCTGCTGGTGCCGCCGGCCACGGTGAGGTCGAGGTGCGGCATGCGGCGGCCGACCAGCGGGTGGGCGTCCGGTCCGCCGTACGGGTAGCGGATGTCCACGTGGCTGACGATGCCCGACAGGTGGCGGCGGACCTCCTCGTGGTCGATCAGCTCGGTGAACATCGCGCGGATCGGGTCCATCTCCGGGCCGCCCACGAAGATCATGCCCTGGGCGGCGGTGTTCATCAGCAGCCGCTTGCCGACCGGGTGGCGTTCGCCGTGGTAGGTGTCGAGCAGTTCCTGCGGCGCCCAGCCGGTGACGACCGCGGCCAGCTTCCAGCCGAGGTTGGCGGCGTCCTGGACGCCGGTGCTCAGGCCCTGGCCGCCGGCCGGCAGGTGGACGTGGGCGGCGTCGCCGGCCAGCAGCACCCGGCCGCGCCGGTACTCGGTGACCTGCCGGGTGGCGTCGGAGAACCAGCTCACCCAGTCCGCGGAGCCGCCGCTGATGTCCTCGCCGGTGATGCGCTCCCAGGCGCCGGCGATCTCGGCGAAGCTCGGCGACTCGCTGCGGTCGGGCGCCGGGGTGCCGTTCTCCACGACGATGACGCGGTCCACGCCCTCGCGCAGCGGCGCGGCCATGATCATGCCGCCGGGCAGCCGCTCGCCGAGGAACCGGGGGCGCAGCCCGCAGCCGACCACGTCGGCCAGGTACATGCCCCGGGTGGCGTTGGTGCCGGGGAACTCGAAGCCGGCCGCCTTGCGGACCGCGCTGTGGCCGCCGTCGCAGCCGACCAGGTAGGACGCGCGCAGGTGCCGTACGCCGTCGGCGGTGCCCGCGGTGACCGTCACCCCGCCCTCCCCCTCGCCGAACTCCAGGAACTCCCAGCCGCGCCGCAGGTCGGCGCCGAGGCCCACCGCCCACTGTTCGAGGACGGACTCGGTGAGCGACTGCAGGATACCGCGGGCGCCGAAGTGGGAGCCCTCCAGCACCGTGAAGTCGAACTGGATGCCGCCGAAGTGGCCCAACGGGCTGATCTCCAGCGTGCCGTTCGGTCCGCCGAAGGCGGGCAGCAGGCCGCGCTGGTCGAACACCTCCATGGCGCGGGCGGTGAAGCCGAGGCCGCGGGACTGCCCGGTGGGCTGCAGCAGCCGCTCCAGGACGATCACCTTGGCCCCGCCCAGGCGCAGTTCACCGGCGAGCATCAGGCCGGCCGGGCCGGCACCGACAATGATCACATCGGCGTCGAGCGCGGCTCCGCCCGCGCCGCCCGCCGCCTCACTCTGCATGTCCACGTCGTGTCTCCTGTCTGGGTTACGGGTCCCGGCGGTGGTCGGGCCGCGGCCCGGCGGGTGGGCCGGCCGCGGCGCGGGCGCGGTCAGGCGCCGAAGAGCGAGGCGATGTTGGCGGGCGCGGCGTCGGTGCCGGCCCAGGCGACGGCGGCCTGGATGATGGCCGGGGTCGCCTCGAAGCACCGGTTCTCCGGGGAGCCCAGCTCGAACGGGGCGGGCAGGAACGCGGACTGCTGGAGGTGCTCGAAGAGCTGTGCGGAGGCTTCCTTGGGGTCGAGCGTCCCCGCGTCGACCTGCTGGCAGATGCCGCGGGCGAAGCCGAGCAACCGCGAGATGTCCTGTCCGACCAGGGCCGGCAGGCCGGGCACGTCCCGCTTCTCCAGGTCGCGGAAGACCTGCTCGTCACGGGTGGCCATGTAGGTGCGGTAGGCCTTGTCGATGGTGACGGTGGGCAGGATGCTGGTCGACTCCCACACCCGGGAGACCGCGTTCCACAGGTCGTAGTCGCGGAATCCGACGAAGGAGCAGTAGACCAGGTCGTCGTGGATGTCGAGCAGGCCCTGCTGGAGCTCGTCGATGTACGCGAAGCGCTCGGTGGACCAGTCGCCGTCCTTGGACGCCTCGATGAGCCGCCAGGCCAGCGAGTTGACGACCTCCAGGGTGTTGGTCAGGCCGCGCGAGTACAGGGCGTCGATGAAGCCGGCCGCGTGCGCGGTCAGGCAGTAGCGGTCCCCGACGGTCCGCGAGGAGCTGTACTGCAGACGGCCGGTGGCGACCCACGGGCGGACCGCGGTGGCGCTTTCGAACTGCTCGGCGATCGCCGGGAAGCGCTCCAGGAACGCCTCGAACTCCTCCTGCGGGGACACGCCCGGCTGCGGCGGGAAGACCCGCTCGTCCAGGGTGAGGCCGACGCTGCACAGGGTGTTCAGGGCGCCGTCGTGGTTGTCGAACGGGATCACCCACAGCCAGCCGCCGTCGAAGACGTGGTGCAGGGTGCCGTGGTGCCAGGGGCTGGGCTGCTTGTGCGAGCGGGCCGCCGTGGTGTCGTCGAACGGGGTGACGCCCACCATGTGCGTGAACAGGGTGCGCGAGTGGGTCTTGGCGCGGGTCGGCTTCTCCCGCAGCCCGAAGGCGTCCGCGACCGGCGAGCGGAAGCCGCTGCCGTCGACCAGGTAACTGGCGTGGTACTCCTCGCCCTTGTCCGAGCGGAGCAGCACCCCGTGCTCGGGGAAGACCTCGATGTCGCTGATCTTGGTGCCGACCTTGGGCACCGCGCCGTAGGAGACGGCCAGGTTGAACAGGTACGCGTCCACGTCCTGCCGGAACAGGTGCGTCTCGGTGCGCTGCCACTCGGGCACCACGAGCTGGTTGATCTGCTCGGGGTCCTGCGCCTGCCCCTCCTTGTGGTAGACGAAGCCGAAGTTCTGCTTGCGGCCGCTCATCGGGGCGACCTTCTCCGTGACGCCCTTGAAGCTGGCCAGCGGCTCGATCTCCGGCACCTGGTAGCGCTCGGCGATGATCCGGGTCATCGAGGAGGTGTACGGGATCGTGGACTCGCCCACCGCGAACCTCGGGTGCGTGCCGGCGTCGATGAGGAGGACCTTCACCCCGTTACGGGCCAGCACCGCGCCCAGCATGCCGCCGGCCATGCCCGCGCCGAGGATCGCCACATCGAATTTCTCAACGGACTGTGCCTGACTCTCGGTTGTGTTCATGCTGCTTCGTCCCTCCCGGGTCGGAATGTGTCGGGGCATGCCGAAACATCCCCGCTCCCGGTACGGGAGGGGGACGTCGCGGTGGGTCTGAGCGGATGGTGCGGTCAGTCGACGGTGCGCAGCACCACGGCGGAGTTGAAGCCGCCGTGGCCGCGGCCGAGCACCACGGTGGTGCGCAGTTCCGCCGTGCGCGGCGACAGGACCAGGTTCAGGTCGTAGCCGGGGGACGGCAGGATGTCGGCGGTGGGCGGGATCAGTCCCTCCTGCATGGCCAGCAGGGCGGCGGCCAGGTCGAGCGGGGCGGCGGCGCCCTGGTAGCGGCGGCCGGTCATGGTGCGCGGCGCGGTCACCGGGACGGCGTGCACGCCGAACACCGCGGTGACGGTGGCGGCTTCGGCGGCGTCCAGACCCGGTACGAACACGGCGTCCACCTCGCCGGGCAGCGACCAGGCGTCGGCCAGGGCGAGTTCGACGGCGCGCCGCAGCCCGCGCTCGCGCCGGCCGCCCGGGTCGGGGTCGAAGGTGGCACCGTAGCCGGCCACCTCACCGTAGATCTTGGCGCCACGGGCCAGCGCGCCCACCGCGTCCTCCAGCACCAGCAGGGCGCCGCCGCCGGGCCGGGCCCCGGCCGCCCGGCCGGCCGGGCAGACCGGCGCGTCCACCCCGCCGGAGACGATCAGCCGGTTGCCCTGCCGGATCTGCCGCCTGGCGTGCGCGACCGCGTCCAGGCCCTTCATCCCGTCGCGGACCGAGATCTGCCCGCTGGCGACGGCGTAGAACCAGGCGAACGAGCGGTACGCGTCCCCGTGCGCGCCACGCGGCCCGCGCGGGGACGGGCCGGTGCGCGAGCCGGAGCCCGGCCAGCCGCCGGTCCGGGGCCTGGCGCCGATCGCGGTGGCCGCGGCGGCGGTGACCGCGGAGACCGCGTCCGGACGTACCTCGGGCAGGTCCCGCGGGCTGATGCCCGCGTCGGCCAGCGCCCAGTCGGCGGCGGCCAGCGCGAGCCGGGCGATCCGGTCGTCCTGCGGGCGGCCCCAGATCTGCTCCTGCGCCGCGCTCCCGTACGGCCCCGGCGGCTCGTCCGCGAGCCCGGCCGGGGCGTGGTGCCGGACGCTCCTGGCGCCGCACGCCTGCGCCCAGTAGTCCCGTACGTCCAGGCCCGCGGGCGACACGATGCCGAGACCCGTCACCACCACCGCGCCGCTCACGTCACCCTCCGCAGGACCGGGGCCACGCCGGGCGTCCGCCCGGTGCGGCCGGTGCGAGGGGCCGGGCGGGCCGGTCCCGGGGTCACCGTGCTGTCCATGGCCACGCCCCCTCCACAACCGAAGCTCTCCGGGCACCGCGCCCGGTGGCGCGTGCCGTCGACCCCGCCTCCCCGCCCCCGGCCGGGCGCGTGGGACCGGTGGTCACGCGGGTGCCGTCACGCCTGCCACAGTCCGCGCTTGTCGTACTGCCGCTTCCACAGCAGCTTGTTGAACACCTTCAGCGGCGGCGGCATGGCGTTCAGGAACGCGCGCCGGTCGGCCGCCGGGACGTCGTCGGTGATCCAGGGGACGTAGACCGCGACGCCCTTCAGTCCGAGGGCCCCGGCGTTCGCCCGGCCGAACTTCTTCCACTCCGCCACCGTCAGCACGTCCTGGATCAGCGGCAGCGCCTTGGTCTCCTCGTGCGTGAAGTGCTCGTCCATCACCTCGTAGAGATCCTGGATGTGCGCGGCGAGGTCCGGTGAGCCGTCCCGCAGGGCGGTGTCGACCGCTGCCAGCCGCGGGTCGAGCTGCGCGTGCTCGGCCTCCATCTCGTCCAGCAGCCTCTGGTCCCCGGGGCGGCCGGCGACCTTCGCGGCCACCTGCGGCCACAGGCTGCTGTCCTCGACGGCGTGGTGGACGTGCAACTGGTGGTTGAAGTTGTCCCAGCCGGCCCGGACCCGCGGCGCGTCGCGGTGGCCGGCCTCCACGGCGGCGGCCAGCCGCCGCAGGTCGCGGCGGAACGCGTGGTGGGTGGCGTACATGACGGTGAAATCGATGTCCTGCTGTGTGTCGGCCACGGCGGACTACTTCCTTCTTTCGGGTGCGGGGGGTGACGGGTCGGGGGTGACGGGTCGGGGGTGACGCGTGCCCAGGGACCCCCGGGGTGGGACATCCTGTACAGACAGAGAGCTTTCGGTCGTCCTCGGCTGTGACATGGTGGACCGAATGGATCACCGGTAAACCCGGGCACACCGGTCTCACCAGGCCGAACGCCGCGGCCGGAGGAGACGTGCGTCACATTGGCCGCAGGAAGTGTCACGCTTGCGAGGGCCCGGTCGCTCTTAGGGGAAACGCACAACGGGGAGGCTCAATCGTGTCCGACAGTCCGGCACAGCACCCAACGGCTGCTGGTGACCGCGCGACCGAGGTGTTCGTGGGTCATCGGGAGCTGCTGTTCTCGGTGGTCTACAACATGCTGGGCAGCGTCTCGGACACCGAGGACGTCCTGCAGGAGACGTGGCTGGCCTGGGCCCGCCGCAGCAGCCAGCCGCTGGCCGAGGAGATCGACAACCCGCGTGCGTACCTGGTCCGGATCGCGGTGAACCAGGCACTCGCCCGGCAGGCCAGCATCAGCCGCCGCCGCGAGACGTACGTCGGCCCGTGGCTGCCCGAGCCGCTGATCACGCAGAACCCGGAGGCGCAGGACACCGCGCAGGCCGCCCAGGCCGCCGACGCGGCCGAGCCGGCGCTGCGCAACGAGTCGGTGTCGATGGCGTTGCTGGTGGTGCTGGAGACGCTGACCCCGCTGGAGCGGGCCGTCTTCGTACTGCACGAGGTGTTCGGGTACGCGCACACCGAGATCGCCGAGATCCTGGGCCGCAGCCCGTCGGCGGTCCGGCAGCTCGCGCACCGCGCCCGCGAGCACGTCCAGGCCCGCCGGCCCCGCTACCAGGCCGACCCGCACCTCCAGCGGCAGGTCACCGAGCGGTTCATCGCCGCCGCACTCGGCGGCGACCTGACCGGTCTGATGAGCCTGCTCGCGCCCGACGTGACGCTGTGGACCGACGGCGGCGGCAAGGCCCGCAGCGCGCTGCGGCCGGTGCAGGGCCGCGAGAAGGTGGCCCGGCTGCTCAACGGCTACGCGACCACCCGTGTCCCGCCGTCCCTGGACATCCGCTACCAGCACGTCAACGGCGACCCGTCGGCCGTGGTCTTCTCCGGCGACTCGCCCTACGCGGTCATGGTCATGGACCTCAACCCGAGCAGCGATCACGTCACCGACATCTACCTGGTCACCAATCCGGACAAGCTCTCCCGGGTCCGGCTGGACGACGAGGACGACCACCAGGACAAACCGTAGGGCCCGGGGGCCCGACACAGACCCGGGAGCCGCCGGGTGAACCCCCGGACCGGTTCGCCGTCCCCGCCGCCGGCGGGGGGCACCGGTCACCCGGCGGCTCCCGACCCCTTCTCCCCGCGCACCCGGGGAGGACGGATGGCGCGCGCACCGGTCGCCGGGTGCGCACGCCGTATCAGGTAAGGGGATGCGTGCGGTGCGTGCGGCGCCGGGGGTCAGGCGACGCAGACCCCGTCGACCGCGATCCTGCGGTAGACGTGCGGGAGGATCCGTACGCCCTCGGGGTACTGGTGGACCTGGGTGTGGAACGCCGGGTCGGCGAAGGCCCGGGCGAGCGCCTGGGTGGACTCCCACACCGCAACGTTCATGAGCAGGTTGCTGCCGGCGACCCCGCGGTGGAGCTGCGCCGAGATGTACCCCGGCTGCGACTTCATGAAGTCCGCGTCCTCCTCCCAGTTCCTGATCACCGCGTCCATCAGCCCCTCGGGCACGACGAACGTGTTGACCACGACCACCGGTCCGGTCTCCTCCCCCAACTGGGCCTCGAACGGGGTCTCGGGGTCCAGGCTTTCCAGATTCATCTCGTCTCCGCCTTCCGCGCTCTTCGCCGAACCTGGCTGTACGGTCCCGGGCCGGTCAGGCGACGCAGACCCCGTCGACGGCGACCTTGGTGAACAGGTGCGGGTGGGCCACGATGTCGTCCGGCAGCCGCGCCGACAGCTTCCGGAACTCCGGGTCGGCGTGCGCCTTGGCGAGTGCGGCGCTCGACTCCCACACGGCGAGGTTCACCAGCAACTGACTGCCCGCGGTGCCCTGGTGGAGCTGGATGGAGATGCACCCCGGCTGCGACTTCATGAAGGCGGCGTCCGCCTGCCACAGCTTCAGGAACTCGTCGGTGCGCTCCCGCGGCACGAAGAACGTGTTCATCAGTACCACGGGACCGGTCTCTTCCTGGAACTGCGCGCGCATCGGCGTCGCGGGGTCCAGATCCACTGCCCTGGCCATCGGTCCATCCCCTGTTCGGTCGGTACGGGTTCGGTCTGCGGTTACGGCTCGCCGACCGGCGGGCCGCCGTGCGGGCCGCCCATCGGCCGGTCGGCGGTGATCCGGTGCCGCTCGCCGACCGCCTTGATCTGCTCCCAGTCGGGCCGCTCGGGGCGGGTGAGCAGCTCGCTCAGCTCCTCGAAGAAGTCCTCGATGCCGCCGGGCGTCATGGTGCACAGCATCGTGCTGGGCTTGTCCCAGGTGTTGTAGAAGGAGTGGACGACGCCCCGCGGGCCGTAGACCATCGTGCCCGGGGTCGCCTTGTGGACCTCGTCGCCGATCTTGATCTCGAACTCGCCCTCGACGACGTAGAACGACTCGTCGGTGCCGTGGTGCACATGCCGTACCGAGCCCTCGCCCGCCGGCATACGCACCTCGTAGAACGAGTACAGGCCGCCGGTGTCCGCGCTGCGCAGCAGCATGCGGGTCTCCTCACCGCCGCCGTACGTGATCGGTACGAGCTCGTCGAGCCGGGTCACCTTGCCGGATTCCACGCCCACCACACCTCCACCGGAAACGACACGAAATTGACGAAGGGGCCGGCCCCGGCGTGCTGCCGGGTCGGCCCCGAACGGGCCGGCTGCCGCATCCGCCGGTGGCTGCGGCAGCCGGACCTTCACGTACCGCCGGGACGACGCGCGCCGCCGGACCGGTACCCCAGAGCTCCGGCCCGGCGCTCGTCAGCGCCCCGGGCGGCTCTCAGGCGATGCAGATGCCTTCGACGGCGATCCGCTCGAAGATGTGCGGGTACCCAGTGATCTCATCGTTGTACTGCGCCGCCTTCGACTGGAACTCCGGCGAGGCGAACGCGGTCAGGAGAGCCTGAGTGGATTCCCAGACCCCGACGTTGACGAGTAACTGACTGCCCGCGGTGCCCCTGTGGAGCTGTGCGGAGATGAACCCCGGTTGCCGCTTCATGTATCCGGCGTCTTCTTTCCAGATCCGGAGGAATTCCTCCGTCTGCTCCCGGGGGACGAAGATGGTCTCGATCATGCATACGGGACCTGACTCCTCCTTGAGCTGCGCCTCGAACGGAGTGGAGGGGTCCAAGTGCTTGATCATCACCATGGTGATCACTGCCTTTCTTGTCAGATGCATCCGAATCTGCAGAAGTTCCCCCGTGACCCCCGCCCTCGGCGCGGCGCGCGATCGGGCGGGGAAGACGTGTCACCGCAGCCGGGACATCCAGGGCCCCGTCGTCCGGGCCGGCCTGCCGGCCGCCGAGGACGGGGCCTGCCGTCAGCCGTCGATGATGGGGTGCACGCCGCGCAGTTCCTCCTCCAGCGCGCCCAGCCAGCCGCGGAAGAAGACCAGCGGCTCCTGGTGCTGCCGGGGCACGCCCAGCTCGACCACCTGGCCGACGAAGATGGTGTGGTCGCCGCCGTCGAAGGTGTCGACCAGGCGGCAGGACAGGAACGCCAGCGCGTCGCTGAGCACCGGCACGCCGGTCACCGACGGGTGGTGGGCGACGTCGCGGATCTCCGCGGTTCCCTTGCCGGCGAAGGCCCGGGCCAGGCTCTCCTGCTGGCCCTGGAGGAAGTTCACCACGAACTTCTGTGAGCTCTCGACGACCGTGCGCAGCCTGGACTCGTTGTGCAGGCAGAACAGCACGAGCGGCGGGTCGAGCGACACGGAGGTGAAGGAGTTCACCGTGGTGCCCTCCGCCTGGCCGTCCTCACCGCTGGTGATCACGGTGACGCCGGTGACGAACATGCCGCACACGGTCCGCAGCGTCCGGCCGTCCACCGGGTGGGCCTGATGCAGCGACATCAGCCCGGTCACCGGCGCAGGGGCGCCCAGCGGTTCACCGGGCGGCGCCGCGGCGCTCCCCGCCCCGGCCGCGGCTGCCGCCGCCACCGAGTTCGACGACGTCGCACCTGCCATCGTCCACACCTCCCGAACCAGTACCTGCCGACACCACACCGGATTCTGACTACAAGGTTCTTCGCTCCAGGCGGTTCGTCACAAGATCCCCGATTTCAGAACTGAGTCAGGAACGACAGAGGCGTCGTCCGACTCTCCGGGGCGTGCCCGCTCCATGTCAGCGGAATGTCACATGCCGAGGACGCAAGGGTCCGGCACCACATGTCCGTTGGCTGTGCCATCTGATGTCCCGCCTGTTTTCCCGTCGACCGCGGCGAGGGCGCGCCGGCGGATCGGGGGCCGCGACGTATTGCGGGTGGTATGCGCGGCGGATAATATGAGTCCCGTAGTTCTGCCTGGTCGGCAGCGCACACCACGGGGGGAGTGTGCGCTGCCGGCCGGCGGGCTCCGACCGGGGCAGGGCCGGAGCGACGTGTCACACCGTCACAGTGAGTTGTGCTGGAGTTCGTTCAGCATGCGCCGGCCACCAGGGCCCAGCGGGAACCGGTTGGTCCTGGCCAGGCCGGTACGCAGGGCGACGCTGCCGCCGAAGTACGCCAGATCGGCGTCCGGGGCGGTGGCCACCAGGGCCACGCCGAACCGCCCGCCCTCCGCGACGATCCGCTCGGCGAGGCGGGTGGCCTCCAGGTCGTCGCCGAAGACCAGATGGCAGTCCTCGATCGCGAGGACAATACCGGGCCGACGAGGGGAGGGGTCGGGCAGCGGACCGCGCCGGGCGCGCTCGGAGATGACGGCGACCGCCTCACGCAGTAGTTCCACGGTGTCCCGGTGGTTCACGGCCGTCTTCACCGCCGACTTCGCAATGGGGGCCGGAACCTCGTGGCGGTCGGCCGGATCGGCCAGCCAGAGGTCGAACGTGGGCTGGAGCGCGGCCTCCAGCAGCACCATCCGCAGAAAGTTGCTCTTCCCGGTGCCCGGCGCCCCGCAGATCAGGCCGCACTCGACGCCCTCTCCAGGGGTGTTGAGACGCCAGTACGCGGCCTCGCCGGTCGAGGTCACGCCGATCCGGTGCCGTCCGGTGGCCGCGTCGTAGGACGGACCCGGGTACCGGACGGCCGGCGGCGGGGTGGCACGTTCCTTCGACTCGGCCTCGGACAGCGCGAGTTCGAGCGCGCGCCGGGCCCGCTCGGCGACGGTCGGGTCGATACCGCCGGTGGCCATGGTGGTGTCGTGTTCGGCGACCGCGAGCAGCCGCCGCCTGGCCCGCTCGTCATCGGCGGCGCCGACCGCGACCACCAGTTCGGCGGCGCGGTCGCACAGGTCCGCGGCGCGTACGTACGCCCGGGCCTCGGCCGGATGGGTCTGCTGCATCCCGGCGGCCGTCTGGTAGCAGGCCTGCCCGGTGGCCTGGAGCCGGTCGAGGTCGGCGTCGAGCGCCAGCAGCACGAACTGGGCGTGAATGGTCTGTACGGCCTCGGCGTGCGAGAGCGTCCGTGGTGGCCCGGTCTCGGATCCGACGTTGACCTCGGACCCGCCGCCGCCTTCGTACAGCAGGCAGTTGCTGCCGTACGTCCATGCGTGGACGACGTCTTCGACAGCCTGGGTGCGTTCCTCTGCGAACGACATGGCACCGCCCTTTCGTGTCTCAGCGTCACGGGTCATGCACTTCCGGTCCACCGTACGGGCCGCTAGCGACACCCCATCAGGGCACACAAGGACCGGGAGGCGACAACAAGCCAGACGGTTCAGGCCGGAGCGCCGTTCCCGGTCCGCGGGACGCCCGCGGAGGGAAGCTCTCCGGATTCCGGCCATGCAGCGGGGGCTTTCCTGCCCGGATACGGCTTATGGGCATCGGCTCATTCTCGGCGATTCGGCTGTTACGGGCGCCGGTACGCCTGTGGGAGCCGCTCCCCGGTTGCCCCGCCGTCTGACATTTCTCTGACATACCCGCGGTGCGGATGTGTCCTGCGCGACACATGGGACACGATGACCGGCTGCGAGCGCCAACCGCGTACAAGGGCTGAAACTTTATGCCGGCTACGGACGGCGACCGGTGCGCCGGCGAGGCCGGGGCGGGCGCGGGCGGCGCGCCGGGAGGGGCGGCGGGCATGCGACGGCGCCCGCCGGGTGAGCCCCGGCGGGCGCCGTCGTGGCACCGGGCGCGAGTCCGGGCGGATCCGCGGACGCCGTCCGGCGGCTCAGGCGCGCCCTCGGGCGGCCACCTGCTGTGCCGGAACGGACGGCGCCGCCGCCGCTCGGGCCCGGTGCCGTACGAACGCCCGCACGTGCCGCAGCATCCGGTACTCGTAGCGGTCTCCCCTGCGTACCTGGAGCAGCGAGGCGTCGGCGAGTTCGCCGAGCAGCCGCACCGCTTCGGTGCGGACGAAGTCCGGTTCCAGAGCGGCGAGTTCGGCTGCGGTACCGGTCAGCACGTCCTGCTGCTCGGCGAGCCGGGTCATGAACTGCCGCTGGCGGTCGGTGAGCATTTCCCAGCTCCATTCCAGGCTGCTGCGCAGCGACCGCTGGTGGGGCAGCGCGGAGAAGTCGGGAAAGCCGAGCAGTTCCAGCACGTGTTCCGGAGACAGCAGGGTGGACACCGGCACGCTGCGCAGCCAGTACGCGGCGAACTCGATCAGCCGCGGCACGCCGTCCAGCTCACGGCACAGGGCTTGTACGAGGTCGGGTGAGCCGGTCAGGTCCCGGTCGAGTGAACTGCTCGCCAGCCGCCGGTACATGAGCTGCACCGCGCCGTCGGGCGGCAGCGGCGCCGTCTCCCAGATCCGGGCCTCGGGCAGGACCGGCGGGCGCCGGGTGGTGACCACCAGCCGCAGCTCGGGCCAGGTGCCGCGCAGGTGCTCCACCAGGAGCGCGGTGGCCTGCGGCAGGTGCTCGGCGGTGTCGAGGACCAGCAGCGCGGGGCCGGTGCCGGGTGACCGCGGTTCGTCGCCCAGCAGGTCGGCGACGATCTGCCTGGCCGTCGCGAGGGCGGCGGGTCCGTCACCGCCCGGCCGCCCGGCGGTGGCCGCGATCCGGCCGAGCTGCGCCACCGCGACGACGCCGCCGGTCTCGGCGGCGATCCGCTCCGCGACGGCGAGTGCGAGCCGGGTCTTGCCGATGCCGCCCGGGCCGGTGAGAACGGTGACCGCGTTGCGGGCGACGAGCCCGTACAGCTGGTCGAGGTCGGCGTCACGGGCGACCAGGGCGGTTCTCGGGGGCCTCGGCCCGCGCCAGCGGCCGGCCGGCTTGGGGCGGGGCAGCGGCGGACCGCTCATCGGCGGCCCGCCGGCCGACGCTTCGGGCGGTTCAGGGAACCCGGCGCTGCCGCCGGTCGTCCGGTTGCCGGCCGGGCCGTTGTCGCGCCTCCCCCGTAATTCCGGGTCGAGTACCGAGAACAGCAGTTCCAGCGAACTGCGCCGCGGGCTCTGGATACGGCCGCGTTCCAGATTTCTGATGGTGCGTACGCTGATCCCGGAGCGTTCGGAGAGCTCCTCCTGGGTCCAGCCGCGCTGCGTCCGCAGAGCGAGCAGTAAATCGTTCCTCATGCCCGCACCTCGCCTGCGCGCGGCGGGCAGTCGGCGGCTGCCGCGCCGGGTGAGGAGGCCGACCTGCCCGGTGTGAGCGGCGGCTGCCCCCGCCTCCCGGCCGCCGGCACCGTCACCGCCCCGGAAGGTCCCAGGGACGAAGCGGCGGCGCTTGAGCGCGGAATCCCGCGGCGCCGCCCCGCATTTCGGTGCGCAGGTCTGTATCTGTGAAACCCCGCATCTCCTGACACGCTTTCATGCCCCCCTTGTATTCGCTCGCATGTCCGTCAGCACATCCCCGCTCTTTGCCAGCACTGCGTCCCGGGCGAACAGGAAGGGCGCCCGCCCTCGCGTAGCCCTTACCCGGGTGAAGGGGTGGTTCGTGATCGGCCGAATTCGGAGCGGCACGGGCCCACCTCCCCGAATGCCGGCGCGAGTGGTCGCGTCCGGGCGCCGGTGCGGTGGTTCACCGGTTCGCGCTCGCCACCGCTCGGCCGCGCCGCATCATGGCACGTCGGATCGGGCTCGGACGAGTGCTGTCCGGCACGTGGATTTCCAGCCGGGGGTCCGGCCACCGGCCGGGCGCTCGAACGTCTGACCTGTGGCTGCCAGGGCCGCAGCAGCAGGGTCAACAGCCTTGCCAGGGGTTCCAGTTGGGGGAAAATTTTACACGACTGACACAGATCAATCGACCATGTGATGCGCATAGATGTCCTTTTGATACGGTTATCGTCCGTGACGGACATCACATTCACTTCGGACCGCCACGACGCGGTCGTGTACCGCTGAGCGGTCCGGGACGGCGGGCCGGAACGGCCGGCCGCAATCCGCTCGGGGGCCGGAATTCGGCTACCCGGCCGGCGCGGCCGACACGGCCGCTTTCCGGTGGCCGTGAAAATGCGCTGCCATACCGTCAATTCGACTGAATATCCCGGTGATGTCACGACACGGAAGCCGGACGAATTCGGCACGGCGTGCGGCCGGAAACCGCCGTCAGTAGCGCAGGACGGAGGCGGTGCCGGGTCGTGCCGATCGCGATGTGCGGCGTGGCCGCCGGTGGGAACCAAGCGGTGATCCGGGACATCGCGTCGGCCGGCACCGAGACGCAGCCGGCGGGGCCGGCGGCCACGGTGACGGGGGTGCGGGCGCCCACAGGGCCTTGTGAAGGGGTGTCACGGATGGCGGGATACCGCCATCCGTGTGTCGCGGGTGGTGCCGATGGGCAGGACCCTGTGGTATGGCAACGCCGCTCTTGATGTTCCACGCTGGTGCCGACGTCTATCACGCGCGCTGCAGCGCGTCCAAGGGGAGACAGCCAACCATGACCGCTCTGGTGATCGGCCGGATGGAGAGCATTGTCAGTGCAGCGATCTCGACGCTGCGCGAGGAGGGGTTCGACGCCGTAGGGGTGACCCGGGACGCCGACGCGGTATCGCGGATCAGCACCGGGACGATCACCGCGATGGTGATCGGCGGCGGCGTGGGCTGGGGTTCACGCCGCGTACTGCGCAAGGCGGCGGAAGCGCACGGCGTGACGGTGATCCAGGGCGGGCTCGGCGGCCGGGACATCGTGAGCTACGTGCGGCAGCAGATCGTCCCGGGCCTGCGGGCGGCCGGTGCCTGATCCCCGCCGTCCTCCGGCGCGGGGGAAGAGGCCGGGACCACGCCCCGGAGACGGCCGGGCCGCACTGGGCCGGTACGGGGCGCGCGGGTCCAGCGGCGCACCCCCGTATCAGTCCGGCAGTGCGTCCAGGTCGACCACCCAGTCGTTGGACCTGACCGGGTTGCCCCGGGGGTACTCGAAGTCGGCCTCGCCGAGCAGCGTGAAACCGGCCTTGCGGCAGACCGCGTTGGAGGCCGCGTGGTCGACCGAGGGGAAGGCGTGCAGGTGACGGCGGTTGCCGTGCAACCGGGCCGCCGCCATGACCGCGCGGGCCGCCTCGGCCGCGATACCGCGGCCCTGGAACTCCGGCAGGACGCCCCAGCCGGTCTCGTAGACCTCCTCGCCCTGCCAGGTCTGCGCCCAGAAGCCGATGGAGCCGACCACCTCGCCGCCGGGTTCCAGCACGACGGCGTACATCCGGCCGGCCTCGCCGTCGATGCGCAGGTAGCGATCGTGCCGGACGGCCAGCTGTCCCTCGGTCTCCGGGCCGCCCAGGTGCTCGGTCATCTCCGGTGCGTTGGTCCTGCGCAACAGCCAGAGGTCCGCCGGTGACCAGGGCCGGAGCCGGACGCGCTGAGACGGTTTCGCCATGGTCGAACCGTACGCCGCGGGTCTGACACGTACGGCCCGGGGCGGACCTCGGGCCCGAGCGGTGCGGTGCGGGGTGACGGAAGACAGGAGCCCCGGCCGGGACGGGGGGACCAGACCGGGGCTGTCGAGGAGCGAGGGACGTACCCTCGCGCTATTAGTTTAACAGTCAATGAGCGTAGTCGAATCCCTGGGGAGCCGGGGCGGCGCGCATCGGCGTGGCCGCCGGGGAGGGGTGCGCCGCGGGCGCCGGCGGGACGACACCGCCGAGCCGGTCGCGGAGCTTGCCGCCGTCGACCGGCAGGTCGCGCCGCCACGCCATGGCGACCAGGGGGGCGAAGAGCAGCAGCGCCGCGCTGAGCGAACTGGTGACCGACAGCCGGACCTGCGTGCCGTCGGCGTGCGGGGAGAGGTCGAACCCGTAGAGCGGCACCTGCGTGCCGAGCGGGCTCCACATCCGCTGGCCACGGAAGGCTATCCGCCGACTCGGCTCGAACTGCGAGCAGACCAGGCGGTGCGGGCGGCGCCGGCCCGGATACCGGTAGCGGTACTCGGCATGGAGACCGGGACAGACGTAGGCGGGGTCGACGGAGGCCACCCCCGAGCTCCACAGGGCGAGATTGCGGGCGTCGGCGAGGAAGTCGAAGACCTCCGTGGCCGGCCTCGGCACGAACACGTTCGTGGACACCCTCGGCATCACAAACCTCCCCGCTAGCGGCGTGGGCGGCCTGCCGCACGCGGGGCGCGCGGACCGGACTTGACGGTGCGTGCGCCGGGCGAGGGAGAACGCCGCCTGCTTCACTCCTCTCGGTAAGACTGCCCCGCAAAAGTTCATATGTCGTGCTAATGGGACCATTCGGGTGAGAACGCTCCGTATCCGGGCAGGAGTGGTCCGGCCCGGGGCGGACAGCCCGGCGCCGCGGAAGAGCATCAGGTGCCCGCGCGCTTCGGACGCGGTGGCGACGGACCGAAGGTCGCACGCGCCGGGCTGGACGGTCCGGACACGTTCCGGCGAGCCGCCCGCCTCCTGCGCCCGCGGGGCTCGCGCCTCGTCAGCGCGCCCGGCTCGCACCGGTGCACGTGCAGCCGCATCCGACCGGCGGCGCGGCTCGGCGTCCCGGTGTCGGAGGCGGACACCCGGACGGCCGGGCCGCTGCTCGCGGAGATGCACGAATCGGTGGAGCCGGCGCAGGGCGGCCCCTCCGGGTGCGGGGGGAGTTCGACGCCTCCCGTGGCGACCCCTGCAGCGGCCCGGCGACGGCCGCCGGCCGGCCGAAGGCCGACGCGGTGGTCGTGGACTCCTGCGAGCGAGCCGGGCGCCGGCTGGTCGGCTCGGTCGCCGCGCGGCTGGTCGGGGCCGGACGGCGGCCGGTCACGGTCGTGCCGTGACCGGCGCCGCCGGGTGGCGCGGGCCGCCGCGTACGACGGGCGTCACCGCCCGGTCGGCACCCCCGCCGCGGCGGGCGCGTACTTGTAGCCGACGCGGCGCACCGTCACGATGCTGCCGCGGTGCTCGGCGCCGAGTTTGCGGCGCAGCCGGGCGATGTGGACATCCACCGTACGGCCGTCGCCCACATGCCCGTACCCCCAGACCGTGGTCACCAGTCGGTCACGGGAGTGCACCCGGTGCGGGTGGGCGACGAGGTGGGCGAGCAACTCGAACTCCAGGTACGTGAGATCGAGCAGCCGGCCGTCCACCACGGCGGTACGGCGCTCCGGGTCGATCCGGACCGGGGTGGTGCCGTCCGTCTCGGCGACGTGGTCGGGGCTGAGGACGGCGGTGTGGTCGGCGCCGAGGACGGTGCCGTGGTCGGCGGGGCGGTCGCCGGGCGGCAGGGACTCCGCCGGGACCAGCACCAGGTAGCCGACCATCGGGGCGCCGCCCACGACGGCGGGCAGCACGTGTCCGGGGGCGGGCATCCAGGTGGCGCCGGGCGGCAGGAAGTCCGGCGCCGGGGGCGTCTCGTCGGGACGTACGGCCCGCAGGCGCTGCCGGTGGGCGGCGGGCGCACTCGCGGGAGCGCCTGCGCTTCCGGTCGCGGACAGGGGCTGGAACTGCGACACGTTCGACATGGTTCGGCTCTTTCGCGCGAAGGGTCGTGGGACTCCGTGGTGCGCGGGACCGGATGTGCTGACGACGGCGGCGGCCGGCTCGGCTTGCGGCCGGATGCGGGCAGGTCAGCGGGCGACGCGGGTCCGCGCGGGGATCGCGCGGCAACAGCAGCGGTCGAAGTGGTGCTCCTGCCGGGACGGCCAGAAGGGCTCGAGGTCGAAGCGACCTGTCCCGGTGTCAGTAGTGCTGGCCATGTTCCCCATTGAACCAGACGGCGGGCGCGGGGCGTGAGGGCAGGGGCGAGGTCACACCGTGGACCCGACCGGGCGCGGGGGCGCGTGGGCCGCCGGACGCGGACCGGTGGGTACGCGGTCGGGCCGTGCCGGGCCGCGGCGCCGGTACGGACCCGGGGCGGACGCACCGGCGGGCGGGCCCTGGCCGTACCGGGGAAGATCCCCCGGGCGCTGGTGTGCCCCGGTATCTGCCTATTCTCAGGTGCATGACCTGGTGGCGTGCCCTGCGGCAGACGGCCCGCTCCGGGCTGCGCGTGGAACGCGGCCGTCCCGATCCGCTGCTCGCGCTGCGCACCGCGGCCGGTGTGGCGGTGGTGATCGGCCTGTGCCTGTGGCTCTGGTCGCCCGCGGTCGCCGCCTCGTCGGCGTTCGGCGCGTTCGCCGCGGGGATCGCCGTCTTCCAGCGCAGTTGGCGCCCCCGCCCGGTGCTGGCGCTGGCGACCGGCGCGGGACTGGCGGTGAGCACCTTCCTGGGATATCTGGCCGCCCCCCACCTGGTGCTGTTCGTCGCGCTGCTGGCGGTGTGGGCGTTCGCCGCGGGCATGGCGTGGACGTTCGGCCCGACCACCGGCACGGTCGCCTCCCTCACCGCGGCCGTGATGCTGGTCGTGGTGACGCTGCCGACCTCCGTGCCGGGCGCACTCCAGCACGCCGGGCTGATCGCGGTGGGCGGCCTGGTGCAGGCGGCCCTGATCTGGCTCTTCCCGGTACGGCGCTGGGGCGCGCGGCGTGACGCGCTCGCGGACGCCTTCGCGGCCCAGGCGGACTTCGCGCGGCGGCTGCGGGACGATCCGCTGACGGCCTTCGACCCGGCCCCGCTGATGACCGCACGCAACGCGGCCGTGGTCACCGCCCGCCAGGCCAGGCACCGCCCGGAGGAGTTGC
>NZ_DATDBG010000250.1:0-3656 GCF_036524955.1 Streptomyces sp.
AAGCGCAGGCTTCCGGGCCTTCTCCGTGTTCTGGGCGTTCCGGGCGTTTCAAGACGTTCAAGTGAAGCAACGACTCACGTCGAACCATTCGTCGCGTTCACCGCGCGCAGTCCGGACACAGCCCCCGGTACGTGACCTCCACCGCCGACACCGTGAAGCCGAACCGCTCGCCCGCCGGGAGCGTCGTGAGCGGGTCACCGCTCGGATGCACATCACGTATCGTGCCGCAGCGGTAGCAGACCAGGTGCTGATGCGGGCGGTGCGCGTTCGGGTCGTACCGCTTGGCGCGGCCGTCGGTGGAGACCTCGATGATCTCACCGATGCTCACCATCTCGCCGAGCGTGTTGTAGACGGTGGCGCGCGAGATCTCCGGCAGCCGTTCGATGGCACGCGCGTGCACCTCGTCGGCGGTCAGATGAACGTGGTCGCCGTCGAGGACCTCGGCCACGACGCGGCGCTGGGCGGTCAGCCGCCAGCCGCGGTCGCGCAGACGTTCTAGGAGGTCGCTCATGTACACCAGGGTAACAGCGGCGGTCCGAAACCAGAATCGGTCCGTGGTGAGCTCATTTCTTGACTTAGACATTGTCTACCGTAGGATCAGATCCGACTACAGGCAGGCGCAAGGCAAGCACGCCGAATCACAGGGAGACACACGTGACTGTGCAGGAAACGGGTCCGCTGACCACGGAGGCCGGCGCGCCGGTTGCGGACAACCAGAACAGCGAGACGGCGGGCCTCGGCGGTCCGGTCCTCGTGCAGAGCCAGCACCTGCTGGAGAAGCTCGCGCACTTCAACCGGGAGCGCATCCCGGAGCGCGTGGTGCACGCCCGCGGCGCCGGCGCGTACGGCACCTTCACGCTGACGCGTGACGTCTCGCAGTGGACTCGGGCCGCGTTCCTCTCCGAGGTCGGCAAGCAGACCGAGACCTTCCTGCGCTTCTCCACGGTGGCCGGCAACCTCGGTGCCGCGGACGCGGTGCGCGACCCGCGCGGGTGGGCGCTGAAGTTCTACACCGAGGAGGGCAACTACGACCTCGTCGGCAACAACACCCCGGTGTTCTTCATCAAGGACGCCATCAAGTTCCCCGACTTCATCCACACCCAGAAGCGCGACCCGTACACCGGCTCGCAGGAGGCGGACAACGTCTGGGACTTCTGGGGGCTCAGCCCGGAGTCGACCCACCAGGTGACCTGGCTGTTCGGTGACCGCGGCATCCCGGCCAGCTACCGGCACATGAACGGCTACGGTTCGCACACCTTCCAGTGGAACAACGAGGCCGGCGAGGTCTTCTGGGTCAAGTACCACTTCAAGACCGACCAGGGCATCAAGAACCTGACCTCGGAAGAGGCCGCCCTGCTGGCCGGCCAGGACCCCGACTCCCACCAGCGCGACCTGCGCGAGGCCATCGAGCGCGGTGACTTCCCGACCTGGACCCTGCAGGTGCAGATCATGCCGGCGGCGGACGCGGCCACGTACCGCTTCAACCCGTTCGACCTCACCAAGGTGTGGCCGCACGAGGACTACCCGCCGATCGAGATCGGCAAGCTGGAGCTCAACCGCAACCCGGAGAACATCTTCGCCGAGGTCGAGCAGTCCATTTTCAGCCCCGCGCACCTGGTGCCCGGCATCGGCCCGTCCCCGGACAAGATGCTCCAGGGCCGGCTGTTCGCGTACGGCGACGCGCACCGCTACCGCGTCGGCATCAACGCCGACCACCTGCCGGTGAACCGCCCGCACGCCACCGTGGCGCGCACCCACAGCCGGGACGGCCTGCTCTACGACGGCCGGCACGGCGGCACGAAGAACTACGAGCCCAACAGCTTCGGCGGCCCCAGCGAGATCGGCCGCCCGCTGTGGCAGCCGACCGAGGTGTCCGGCGCGACCGGCTACACCGAGGCGCCCTCGCACGCCGAGGACAACGACTTCGTCCAGGCCGGCAACCTCTACCGGCTGATGTCCGAGGGCGAGAAGGCCCGTCTGATCGACAATCTCGCCGGGTTCATCGCCAAGGTGTCGCGCGATGACATCGCCGAGCGCGCGATCAACAACTTCCGTCAGGCGGACGCGGACTTCGGCAAGCGGCTGGAAGTCGCGGTCCAGGCCCTCCGCGGCTGACCCGCCGCTTGACCGACAGGCCGAAGGGGCCGGACGCCGCAGGGCTCCGGCCCCTTCGTCGCGTTCCCGCTCAGGCGGGGACCGCCGCCTGGACCGGGGCCCAGCAGTCCACGATGTCGCGGACCGAGACGATGCCGACGAGTTCGGCGCCGTCGCAGACGACGAGGTGGCGGAACCGGCCGTGCAGCATCGCCCCGGCCGCCTCCTCCAGGGTCCACTGGGGGGCGGCGAAGACGACGTCGGTGGTGGTGTGGGCGTGGGCGTGTTCCCGGTCGGGGTCGAGACCCGCGCCGATCGCGTTGAGCACGTCGCGTTCGGTGAGGATGCCGAGGCCGCAGGTGTCGGGGTCGAGGACGACCGCGGCGCCGACCTGGCGGGCGGACATCAGACGGGCGGCCTGGCGGAGTGTGTGGGCGGGGCCGATGGTGAGAACCACCGTGCTCATCGCGTCGCGGACCAGCATAAAGAGGGCACCTCCTGGTATGGCGGTCGTTCCGTGAATGAATTCACAAATTCACAAGCGCGAGCATTCTCATGTTCACATGCCCCTTCGGCGGGGACAAGGGGGCGCGCACGGCATCCGCCGGGCGCGCGATGCTCAGCTCCGGGTTCGTACCACCGTGTTTCGCCCGGTCACGGCCGGGTCAGATACCCCAGCAGATCCTCGTGCAGCAGCCCGTTGGACGCCGCCGCGTTCGCGCCGAAGGGGCCCGGCACCCCGTCCAGCGAGGTGAAGCGACCGCCGGCCTCCCGTACGATCACGTCGTTCGCCGCCATGTCCCACAGGCTCAGCTCGGGTTCCGCGCAGATGTCCACCGAGCCCTCGGCAACCATCATGTACGGCCAGAAGTCGCCGTAGCCGCGGGTGCGCCAGCAGGTGCGGGACAGGCGCAGAAAGCCGTCGAGCCGGCCCTGCTCCTCCCAACCGGTCAGCGAGGAGTACCCGAACGAGGCGTCCTCCAGCCTGCTGACCCCGGAGACACGCAGCCGGGTCGCCGAGGTCAGGCTGCGCCCGGTGTACGCGCCGCTGCCCTTCGCCGCCCACCAGCGCCGCCCCAGCGCGGGCGCGGACACCACGCCGACCACGCCCTCGTCCCCCTGCTCGCCCCGTACCATCAGCGCGATCAGCGTCGCCCACACCGGCACCCCGCGCACATAGTTCTTGGTGCCGTCGATCGGATCGACCACCCAGCGCCTGGGGCCCCCGCCGTCGGCGCCGTACTCCTCGCCCAGGACGGCGTCCCGCGGCCTGGCCCGGCCGAGCCGGCCGCGGATCAGTTCCTCGGCCGCCGTGTCGGCCTCGCTGACCGGGGTCAGGTCCGGCTTCGTCTCGACCTTGAGGTCGAGCGCCTTGAAACGGGCCATGGTCGCGGCGTCGGCGGCGTCGGCCAGCGCGTGGGCCAGCCGCAGGTCGTCGTTGTAATCGGACATGACGCGAACAGTAGCGATCCCACCTGGTCGGGAGCACGCGCACCCCGCGCGTCGGCCGCACCGGCATCCCGCGAGGCCGCTTCCCGCGGCTGCGCCCGGACACTGTGGCC
>NZ_DATDBG010000251.1:0-25204 GCF_036524955.1 Streptomyces sp.
CTGGTACGCGGCGCCATCGGCGCCGTGGTGCTGGTCGACACGAGGCGGCTGGCGGACTGCTTCCCCGCCGTCGACTACTTCGAGAACAGCGGTCTGCCGTTCGTGATCGCCCTCAACGGCTTCGACGGCCACCAGCCGTACGGCCCCGAGGAGGTCCGCGAGGCGCTCCAGATCGGCCCGGAGGCACCCATCATCACCACCGACGCCCGCCACCGCGCGGAGGCGAAAAGCGCGCTGATCACGCTGGTCGAGCACGCGCTGATGGCCCGGATGCGCTGAGCGTCGCCCGCGACGGCCTCGGGCCCCACCGCGCACGCGGTGGGGCCCGAGGTCATGGGCAAGGGGGTCTCAGCCCTGCCAGGAGTGCGGGGCGCGGAAGCCCCGGGCGCGCTCCAGGCGACGCCAGCCGGCGGTGGACCGGGTCTGCAGGGTGCTCATGCCGTGGGCCGGATCGGTGGCGGCCCGCGCCAGCAGGATCGCGGTGATCGCGGCCACTTCCTCGGCGTCGGCGTGGCCCTTCTCGACACGGACGAATGAGGCTACGGACTCGGTGGAGGTCGTCACAGTGGTCTCCAAAGGTGTTACTGGGGCGGGTTGCCGTGCTTGCGGGACGGCAGGTCCGCGTGCTTGGTCCGGAGCATCGCCAGCGAGTTGATCAGCACCTCGCGGGTCTCCACCGGGTCGATGACGTCGTCCACGAGGCCGCGTTCGGCCGCGTAGTACGGGTGCATCAGCTCGGCCTTGTACTCCTTGACCACGCGGGCCCGGGTGGCGTCGGGATCGTCGGCTTCGGCGATCTGCCGGCGGAAGATGACATTGGCGGCCCCTTCGGCGCCCATGACAGCGATCTCGTTGGTGGGCCAGGCGAAGGTGAGGTCCGCGCCGATGGACTGGCTGTCCATGACGATGTACGCACCCCCGTACGCCTTGCGCAGGATCAGCGAGATCCGTGGCACGGTCGCGTTGCAGTACGCGTACAGCAGCTTCGCGCCGTGCCGGATGATGCCGCCGTGCTCCTGGGAGACGCCGGGCAGGAAGCCCGGCACGTCCAGCAGCGTGATCAGCGGAATATTGAAAGCATCGCACATCTGGACGAAGCGGGCCGCCTTCTCCGAGGCCTCGATGTCCAGTACGCCGGCCATCGAGGCGGGCTGGTTGGCGATGATGCCGACCACCTGGCCGTCCAGCCGGGACAGCGCACAGATGATGTTGGTGGCCCAGCGCTCGTGGATCTCCAGGTACTCGCCCTCGTCGACGATCTCCTCGATCACCTTGTGCATGTCGTAGGAGCGGTTGCCGTCGGCGGGCACCAGGTCGAGCAGGATCTCGCCGCGCCGGTCGGCCGGGTCGTGGCACTCCACGGCCGGCGGGTTCTCCCGGTTGTTCTGCGGGAGCAGCGACAGCAGGTAGCGCACTTCCTCGAGGCAGCTCTGTTCGTCGTCGTAGGCGAAGTGCGAGACGCCGGAGACGGCGGAGTGGACGTCTGCGCCGCCCAGACCGTTCTGGCTGATCTCCTCGCCGGTCACCGCCTGCACGACATCGGGCCCGGTGATGAACATCTGCGAGGTCTCGCGCACCATGAACACGAAGTCCGTCAGCGCCGGGGAGTACGCCGCCCCGCCCGCGCACGGGCCGAGCATCACGCTGATCTGCGGGATGACGCCGGAGGCGCGGGTGTTGCGCTGGAAGATGCCCCCGTAGCCGGCGAGCGCCGAGACGCCCTCCTGGATCCGGGCGCCGGCGCCGTCGTTGAGGGAGACCAGGGGGGCGCCGGCCGAGATGGCCATGTCCATGATCTTGTGGATCTTCGCGGCGTGCGCCTCACCGAGCGCGCCGCCGAAGATCCGGAAGTCGTGGGCGTAGACGAAGACCGTACGACCGTGGACGGTTCCCCAGCCCGTGATGACGCCGTCGGTGTACGGGCGCTTCATTTCCAGCCCGAACCCGCTGGCCCGATGCCGCCGCAATGACTCCACCTCATTGAAGGAGCCGTCGTCCAGCAGCAGGTCGATCCGCTCGCGCGCGGTGAGCTTCCCCTTGGCCTTCTGAGCCGCGGTCGCCTTCTCGCTCGGTCCGCGCCGGACCTCCGCGCGGATGGCGTGGAGCTCCGCAACGCGCCCTCGGGCGTCGTTCGCCTCGACGGGCACCTCTTGCGATGTGGTCATGTACCGACATTACGAGCGAGCGCTCAGGAACGGAGCAGAGACTTTGTACAGTGTCCGTCCGCTCTTGATGGTGGGTCCCCACAGAACCGCAAGTGAACGGGGCTGCGCACGTCGTCGGCGAAGCCCCGCTCTTTGTCCGTTTTGCGCATTTCGGTGATCAGAGGGCGTTCCGCGGACGGTCAGCGTCCGGCGACTGCCGCTGCCAGCGCAAGCACCCGGCGGGCCTCCTCCACATGAAGGCTCTCGATCATCCTGCCATCCACCGTGACCACACCGCGCCCCTGTGACGTGGCCTCTTCGAAGGCTTCGATGATCCGGCGGGACCGTTCGACCTCGGCTTCGGCAGGCGCGAAGATCCGGTTGCACGGTTCGATCTGCCTGGGGTGGATCAGCGTCTTGCCGTCGAAGCCGAGTTGCCGCCCTTGGAGGGTCTCCGCCTCAAAGCCGGACAGATCATTCACGTCGTTGTGGACACCGTCCAAAATGACCTTGCCGGTGGCGCGGGCCGCCAGAAGAGCGAGGGAGAGTCCGGTGAGCAGTGGGGCCCGGCCCGGCACGTGCTCGGCGTGCAGCTCCTTCGCGAGGTCGTTGGTCCCCATCACCAGAACCGTCAGCCGGTCGGACGCCGCCGCGATGGCACGAGCCTCGAACATCGCGACGGGGGTCTCGATCATCGCCCAGATGGCCGTACGATCCGGGGCACCGGCGGCCTCCAGGGCGGCCTCCACCATTTTCACCGTGTCCGGTTGCTCCACCTTGGGGACGACTACTGCATCCGGGCCGGCTTCGGCCGCCGCTGTGAGGTCGTCCGCGTGCCACGGGGTACCGGGTGCGTTCACCCGGATCGTCACCTCGCGGTGGCCGTACTCACCGCTCGCCGCGGCGGCGGCCACCCGTTCGCGGGCCTCGTCCTTGGCGTCGGGTGCGACGGAGTCCTCCAGGTCGAGGATCAGCGCGTCGGTGGGCAGCGTCCTGGCCTTCTCCAGGGCGCGTGCGTTGGCGCCGGGCATGTAGAGCACCGAGCGGCGGGGCCGCAGGTCCTGGCCGGTCATCGCACGCCCCCGTTCCCGGACTTGACGCCCTTCTCCGCGGCGGCGTACGCCTCGGCCAGCTCCGGGTCGCGGGCGGCCAGCGCGTCGGCCAGTTCCGCCACCACCCGGCACTGCTTGTACGTGGCGTCGTCCTGCATCCTGCCGTCGATCATCACCGCGCCCGTGCCGTCGCCCATCGCCTCGATCACCCGCCGCGCCCAGGCGACGTCCTGCGGATCGGGCGAGAACACCCGCTTGGCGATGGCGATCTGCACCGGGTGGAGCGACCACGCGCCCACGCACCCCAGGAGGAAGGCGTTACGGAACTGGTCCTCGCACGCCGTCACGTCCGTGATGTCCCCGAACGGCCCGTAGTACGGCAGGATGCCGTGCGCGGCGCAGGCGTCGACCATGCGGGCGATCGTGTAGTGCCACAGGTCCTGCTGGTACGTGGCCCGGGGCGCGTCTCCACGCGGGTCCTCGCGGACGAGGTAGCCGGGGTGGCCGCCGCCGACCCTGGTGGTCTTCATCCGGCGGCTGGCGGCCAGGTCCGCAGGGCCGAGCGAGATGCCCTGCATCCGGGGACTGGCCCCGGCGATCTCCTCGACGCATCCGACGCCGGTGGCGGTCTCCAGGATGGCGTGGACGAGGATCGGCCGGCCGATCCCCGCCTTCGCCTCGAGCTGCGCCAGCAGCCGGTCCACGTAGTGGATGTCCTGCGCTCCCTCCACCTTCGGCACCATGATGACGTCGAGTTTGTCGCCCACCTCGGTGACGAGCGTGACCAGGTCGTCCAGCACCCACGGCGAGTCCAGGCTGTTCACCCGGGTCCACAGCTGCGTGGCGCCGAAGTCGGTGGCCCGGGCGACGCGCACCAGTCCGGCGCGCGCGGCCTCCTTGCGGTCCGCCGGGACCGCGTCCTCCAGATTGCCCAGCAACACGTCCACCTGCGGCGCCAGCGCGGGCACCTTGGCGGCCATCTTCTCGTTGCCGGGGTCGAAGAAGTGGATCATCCGCGAGGGCCGGAACGGCACTTCTCGCACGGGGGCCGGTGCCCCCACAGCCAGCGGACGGAAGAAGTCCTTCGCCGAGCGCATACGATCTCCCGGTTGTCGGTCGAGGGTGAGGGAGCCTTGCTGAGCCTGCCGAGACGTGCGATACGGCGCTCACCCTAAGACCGCGGGCGACGCCGGGTTACCCGTCAGTACGTGTGCTGTTGGTCACCGATGGCCACCGCATCTTCATATCCGGTTCGTTCTCCATGTTCCGGGACCCGTCGTTCGTGTCCACCACGGTGAAACCGTGCCGCTGGTAGAACGCCCGCGCGCCGGTGTTCTTCCGGAACACGAACAGCGAGAGCCCGTCCGGGCAGTGCGCCTTCGCCGCCGCGAGCAGCGACGTCCCGATCCCGCGCCGCCGCTCCTCGGACAGCAGGTAGAGCGCGTCCAGCGTGCCGTCCGCCACCGCCGCGTAGCCCACCACCCGCCCGCCCCGCTCGGCCACCCACACCGCGGCCCGGGGCAGCACCAGATCGCGCACCCACGCCTCCACCTCGGCGTCCGTCCGCCTGCTCGGTGGCAGGTACGGCATCGTCACCTCGCGGGACCGCGTGTGCACCCGCGCGATGGCGGCGGCGTCCGCGGGCCCGGCCGCGCGTACCACGGTCTCTTCGACGGCATCGGTCACCGGGGCACCCTACAGTCCGCGGGTGTCGCGGGGTTCGGCGCCGGGCTTCTGGTCCGGGGGCAGCCGGATTCGATGGCGGTACGTCAGGGCGGCGGCCAGGTCGGAGAAGTTGTCGTCCCGGCACTCCTTCACCGTGCGCCTGAGACCCCCGCCAGGACGCCTTCCGGGAGGCCGCGGCCGGCGACCGGTAGTCGCTCACGTCTGACGCCCGACCGTCCGCCCGGCGCCGAAACGGGCGGAAGGCCCGCCCCCGGGGGGGCGGGCCTTCCTGTTCAGCGATGGCTGGTGGGTTCAGCAGCCGCCGCAGTTGTAGTAGAGGACGTCCCAGTGGTTGCCCTCGTCCGCGTAGATGTTGCCGGAGCCGGAGCGCCACTGAGGGGCACCGTCACCGCGCAGGCCGATGTACGTGAAGTTCCCCTTGATGTAGTTCCCGACGCAGGTGTACTTGCTGTAGTCCAGCTTGTAGCCGTTCCAGTGCGAGTACGTGCCGCTGGCGTGGCCGGTCTCGGTGCCGCCGGTGATGTTCAGCGCGCAGCCGCTGGCGTTCTTGAGGGTGACGGCGCCCTGGGCGGTGGCGAGGTTGAGCTGCTCGAACGAGGTACACGTCGAGTTGTAGCGGTTGCTGCAGTTGCCGGAGGACGACCAGGTGATGCCGGCACTGCTGAACATGGACGTCGCCTGGGCGTGGCTGATCTTGGTGACGGCGTGGGCGTCCGTGGTCGAGGCAATGCCGACCCCGGGAGCGAAGATCGCCGTCAGGATCAGCGCGAAAGCGCTGATCAGCGTACGGACGCGCGGTCGCAAGGCCGCGCCGAGAGTGGAGCTCATCCGAATTCCTCCTGCTGTTGCCGCTGGGAGTGGGGATGTGCAGGTGGCGCACGAGGAGTGTGCCCGAGCTCTACGCGCGTCCGCCAGAGTCCAGGTAGTGATTTCCCTGACTGTCCACCGTCAAAACCAGGGTGACAGGTCGGGCATGTGAAGCGCGGCCGCCCGCGGGTCCCGGTCACGGCGGACGCGGCCGGGACCCGGAACGGTGACCGGGGGGAGCGGCTACTCCTGCGGCTCCAGGCCCGCGCGGAGCAGGCCGTAGGCGTACGCGTCGTCAAGGGCCTGCCAGGAGGCGGCGATCACGTTGTCGGCGACGCCGACCGTGGACCATTCGGCGCGGCCGTCCGTGGTGGTGATCAGGACACGGGTGGTGGAGTCGGTGCCGTAACGCCCTTCGAGTATCCGCACCTTGTAGTCGGAGAGGGCGAAGGAGGCGAGCTGGGGGTAGATGCGTTCGAGGGCGACCCGCAGGGCACGGTCGAGGGCGTTGACCGGGCCGTTGCCCTCGGCGGTGGCGACGATGCGCTCGCCCTTCGCCCAGAGCTTGACGGTGGCCTCGTTGGCGTGGCTGCCGTCGGGGCGGTCCTCGGTGATCGCCCGCCAGGATTCGGTGCGGAAGAAACGGCACGGACGGCCGGTGCGTTGACGCCGGAGTTCATCGCGCAGCAGCAGCGCGAAGGACGCGTCGGCGGCCTCGTACGTGTAGCCCTTGAGCTCGCGTTCCTTGACGCGCTCCACGACCCGGCCGACCAGTTCGCGGTCGTCGCCGAGGTCGATGCCGAGCTCCCGGCCCTTGAGCTCGATGGAGGCGCGGCCGGCCATGTCGGAGACGAGCATCCGCATGGTGTTGCCCACGAGTTCGGGGTCGATGTGCTGGTAGAGGTCGGGGTCCACCTTGATCGCGGAGGCGTGCAGCCCGGCCTTGTGCGCGAAGGCGGAGACGCCGACGTACGGCTGGTGGGTGGAGGGCGGCAGGTTGACGACCTCGGCGATGGCGTGCGAGATGCGGGTCATCTCGCGCAGCGCGCCCTCGGGCAGGACGTGGCGGCCGTGCTTGAGTTCCAGGGCCGCGACCACCGGGAAGAGGTTGGAGTTGCCGACCCGCTCCCCGTAGCCGTTGGCCGTGCACTGGACGTGGGTGGCGCCGGCGTCCACCGCGGCGAGGGTGTTGGCGACGGCGCACCCGGTGTCATCCTGCGCGTGGATGCCGAGCCGGGCGCCGGTGTCGGCGAGCACCTGCCCGGTGGCCGCCTGGATCTGCGCGGGCAGCATGCCGCCGTTGGTGTCGCAGAGTACGACGACGGACGCGCCAGCCTCGTGGGCGGTACGGACCACCCGCGTCGCGTACGCGGCGTTGGCCCGGTAACCGTCGAAGAAGTGCTCGCAGTCCACGAAGACGCGGCGGCCCTCGGCGCACAGGTAGGAGACGGTGTCCCGGATCATCTCCAGGTTCTCCTCCAACGTCGTGCGCAACGCCAGCTCCACGTGGCGGTCGTGCGCCTTGGCGACCACCGTGATCACCGGCGCGCCGGACTCCAGCAGCGCCTTGAGCTGCGGGTCGTCGGCGGCGCTGGAGTCGGGACGGCGGGTGGCGCCGAACGCGACCAGCGTGGCGTGCTTCAGTTCGAGCTCGGTGGCGGCACGGGCGAAGAACTCGGTGTCGCGGGGGTTGGCGCCGGGCCAGCCGCCCTCGATGAAACCCACCCCGAAGTCGTCCAGGTGCCGGGCGATCGTCAGCTTGTCGGCGACGGTGAGGTTGATCCCCTCACGCTGGGCGCCGTCGCGCAGCGTGGTGTCGAAGACGTGGAAGCGATCGTCGGGTTCGGCGGTCATCTGTGTAGCTCCTGTCGGGTGAGAGTGGGTTTCCCTGCGAGCGCCCCTGGGGCGTACCCGGAGGTTCCGACTCCACTTGCCCCCATCTTCCCTCGTGCCGCCCCGCTCCCGGCGCGGGTGAGCCGGAAGCGGTCCGCCTCCGGCGCGGATGAGCCGGAAACGAAAAAACCTCTCGCGGATGCGAGAGGTCTGCACGCGGGTCTTGAGGCACGGTGACGTTCCACTGGGGTCAGGAGAACGGTCACTGCGGACCGGCGTGCCTGCTGCCAATAATCATCGGGGCGAGCCAGAACACGGCCGCATTCTTGCACACGGAGTGGCTCCGCCGGAAAACGTCTCACGATGCGGGCCGCTGCGGGGGGCGGTCGGCCGGGAGTGCCCGTCAGCGCGGGGAACTGCGCGGAGGGCGGTTCGCGGGGCCCGCGCCGCCCTGGGACGGCGCGGGCGCCGGGGCGCCACCCCGGCTCCGCAGGGGGCGCGGGGAACTGCGCGACCGGCCCCACCGGCCGGCACCCCGGGAACGGCCGGGACGATCTCGGCGGGTCCCGGTCCGCCCGGGACCGGCACCGCCGTCGTGGCTGGGAAGGCACGGTTCCCCGCGTCCCCGCGGCGTACTACGCACCCAGCGGGTGCATCCAGCCGTGGGTGTCCGGGGCGCGCCCCGTCTGGATGTCCAGGAGCGCCGCACGCAAGCGCATCGTGACCTCGCCGGGCTCCCCGTTCGCGACGAGCCAGTCCGCCCGCGTGGCTTTGACCGCGCCGACCGGTGTGATCACCGCGGCCGTGCCGCAGGCGAAGACCTCCGTGAGGGAGCCGTCCTCGTTGCCCCGCCGCCAGTCGTCCACGCTGATACGGCCCTCGGCCACCTCGTAGCCGAGGTCGGCGGCGATGCCGAGGAGGGAGTCGCGGGTGATGCCGGGCAGCAGGGAGCCCGACAGCTCGGGGGTGACGATGCGCCGCGGGGCGCCCGCGGACCCGTCCCCGTACACGAAGTACAGGTTCATGCCGCCCATCTCCTCGATCCAGCGGCGCTCGATCGCGTCCAGCCAGACCACCTGGTCGCAGCCGTGCTCGATGGCCTGGGCCTGGGCGATCAGGGAGGCGGCGTAGTTGCCGCCGGTCTTGGCCGCACCGGTGCCGCCGGGCGCCGCGCGCACGTACTCCTCGGAGAGCCAGACCGAGACGGGCTTGACGCCGCCGCGGAAGTACGCGCCGGAGGGGGAGGCGATGACCAGGAAGAGGTACTCGTCGGCCGGGCGGACGCCGAGCCCGACCTCCGTGGCGAACATGAAGGGGCGCAGGTAGAGCGAGGCCTCGCCCTCGGTCGGCACCCACGCGCGGTCCTGCCTGACCAGCGCGTCGCACGCCTCGATGAACGTCTCCACCGGCAGCTCGGGCATCGCCATCCGGCGCGCGGAGTCCTGGAAGCGCCGGGCGTTGGCCTCCGGCCGGAAGGTGGCCACCGTGCCGTCGGGCTGGTGGTACGCCTTGAGGCCCTCGAAGATCGTCTGCGCGTAGTGCAGCGTCATGTTGGCCGGGTCGATGGAGAGCAGCGCGTACGGAACGAGCTGCGCGTCGTGCCAGCCGCGGCCCTCGGTCCACTTGACGGTCACCATGTGGTCGGTGAAGTGGCGGCCGAAGCCGGGGTTGGCCAGGATCGCCCGCCGCTCGGTGTCGGACAGCGGGTGCGCGGAAGGCTTGAGCTCGATCGTGGGCGTCGTCATGTCTGTGTCCTTCACCGTTTCGCCGTCGCCGGCTCCGAACCGTGCCGGAGTGCTCGGACGTCCGAGTTTCCCGTCATACCGCGGCCCCGCGCTCTGATTATCGCAGCGGCGGGGCCGGGTGGGTGCTTTGGTGTGTTCTGCCGGGGTGCGGCGTGTACGCGTGGTGCCGCCCGGTTCAGGCGGACACGCGGGCGGCGAGCGCGTCGCCGATCGCCACCGTGGACCGCACCGGCAGCGAGGCCCGCTCCGCGAGGTCCGCCTGTACGGCCGCGTCGATCCTGGCGGCCTCGGCGTCGTACCCGAGATGCCGGAGCATCAGTGCCACGGAGAGCACGGTCGCGGTCGGGTCGGCCTTGGACCGGCCCGCGATGTCCGGGGCGGAGCCGTGCACCGGCTCGAACATGGACGGGAAGGCGCCGGAGGGGTTGATGTTGCCGCTCGCGGCGACGCCGATACCGCCGGAGACGGCCGCGGCGAGGTCGGTGATGATGTCGCCGAAGAGGTTGTCGGTGACGATCACGTCGAACCGCTCGGGCTGTGTGACGAGGAAGATCGTCGCCGCGTCCACGTGCAGATAGTCGGTGCTGACGTCGGGGAATTCCTTGCCGACCGTCTCGAAGATCCGGGTCCACAGGTGGCCGGCGTGCACCAGCACGTTGTTCTTGTGGACGAGGGTGAGCTTCTTGCGCGGGCGGGCCTGGGCACGGGCGTAGGCGTCGCGTACGACGCGCTCGATGCCGTAGGCGGTGTTGAGGCTGACCTCGGTGGCGACCTCGTGCTCGGTGCCGGTCCTGATGGAGCCGCCGTTGCCGGTGTACGGGCCTTCGGTGCCTTCCCGGACCACGATGAAGTCGATCTCCGGGCTCCCCTTGAGCGGGGTGGCGACGCCGGGGAGCAGCTTGCTGGGCCGCAGGTTCACATGGTGGTCGAAGGCGAACCGCAGTTTGAGCAGGAAGCCGCGCTCCAGCACGCCGGACGGCACCGACGGGTCGCCGATGGCGCCGAGCAGGATCGCGTCGTGCGCCTTCAACTGCTCCAGGTCGTCGTCGGTGAGGGTCTGGCCGGTCGCGTGGTAGCGCTTCGCGCCGAAGTCGTACGTCCGGGTCTCCAGCTTGGCGCTCTGCGGGAGGGCCGCGGCGAGGACTTTGAGGCCCTCGGCGACGACTTCCTGGCCGATTCCGTCGCCGGGGATCACTGCGAGGTTGAGGGTGCGGGACATAGGGGGACCCTACTCCGGGGTCCCACTGTGTGACACGCCTGTCCGCATCGTGGTCCGGTGGGGCTACCGGGACTCGTGACCCGTGCGGCCACCGTTGTCGCGGCGGTCCAAAGAGCGCTGGAGGGCGCGGAGGGCGTTCTGGCGGGCGGTCTCGTCCATGGTGATCAACTCCGGGGGATCCGGGAAGGAAGGGGGTCGCCACGGAACGGGGCGGAGGGCCGGCGCGGCAGGGGTGGGGCCCGCACGGTTCCGCCGCTCGCTGGATGGAGCGAGACGTTCGGCTCCTTCAACGCTAGGACAGCAGGGCTGTCCTGTCTCCACAATTACTCGGACTTCCTACTATTTGAGACAGACCTTCACCCGCGCGAGCCGCGGGCCCGCGTGGGGACGCCCCCGCCGCCGGAGGGGGGCCGGTGGCGGGGGCGGTCGGTGGCGGCCCCGGAAGGGGCACACGGTTCAACCCTGGTGCGGGTAGCGGTACTCGGTGGGCGGGACCAGGGTTTCCTTGATCGACCGGGTGGAGGTCCACCGCATGAGGTTCTGCGCGGCGCCGGCCTTGTCGTTGGTCCCCGAGGCCCGGCCGCCGCCGAACGGCTGCTGGCCGACGACGGCGCCGGTGGACTTGTCGTTGATGTAGAAGTTGCCCGCGGCGAAGCGCAGTTTCTCCATCACGTGGGCCGCGGCGGCGCGGTCCTGGGCGATGACCGAGCCGGTCAGCGCGTACGCGGCCACCGATTCCATCTGCGCCAGCATCGTGTCGAACTCGGCGTCCTCGTAGACGTACACGCCCAGCACCGGGCCGAAGAACTCCTCGCGGAAGATCTCGTGGTCGGGGTCGGTGGAGACCAGCACGGTGGGGCGGACGAACCAGCCGACCGAGTCGTCGTAGGTGCCGCCGGCCACGATCTCGACGGTCGGGTCGGCCTTGGCGCGGTCGATCGCGGCCTTGTTCTTGGCGAAGGCGCGCTCGTCGATGAGGGCGCCGGCGAAGTTGGACAGGTCGGTGACGTCACCCATGGTGAGGCCGTCCACCTCGGCGGCGAACTCCTCCTTGAAGCCGCTCTCCCACACCGAGCGCGGGATGTAGGCGCGGGAGGAGGCCGAGCACTTCTGGCCCTGGTACTCGAACGAGCCGCGGGTCAGCGCGGTCTTGAGCACCGCCGGGTCGGCGGAGGGGTGCGCGACCACGAAGTCCTTGCCGCCGGTCTCGCCGACGATCCGCGGGTACGACCGGTAGGCCGCGATGTTCTCGCCGACCGTGCGCCACAGGTACTGGAAGGTCCGGGTGGACCCGGTGAAGTGGATGCCCGCCAGGTCGCGGTGGGCGAGGGCGGCTTCGGAGACCGCGATGCCGTCGCCGGTGACCAGGTTGACCACGCCGTCCGGCAGTCCGGCCTCGCGCAGCAGTCGCATCAGCAGCACGGCGGAGTGGGTCTGCGCCGGGGACGGCTTCCAGACCACGACGTTGCCCATCAGCGCCGGGGCGGTGGGGAGGTTGCCCGCGATGGCGGTGAAGTTGAACGGCGTGATCGCGTAGACGAAGCCCTCCAGCGGGCGGTGGTCGAGGCGGTTCCACACGCCGGGGGCGTTGGTGACCGGCTGCTCGGCGAGGATCTGCCGGGCGTAGTGGACGTTGAACCGCCAGAAGTCGACCAGTTCGCAGGGGCTGTCGATCTCCGCCTGCTGCACGGTCTTGGACTGACCGAGCATGGTGGAGGCGGCCAGCGTCTCCCGCCAGGGGCCCGCCAGCAGCTCGGCGGCGCGCAGGAAGACCGCGGCGCGGTCGTCGAAGGCCATCGCGCGCCAGGCGGGGGCGGCGGCGAGCGCCGCGTCGATGGCGTCCCGCGCGTCCTGGGTGGTGGCGTTGGCGTACGAGCCCAGGCGGGCGCCGTGGTTGTGCGGCTGTACGACGTCGAAACGCTCGCCGCCGCCCATGCGCTGCTCGCCGCCGATGAACATCGGCAGGTCGACCGGGTTGCCGGCCAGCTCCTTGAGCTTCGTTTCCAGCCGGGCGCGTTCCGGACTGCCCGGCGCGTAGGTGTGCACCGGCTCGTTGACCGGTACGGGGACCTGGGTCACAGCGTCCATGAAGGGTGTCTCCTTGTGGGGAAGGGTGGGCGGCGGGCTGCGGGGCGGCAGTGTCAGCGGCCCGGGCCGAACGAGCGGAGGAAGAAGGCGAGGTTCGCCGGGCGCTCCGCGAGGCGGCGCATGAAGTACCCGTACCAGTCTGCGCCGTAGGGCACGTAGACGCGCATGCGCATGCCCTCGTCCGCGAGGCGGCGCTGCTCGGCGGTGCGGACGCCGTAGAGCATCTGGAACTCGTAGGTGTCCGGCGCGCGGCGGTGCCGGGCGGCCAGGTTCTGCGCGATCGCGATCATGCGCGGGTCGTGGGTGCCGACCATCGGGTACCCGTCGCCCGCGAAGAGGACGCGCAGCGCCCGTACGTACGCCCGGTCCACCTCCCGCCGGTCCTGGAAGGCGACCCGCGCGGGTTCCTGGTAGGCGCCCTTGACCAGCCGCACCCGGGAGCCCGCGACGGCCAGCGCACGGGCGTCGTCCTCGGTGCGGAAGAGGTACGACTGGAGGACCGCGCCTGTCCGCGGGTGGTCGCGGCGCAGCTCGTGGAGGACGGCCAGCGTGGAGTCGGCGGTGGTGTGGTCCTCCATGTCGAGGGTGACGGTGGTGCCGACGGCGGTGGCCAGCGCGGCGACCTCGCGGACTCCGGCCAGCGCGATGTCGTGGCCGTCGCCGGGAAGCGACTGGCCGAAGGCGGAGAGTTTGACCGACACCTCGGCGCGGTCGCCCAGGCCCTCGTCGCGCAGGGCTTCCAGCAGGCGGAGGTAGGCGTCGCGGGTGGCGTGCGCGGTGGCCCGGTCGGTGACGCCCTCGCCGAGGTGGTCGAGGGTGACGTCCAGGCCCCGCGCGGTGAGCGCGCGAACGGTGTCCAGCGCGGGGCGCAGCTCGTCGCCGGCGACGAAGCGGTTCACGACGGGGCGGGTGAGCGGAGCGGCGGCGACGACGCGGCGCATACGATCGCTGCGCGAGGCGGCGAGCAACACGGGACCGAGCACGGGGCTCCTCCTGGCGGGGCGAACGGTGTCCGTGACCGTGAATCTAGGATTCGCCTACCCGTTGAACCATCGACACCTGTCACGCATCGGGTGCGGGTCCCTCATACAGATGTATGAGGGAGAATGGGGGTGTGGTTGGTGAGTACGGTGAGTACGGTGATTTCCAGGACCTGGTGGACGAGGTGTCGGCGCTGCTCGGCGCCCCCGCGACGCTGGAGGACCGGGATTTCCGGCTGATCGCGTTCGGGGTGCACGACAGCGACGACGACGCGGCGATGGACCCGGTACGGACCAGATCCATCCTCACCCGCCGCTCCACCGCCGAGGTCCGGGCCTGGTTCGAGCGGTACGGGATCGCGCGCGCGACCGGTCCGGTCCGTATCCCGGCCGCCCCGGACGCGGGCATCCGCCGCGGCCGGCTCTGCCTCCCGGTGCGCCACGGCGGCGTCGTCCACGGCTACGTCTGGCTCCTCGACGAGGCCGAGCACTCCCCCGCCCAGCTCGGCGCGGCGATGTCCGTGGCCCACCGCATCGGCGAACGTCTCGCCGCGATGTCCCGCACGGGGAGCGAAGCGGGCGCAGCCCTGCGGTCGATGCTCACCGCCGCCACCAGGGCCGACCGGGACACGGCCGAGGACCGGCTGCGGGCGGCCCTGGGCCCGGACGCGGACGAGCCGCACGCGATGGTGTGCGTACGGCCTCCGGCCGGGAACACGGTGCGCACCGCGGGCGGCGGGTACGCGCCCGCGACCGGCCACGACGGCCGGCGTACGGCCGACCCGGGGTACGGCGCGGGTGCGCGCCCCGCCCACCCTCCGGCAGGCGACCTGCCGACCGGCCCGTACGGCACGGCATCCCCGTACGGCACGGCGTCCCCGTACAGCGTGGCATCCCCGCACGCCGGCGCGGGTGGCGTAGCGGCGGGCGGTCCGGCGTACGACGGCGTGGCCGGTGGTCGCGGCGAGCTGCCCGGGCCGCGGGCGATCCCGTCGGCAGCCGCGCTGGTGTGGGTGCCCGGGCGGGGGTCGAAGGGCGAGGTGGCGGCCCTGCTGGTGCGGCTGCGGTCGGCGCATGTGCTGGCCGGGGCACGGACGGCGGCGGCGCGGCTGCTGGATCAGCTCGGCGTGCCGGAGGCGGTCGCCGGGGTCAGCGGTGGCCGGACGTCGCTGGCGGAGCTGCCGGCGGCCTGGCGGGAGGCGGTGGACGCCGCGCGGGCCGCCCACGCGCAGCCGCTGCTCGGTCCCATCGCGAAGTGGTCGAGCCTGGGCCCGTACCGCCTGCTGACCGCGCTCCCCGCCCGCGTCCCGCCGGACCCCGCGGTCGCACCGCTCCTCACCCCGGCCCACCGCGACCTCGCCCACACCGCCGAGGTCTTCCTCGACCACGCCGGCCAGGCGGGGCGCACCGCCACCGCCCTCGCCATCCACCGGCAGACCCTCTACTACCGCCTGTCCCGCATCGAACAGCTCACCGGCCTCGACCTCTCCGACGGCGAATCACGCCTCCTGCTCCACATGGCGCTCAAAGCGGCCCGGCTGTGACGTTTCCGCCGTGACAGCAAGGCGCCGCCCCCCGTCGACGAGGGCGGCGCCTGGTGGTGACATGCCTGCGGGTCAGTCCGTCAGGTCGACCGCGCGGGCGGAACTCGCACCGATCTCGGAAGCGATGTCGGTGAGGACGCCGGCCGGGATCGTGGAGTCGACGGTGAGGGCGACCAGGGCCTCGCCCCCGGCCGCGGCCCGGGCGACCTGCATGCCGGCGATGTTGACGTCGACCTCACCGAGGATGCGGCCGATGGTGCCGACGACGCCGGGACGGTCGGTGTACGTCAGGAAGACCATGTGGTCGGCGAGGACGAGGTCCACGTCGTGGTCGCCGATGCCGACGATCTTCTGGATGTCCTTGGGGCCGGCCAGGGTGCCGGATACCGCGACCTCACTGCCGTCGGCGAGGGTGCCGCGGACGGTGACCAGGTTGCGGTGGTTGGGCGACTCGGAGCTGGTGGTGAGGCGGACCTCGACCCCGCGCTCCTGGGCGAACAGCGGCGCGTTGACGTAGGAGACGGTCTCCGCGACGACGTCCTCGAAGACGCCTTTCAGAGCGCTGAGTTCGAGGATCTTCACGTCGTGCTGGGTGATCTCGCCGCAGACCTCGACGTCGAGGCGGGCGGCGACCTCACCGGCCAGCGCGGTGAAGATGCGGCCGAGCTTCTCGGCGAGCGGCAGGCCCGGCTTGACGTCCTCGGCGATGACACCGCCCTGGACGTTGACCGCGTCCGGCACCAGCTCGCCGGCGAGCGCGAGCCGGACCGACTTGGCGACCGCGATGCCCGCCTTCTCCTGCGCCTCGTCGGTGGAGGCGCCCAGGTGCGGGGTGGCCACCACGTTGTCGAACTGGAACAGCGGCGAGTCGGTGCAGGGCTCCTTGGCGTATACGTCCAGGCCCGCGCCGGCCACCCGGCCCTCCTTGAGCGCGGAGGCCAGCGCCTCCTCGTCCACGATCCCGCCGCGCGCCGCGTTGACGATCCGCACCGACGGCTTGACCTTGTGCAGCGCCTCGTTGCCGATCAGCCCGATGGTCTCCGGCGTCTTGGGCAGGTGCACGGTGATGAAGTCGGAGGTCTCCAGCAGCTCGTCCAGGGTGAGCAGCTTGACGCCCATCTGCGCGGCCCGCGCGGGCTGCACGTAGGGGTCGTACGCGACGATCTTCATGCCGAAGCCCGACATGCGCTGGGCGACCAGGACGCCGATCCGGCCGAGGCCGACCACCCCGAGGGTCTTCTCGCTGAGCTCCACACCGGTGTACTTGTTCCGCTTCCACTCGCCGTTCTTCAGCGCCGCGTTGGCCGGGGCGATGTTGCGGGCGGTGGCGACGAGCAGGCCGCAGGCCAGTTCGGCGGCGGTGACGATGTTGGAGGTCGGCGCGTTGACGACCATCACGCCCGCCTTGGTGGCGGCGGACACGTCGACGTTGTCCAGGCCGACGCCGGCGCGGGCGACGACCCGGAGCTTGACGGCCGCCGCGATGGCCTCCGCGTCCACCTTGGTGGCGCTGCGGATCAGGATGGCGTCGGCGTGCGGAATCGCGGACAGCAGGTCGGCTCGGTCCGCTCCGTTGCAGTGCCGGATCTCGAAGTCCGGTCCGAGCGCGTCCACCGTGGCCGGCGACAGCTCTTCTGCGATGAGTACGACAGGCTTCTGGCTCACGTGGTCCTCACTTGTCCTTCGTGGGCGGCCGGGTCCCGTACGGCCGCTCCAGCGAGGCGGGGATGGCATGCCGCGTGGAAGACGCACGACGCTGTGAGCCTGACGCGCTTGTTAAGGCAGTGTATCGGCGGTCTGAACCGGGGCCTTCTACGAAATGGAAGGATCACCCGGAGGGGTTGCGTCGCTGCGTACAAAGCCCCCCGTGCGCAGCAGCCGGGGGCGTTGTACGAAACGACAGGCGCGCGAGGCGGGAAGCGCCGCGCCGGGGCTTACGCCTCCTCGTCCACCCAGCTCATCAGCTTGCGCAGCTTCTTGCCGGTGGTCTCCAGCACGTGGTTCTCGTCTGCCTTCTTGTACTCGTTGTACTTCGGCAGGCCCGCGTTGTACTCGGCGATCCAGTTGTTGGCGAAGGTGCCGTCCTGGATCTCCCCGAGGACCTTCTTCATCTCGGCCTTCGTCTGCTCGGTGATGATGCGGGGGCCGGTGATGTAGTCGCCCCACTCGGCGGTCTCGGAGACCGACCAGCGCATCTTCTCCAGGCCGCCCTCGTACATCAGGTCCACGATGAGCTTGAGCTCGTGCATGCACTCGAAGTACGCGATCTCCGGCTGGTACCCGGCCTCGACCAGGGTCTCGAACCCGGCCTTGACCAGGGCGGAGGTGCCGCCGCACAGCACCGCCTGCTCGCCGAAGAGGTCGGTCTCGGTCTCCTCGGTGAACGTGGTCTTGATGACGCCGGCCCGGGTGCCGCCGATGCCCTTGGCGTACGACAGTGCGAGCGCGAAGCCCTTGCCGGTGGCGTCCTGCTCCACCGCCGCGATGCAGGGCACGCCGCGGCCCTCCTCGTACTGCCGGCGCACCAGGTGGCCGGGGCCCTTGGGGGCGACCATGCAGACGTCGACACCCGCGGGCGGCTTGATGAAGCCGTAGCGGATGTTCAGGCCGTGGCCGAAGAAGAGCGCGTCGCCGTCCTTGAGGTGGTCCTTGACGGACTCCTCGTAGACGCGGGCCTGGATCGGGTCCGGCACCAGGATCATGATGACGTCGGCCTCGGTGGCGGCCTCGGCGACGCTCACCACGCGCAGGCCCTGCTCCTCGGCCTGGGCCCTGGACTTCGAGCCCTCGTGCAGGCCGACTCGGACGTCGACGCCCGAGTCACGCAGCGACAGCGCGTGGGCGTGGCCCTGGCTGCCGTAGCCGATGACCGCGACCTTGCGGCCCTGGATGATGGACAGGTCTGCGTCGTCGTCGTAGAACAGCTCGGCCACTTCGGGTCTCTCCTTGGATCGGGTTGTACGGTCCACCGTACGGCGGTGGGACGGGGGTGGGTTTCGGGGTCTCGCTATGCGGATCGGTCCAGCGCGCGCAGCGAGCGGTCGGTGATCGAGCGGGCGCCGCGGCCGATGGCGATGGTGCCGGACTGGACCAGCTCCTTGATCCCGAACGGCTCCAGCACCTTGAGCATGGCGTCCAGCTTGTCGGCGCCGCCGGTGGCCTCGATGGTGACCGCCTCCGGGGAGACGTCCACCGTCTTGGCGCGGAAGAGCTGGACGATCTCGATGATCTGGGACCGGGTCTCGTTGTCGGCACGCACCTTCACCAGAACGAGTTCCCGCGCGACCGCCGCCGACGGATCGAGTTCGACGATCTTCAGCACGTTGACGAGCTTGTTGAGCTGCTTGGTGACCTGTTCCAGCGGCAGCTCGTCGATGACGTTGACGACGATGGTGATGCGGGAGATCTCCGGGTGTTCGGTGGTGCCGACGGCGAGCGAGTCGATGTTGAAGCCGCGGCGGGAGAACAGGGCGGTGATCCGGGCCAGGACGCCCGGCTTGTTCTCCACCAGGACGGAGAGCGTGTGCTTGGACATGTGCGCTTTTCCTTAACTCTCGCTGCTGACTCTCGCTTCAGGCGGGTCAGTCGTCCAGTCCGTCGCCGAAGTCCGGGCGGACGTCGCGGGCGGCCATGATCTCGTCGTTGGAGGTGCCGGCCGCGACCATCGGCCACACCATGGCGTCCTCGTGGACGATGAAGTCGACCACGACCGGGCGGTCGTTGATGGAGTTCGCCTTGGCGATGACCGCGTCCAGGTCGTCCGGGGACTCGCAGCGCAGACCGACGCAGCCCATCGCCTCGGAGAGCTTCACGAAGTCCGGGACGCGGGTGCCGCGGTTGTGGACCGAGCCGACGCCGCGGGTGGAGCCGGGGACGGTCTCGGCACCGTCGTGCAGCACGGTGTTGGAGAACCGCTCGCCGTAGAAGAGGTTCTGCCACTGGCGGACCATGCCCAGGGCGCCGTTGTTGATGATGGCGATCTTGATCGGGATGTTGTTCAGCGCGCAGGTGACCAGTTCCTGGTTGGTCATCTGGAAGCAGCCGTCGCCGTCGATCGCCCAGACGGTGGCGTCCGGGCGGCCGGCCTTGGCACCCATCGCCGCGGGGACCGCGTAGCCCATGGTGCCGGCGCCCCCGGAGTTGAACCAGGTGCCGGGCTTCTCGTACTTGATGAACTGCGCGGCCCACATCTGGTGCTGGCCGACGCCGGCCGCGTACAGGGTGTTCTCCGGGGCGAGCTGTCCGATCCGCTCGATGACCTGCTGCGGGGAGAGGCTGCCGTCGGCGGGCAGTTCGTAGCCGAGCGGGTAGGTCTTGCGCCAGGAGTCGATCTGCCCCCACCACTCGGTGTAGTCGCCGCGGTGGCCGGCCTCGTGGTCGGCCTGGACGGCGACGATCAGGTCGGCCAGCACCTCGCGGGCGTCGCCGACGATCGGCACGTCGGCGGTGCGGTTCTTGGAGATCTCGGCCGGGTCGATGTCGGCGTGCACGATCTTGGCGTGCGGCGCGAAGGTGTCCAGGCGGCCGGTGACGCGGTCGTCGAAGCGGGCGCCGAGCGCGATGATCAGATCGGCGCGCTGGAGGGCGGTGACCGCGGCGACGTCGCCGTGCATGCCGGGCATGCCGACGTGCTGCGGGTGGCTGTCGGGGAACGAGCCGAGCGCCATCAAGGTGGTGGTGACCGGGGCGCCGGTCAGCTCGGCGAGTATGCGCAGTTCGGTGGTGGCGCCGGCCTTCATCACCCCGCCGCCGACGTACAGCACCGGGCGCCTGGCCTCGTTGACCAGCCGGGCCGCCTCGCGGATCTGCTTGGCGTGCGGCTTGGTCACCGGGCGGTAGCCGGGCAGGTCCTGCTGCGGCGGCCAGAAGAAGGTGGTCTCGTTCTGCAGCGCGTCCTTGGCGATGTCGACCAGCACCGGGCCGGGGCGGCCGGTGGCGGCGATGTGGAACGCCTCGGCGATGGTGCGCGGGATGTCGGCCGCGTTGGTGACCAGGAAGTTGTGCTTGGTGATCGGCATGGTGATGCCGCAGATGTCCGCCTCCTGGAAGGCGTCGGTGCCGATGGACTTCGAGGCGACCTGGCCGGTGATGGCGACGATCGGCACCGAGTCCATGTGGGCGTCGGCGATCGGCGTCACCAGGTTGGTCGCGCCGGGGCCCGAGGTCGCCATGCACACACCGACCTTGCCGGTGGCCTGGGCGTAGCCGGTGGCGGCGTGGCCCGCGCCCTGCTCGTGCCGGACCAGGATGTGGCGGACCTTGGTGGAGTCCATCAGGGGGTCGTACGCCGGCAGGATGGCGCCACCGGGAATGCCGAACACCGTGTCGGCTCCGACGGCCTCAAGGGAGCGGATGAGGGACTGCGCGCCCGTCATCCGCTCGGCGGGGGCGGCGGGTGCCGCGCCGCGGGTCCGCGGCTGCGGGTGGTGGTGCCCGGTGGCCTGCTCGGTCATCTGCGTTCTCTTCTCTCGAAGATGAGGGTACTGAGGGTGCTGTGCGGTATGGGGCAATCGTCCCGGGCCCGGCCTGAGCGCCGGGCAACAAAAAACCCCTCGTGCCGGGAGGCAAGCGAGGGGAGCGCGCCGGTTGGGTGCCGGGGGCACCTCCCAGGCCGAAGGCTCTGGGGGAGGTGGGAACCTCGGTCAGCCGACGCGCCGTCCAAGTACGAGAATTCGGGTGCGCATGGTGTTGACCTTCCTCCGCTGTGGCCGGAAGTGTCAAGCCGGTGGGACAGGCGTCTCAGCATTCGAACGCCGGGCGGGGTGCGGCGCGGCCCCCGATGTGACCTGTTCACGCGGCGTTTCCCGCGGTACGGGATAGTCGCCGCGGTTCAGCGCGCCACGGAGCCGGTGCTCGTCCAGCGGGCCGGAGAATGCCATGCCCTGGCCCTGGACACAGCCCATCTCGCGCAGCGCCTGCACCTGCTCGGGGCGGTCCACGCCGTCGGCCACGGTGTGCGCCCCCAGGTCGGCGGCGATCCCCAGCAGACCGCGGGTGATCTTGTGCAGCCGGGCTGACTCCACCACGCCCTCGGTGAAGGAGCGGTCGATCCGGACGACGTCGACGGGGAGGCCGCGCAGGGCGCCGAGCGCGCCGTAACCGGCGCCGAAGCCGCCCAGGGCGATCCGCACCCCGAGGCGGCGCAGCGCGGTCAGGCGGCGCTCCAGTTCACCGCCGGCGATCCGCGGGTCACCGGCGGGCAGCTCCAGGATGAGGGCGCCGGGGGGCAGGTCGTGGCGGTCGAGCAGGGTCTCGACGGTGCTCGGGGGGAGGTCCCGGTGCAGCAGTCGGCGGGCGGAGAGCCGGACGGTGACGGGGATACGGTGGCCCGCGTCGTACCGGAGCGCCGCCTGCTCGACGGCCTGCTCCAGCAGCCACCGCCCCAGTTCTAAGCTCTGCTCGGTGTCCTCGGCGGAGGTCAGGAACTCGGCGGGTGCGGCCAGGCCGGCCCCGGACCGCAGCCGGGCCTGTGCCTCGACCGCGGTGATCCGCCCGCCGGACAACTCCACGACGGGCTGGTGGAGCAGGGCGAACTCGCCGTCGCGCGGCGCCCGGCCCAGCCGCCCGGCCACTTCGGTCCGGCGCACCACGTCGGCCTGCGGCTGCGGCACGTACACCTCCACGCGGCCCTTGCCGGCCTGCTTGGCCCGGTACATCGCCAGGTCCGCGTTGCGGAGCACCTCGCTGGGCGTGGCGCCGGGCTCGGCGAAGGCGATGCCGATGCTGGCACCGACCCGGACCTCGGCGCCGTCCACCCGGTAGGGCGCGGAGAGGGCGGCCCGCAGCCGGTCGGCGATCTCACGGATCCGGCGCTCGCGCGGGTCCCGGTCGGCGCCGGCGCCGGTACCGGTACCGATGACGAGGGCGGCGAACTCGTCGCCGCCCAGCCGCGCCGCCGTGTCCCCCGCCCGCAGGGCGTCCTGGAGCCTGCGGGCCGCCTGGACCAGCAGGTCGTCGCCGGCCTGGTGGCCGGCGCTGTCGTTGACCGCCTTGAAGCCGTCGAGGTCGAGATAGAGCACCGCTGCCCCGCCGTCCGCGGCTCGCTTGCCGCCGAGCACCTTGCCGACACGTTCGGTGAACAGCGCGCGGTTGGGCAGGTCGGTGAGCGGGTCGTGGGAGGCGTTGTGCTGGAGCTGGGCCTGGAGCCTGACCCGTTCGGTCACGTCGCGGCTGTTGAAGATCAGGCCGCCCTGATAGCGGTTGACGCTGGACTCGACGTACAGCCAGCCCTCCTGACCGTCGCGGGACTGCCCGTCGCGCGGCTGCCCGTCGCGGGCGTGGCCCGAGCGGATCCGGCACTCGATCCGGGTGGCGGGCTCCTCGCCGGGCGGCGCGGCCAGGAAACGGCGCACCTCGTGCACCACCCGGCCGAGGTCGTCCGGGTGGATGTGGGCGGCCAGTTCGGTGCCGACCAGTTCCTCCGGGTCACGGCCGTAGACGCCCTGCGCGGCGGGGCTGACGTACCGCAGGACCCCGCTGGGCGCGGCGATCATGATGACGTCGCTCGACCCCTGGACCAGGGACCGGAAGTGGTTCTCCTGCTGGGCGAGTTCCTGGGTGAGCGCGATGTTGTCCAGCAGCATGATGCCCTGCCGGACGACCAGGGCCAGCACGACCGTACAGCCGGTGAAGAGGACCACGCGGTCGCACTTCTGGCCGGTGATGACGTTGTACAGGATGCTGAGCGTGCACACGGCGGCGGCCAGGTACGGGGTGAGGGCGGTCAGTGAGCCGGTGACCTTGCGGGTGGCGGCTGTCGCCTTGCGCGACTGGCGCGACGAGAGGTGGCGGGCGCCGACCCAGGGCGCGTACGCCATCAGCATGCTGCCGGCGAACCAGCCCGCGTCGAGCACCTGCCCGGAGCGGTAGTGGGCGCGCAGCAGGGGCGAGGTGAACAGCGCGTCGCACAGCACGGTCAGCGCGAGGGCGGCGATGGCGGTGTCGACGGCGGCGCGGTTGGTGGCCGAGCGGCGGAAGTGCAGGGCGAGCACCATGCTCACCAGCACGATGTCCAGCAACGGATAGGCCAGCGACAGGGCGGTACGCGCGGTGCTCGGGCCGTCCCAGGCGGCGGTGCGGGCCAGCGCCAGGCTCCAGGACAAGGTGAGCAGCGAGCCGCCGACCAGCCAGGTGTCCAGCGCGAGGCAGACCCAGCCCGCCCTGGTGACCGGGCGCTTGGCGAGCACCAGCAGGCCGATGACGGCGGGCGGCGCGAACATCAGGAAGCAGAAGTCGGCGAGCGAGGTCTGCGGCACCGGGTGCCGGAGCACCACTTCGTACCAGCCCCAGATGGAGTTGCCGAGGGCGGTCATCGCGGAGGACGCGGCGAACAGCAGCCAGGCGGGGCGGTGGGGTCCGGCGGCCCGGCGGGCGTAGAACAGCGCCGAGACGGTGGCGGTGGCCGCGGCGCCCGCCAGTCCGAAGTCCCCCATGACCAGGGCCACTTCGGTGGAGCCCCAGCCGAGGGCGGCACCCGCGGTGTACGCGCCGCACAGCAGCGCGACCAGCAGCCGGGGCAGCAGGCCGGTCCTGCCGCCGCGGGCCGTCGGCGCCACCAGCACCGTTTCGGCGGCGGTCACCGGGGGGCCAGGTGTCGTCGGCGCGGCGCGCTGTCCGGCCGCGCGGTGGTGGTCAGGTGTGCGCCGTGCATCGCCCGTCGCCCCCCTTTGGTTGCTCGTCGTTCACATCGCCATGACCGCGTTGCTCACGGTTTCAGCGTGCCCCCCGGGACCGGACGATACACCAGATTCGTCACTCAGGGACAGGTGTTGTCTACCGAGCGTAACGAGATGAGGGGTGGTGGATACCGCGTGCAGTCACCCAGTGCCAAGCGGCGGCTCAGCTTGTCGCGACGACGTTGTCCAGCGGCTCACCCGCGGCGAACCGTACGAGCTGGGAGCGGACCAGTTTCCTGGCGCGCGGCGCGAACGCCGAGGTGCTGCCGCCCACATGCGGGCTGATCAGCACGCCCGGCGCGTGCCACAGCGGATGTCCCGGGGGCAGCGGTTCCGGGTCGGTGACATCGAGTGCCGCGGTCAGCCGGCCGGACTCGGTCTCGACCAGCAGCGCCTTGGTGTCCACCACCGGGCCGCGCGCCATGTTCACCAGCAGCGCGCCGTCCTTCATGGCGGCGAGGAAGGACGCGTCGGCCAGGCCCCGGGTCTGTTCGGTGAGCGGCGTGGTCAGGACCACGACATCGGCGTGCGGCAGGAGCGCGGGCAGCTCGTCGAAGGCGTGCACCGGGCCGCGCGCCACCGTACGCGCCCCCCGGGCCACCCGTACCACCTCGCACTCGAAGGGCGTCAGCCGGTCCTCCAGCGCGGCGCCGATCGCGCCGTAGCCGACGATCAGCACCCTGCGGTCGGCGAGCGCGGGGTAGAACCCGGCGTACCACTTCTCGTTGTCCTGGCCGCGGACGAAGCGCGGTATGCCGCGCAGGGAGGCGAGGATCAGCGTGACGGCGAGTTCCGCGGTGCTCGCCTCGTGCACCCCGCGGGCGTTGCACAGCCTTACGCCGGGCGGGAGTTGGTGCAGGTGGGGCGCGATGTGGTCCACGCCGGCGCTCAACGTCTGCACGACGCGCAGGGCGCGCATCCGCGGCAGGGGGAGTGCGCCGACAGCCGGGCCCTTCACGTACGGGACGACGTAGAAGACGGCGTCCGCGGGGTCCGCGGGGAAGTCCGGGCCGGTGCCGTCCCAGACGACGTACTCGAAGTCCTCGGGCAGTCCGCCGATCTCCTCGGGCGGTACGGACAGCCACACCTGCGGGCGCCGGCCCCGGGCGGTTTCGGTGCCGGCTTCGGCCGCGTCCGTTGCGGTTTCCGAGTCGGTCGCGGGTTCGGTGTCGGCAGCGGGTTCCGTGTCGGTGTCGGTGCGGGGTGCGTCGGTCATGTTCAGGAGGCTAGGGCACGGCCGGGGCGGATCGCTGGCCCGGGTTGACCGGGATCGGGCGCGGGCGCGGGCCGCGGTGTGGTGTGCTTGGCTGGACCTTGAGGGAGTCAGACGTGTTGCGAGGATCAGCCGTGAGCCGTGCCGCCGCCCCTGGCGGTGCCGCCCGAGCCGTCCGTACCGTCCGTGTCGCCCGGGCCGCGGCCCCCGCCGCCGCC